>JAZQID010000001.1:0-10308 GCA_045540915.1 Acutalibacteraceae bacterium
GCATCGGCGAGCGAGAGGTCGCAGACCGAGTAAAAGTCGCAGTAGCCGCATTTGCGCACGCAAAAGGGTACGTGCAGGTAGAGTCCTATCGGATTCACGGCCTTTCCCTCCTTTCATACTTTATATAATACAGCAGTTGCAAGTTTTTTGCAAGCGGGTCAAAAAAAGACTTGACACAGGGCGGTGTGGGTTATATAATAGTCCTTGCGCTTAATGCGTTTTATATGCGGATATGGCGGAATCGGCAGACGCGCTAGATTCAGGTTCTAGTCGGGGCAACTCGGTGGAGGTTCAAGTCCTCTTATCCGCACCAGAAAAGGAACACCCTTTGTTTTTGAACAAAGGGTGTTCCTTTTCAATGAAATAAATCCCTTACGGGATTTGTGAAATAACGTTATGCATTATGAAATAGCTGACGCTATGAAATACGCTGCGGCGTATGAGGGATTTATTTTATTTCATATTGCGTAGCAATATTTCATTCCACATGTCATTCCACATGCTATATTATCTGCAGAGGTGATCAATTTGAAAAAATAAACTCGTCGACTTACTTTTGCTTACTCTTACCTCAATTCTGCTCCGTTTGGTTACTCTTATGCATGTAAGACCCCACATTTGTCTACGACAAGTGTGGGGTCTTTTCTATTCTTTGAGTATTCTTCCGTTGATGTCGGCTTCGCCCATCGGGTCGAGGCTTATTCTTGTTAAATAGCAATATTCGGGAAGATCGTCATAGGTCACTCCCCTGAATTCGAACAGCTCGGACAGAGTACAGAAGCGGTACCCCTTTTCGTAAAGCTGAGGCAGGGCTATGGCCAATCCGTCGGGAGTTACACAATTCATATTGCTCGAATGCATACCCATTATAGCGCCGTCGGGAATGTCGGTCTTGATCAGATAATTCGATATGCTCTCGGGGGTATCTGTTCCGCCGACATAGTCGCTGAAGCCCTTATATGACAAGATTGCGGGTAACTTTTCCTCCTTAAGCAGTTCCCACATTTCAGGGCATCTCGCATAGTTGCCGCCCCTGAAAAACTTCGGCTTAACTCCGCACATCTGCTCTATCAGATCGCTGCAACCGAGAACCTCCTTACGCAAGGCTTCAGGAGTCATAGCCTTCATCTGCGCGCTATCGGCGTGGTTATATGAATGATTGGCAAGCTCGTTGCCTTTTGACAAGAGATATTTCGGGATTTCCGCGCCGTCTTTCTCCAACCTACTTCCGATCAGGAAGAAGGTTGCATTTCCGTTGTACTGTTCAAAGAGGTTGGCGAGCTTGACCGACGGATAATTTCCGTCGACCGTATCGCCCTCGGGGCCGTCGTCAAAGGTGAAGGCAATGAGTTTGTAATCCTGAGGATGCAAACGCCACTCTTCCTCTTTGTATTCTATCTTTGATTCTACCGAGGAGGTCTCCTGAGAAGAGTTTTGAGTCTTGCTTGATGAATATGCCGAGCTGCTCTCAGCACTGTCCTGCGGTGTACAGGCGGTCATACCGCAGATCAATATAGCGGCGATAGACAGGGCAAGTATACCGAAAATGCATTTTTTCATCATTTGACCTCCGGATATCATTATGTTTTTATTATACTAAGGTCGCCGTGCATAGTCAAGCAGGCAAAAAAATTAAGCCGCAGGGATTTCCCTACGGCTTAAAAATTATAGCTTAAAGAAGCTCGATGATCGCCATCTCTGCAGCGTCACCGCGACGGGGTCCGATCTTAGTAATGCGGGTGTAACCGCCGTTCTTATCGGAATACTTGGGCGCGATTTCGTTGAACAGCTTGTAAACGACATCTTCCTTAGTAACAAACGCCATGACCTGACGCTTGGAAGCAAGACTGTTGTCCTTTGCGATGGTGATATATTTCTCAGCAACAGCACGAACCTCTTTCGCACGGGTATCGGTAGTCTCGATCTTTCCGTTCTCGAAAAGGAAGGTTACCATGCCGCGCAGCATAGCGGTTCTATGATCGCTCTTTCTGCCGAGTTTTCTGGTACCTGGCATCTTCTTTCACTCCTTGATACTTAAAGTACGGGACTTAATCGTCCTCTTCGCTCAGACCGAAGCCCAACGAAGCCAGCTTGGAAACAACCTCTTCAAGAGATTTTCTACCAAGGTTACGAACCTTCATCATTTCTTCTTCAGTCTTGCTAATCAGGTCTTCAACGGTATTGATACCTGCACGCTTGAGGCAGTTGAAGCTACGAACAGACAGGTCGAGCTCCTCGATAGTCATCTCGAGGACCTTCTCCTTGCCCTTGTCGTCCTTCTCAACCATGATCTCGCCTGCGAATGCATCGCCGGAGAGGTCTACGAACAGGTTAAGATGCTCGGTGATGACTCTGGCTGCCAACGAAACTGCTTCCTGAGCGGTACAGGTACCGTCAGTCCACACCTCGAGGTTCAGTTTGTCCAGATCAGTCATTTGACCGACACGGGTATTCTCTACCGTATAGTTAACTTTCAGAACAGGTGTGTAGATGGAATCAACAGGGATAACACCTACAACAGACTGCTGCGGCTTATTGCGCTCAGCGGGGACATATCCTCTGCCCTTTCCGAGCGTGATCTCCATAAAGAGCTTGCCGCCTTCGCCGACGGTTGCAATATGCAGGTCGGGGTTAAGAACCTCTACCTCAGCGTCAGCCTTGATAGATGCTCCGGTAACCTCGCAGGGACCTTCGGCTTCGATGTAGACAGTCTTAGAACTCTCCGTATGAAGCTTTGCATCAAGGCCTTTGATGTTGAGAACTATCTCCGTTACATCTTCCTTAACACCGGGGATCGTGGAGAATTCGTGTACCACGCCATCAATCTTAATTGAAGTTGCGGCAACGCCCGGAAGCGAGGAGAGCAGAACTCTGCGCAGGCTGTTTCCGAGGGTGATACCGTATCCGCGCTCAAGGGGCTCTACGACAAACTTGCCGTAGCTGCCGTCGGCGCTGACATCTTCAATATCAATTCTGGGCTTCTCAATTTCAATCATTCAAAACCCTCCTTATAATGTCATGAATTACTGTAATACTAATCAATATTACTTGGAGTAGAACTCAACGATCAACTGCTCCTGTACAGGTGCATCGATCTCTTCGCGTGCGGGAAGATTCACAACCTTGGCTTCAAATGATTCCTTGTTGACATCAAGCCACTGCGGTACGGGACGTCCGTCGTTAGCTTCAAGCACTTCCTTGATCTTAACGCTGTCGCGGCTGTCAGCCTTGATAGCGATAACATCGCCGGCCTTTACGAGCAGAGAAGGAACGTTGACCTTCTTGCCGTTGAGGGTGAAGTGATTGTGAACGACGAGCTGTCTTGCTTCGGCTCTGGAGCTTGCCCAGCCAAGACGGTAGACAATGTTGTCAAGACGGCTCTCGAGGATGCGGAGCAGGTTCTCACCTGTAACGCCGGTCTTGCGCTCAGCCATCTCGAAATAATGTCTGAACTGACCTTCAAGAACACCGTAGTAACGTCTTGCCTTCTGCTTAGCGCGAAGCTGAAGACCATATTCAGAGGTCTTCTTTCTGCCCTTTCCGTGCTGGCCCGGAGCAAAATTTCTCAGAGCGATCGGGCATTTATCGGAATAACATTTTGCACCCTTCAGGAAAAGCTTTTCTCCTTCACGGCGGCAAAGTTTACATACCGGTCCGGTATATCTAGCCATTTAGAACACCTCCAATAATTATACGCGTCTTCTTTTGGGCGGACGGCAGCCATTGTGGGGGATGGGAGTTACGTCCTTAATAAGAACGACCTCAAGACCTACGGTCTGGAGTGCGCGGATAGCAGCCTCACGGCCTGCTCCCGGTCCCTTAACATAGACCTCAACCGTCTTCAAGCCATGCTCCATTGCTGCCTTAGCTGCGGTCTCTGCTGCAGACTGTGCGGCAAAGGGAGTCGACTTTCTGGATCCACGGAAGCCAAGCTCACCAGCGGATGCCCAGGAAATCGCATTACCCTGAACGTCGGTGATGGTAACAATGGTGTTATTGAAGGTAGACTGAATATGGACGGCGCCTTTTTCGATATTCTTCTTCTCGCGGCGTCTGCGAGTAACAGTGGCTTTCTTAGCCTGTGCCATAACGTTCTTCCTCCTATCTTACTTCTTCTTGTTAGCGATGGTCTTCTTCGGACCCTTGCGAGTACGCGCATTGGTCTTAGAGCGCTGGCCGCGAACGGGCAGGCCCTTGCGGTGACGAAGGCCACGGTAGCATCCGATCTCGACAAGACGCTTGATGTCAAGCGCTACAGAACGGCGCAGGTCGCCTTCGACCTGAAGATTATGATCGATATATTCGCGGAGCTTAGAAATGTCGTCCTCACTCAAGTCTTTTACACGGATATCGGGATCGATTCCGGTTGCGGCGAGGATGTCATTCGAAGTCTTACGGCCGATGCCGTAGATATAGGTTAATCCAATTTCGACCCGCTTTTCTCTCGGCAGGTCAACACCAGCAATTCGTGCCATGTGTTTATTGCACCTCCATAAAATTGCTTAGCGCAGGTTAGCCCTGACGCTGTTTATGCTTGGGGTTCTCACAGATAACCATGATACGTCCCTTGCGTTTGATAACCTTGCACTTATCGCAAATTTTTTTGACAGAAGGTCTGACTTTCATTGTGTATACCTCCTAAAAAGTAACGATTATTCATCCGAGGGATGATTCCTTCTTACTTGGTACGCCAGGTAATGCGTCCCTTTGTAAGATCGTACGGGGACATCTCGACGACCACCTTGTCACCGGGGAGTATGCGGATGTAGTTCATACGCAGCTTGCCGGAAATGTGGCTTACGATCTGATGTCCGTTTTCAAGCTCGACCTTAAACGTTGCATTAGGCAGAGCTTCTACTACTGTACCTTCAATCTCAATCATATCCGATTTGGACATGAAACAACCTCCCTATCGCTGTTCAGACTTCAGCAGGTTTAATGCACTGCGAAGTCTGCGGTTCGTTGCCATTTCGCCCGAATCCAAAATCCGTTCGGTTAAAGCGACGTGGCGAATGTTCTTCGATTTCGGACGTTCAAGAGGTCTGAGCTTGCCGTCGGTAAGCAGGACCTCGCGGTCGGTGAAACTAAGCACCACCATCAGCCTGCCCTTATCCTTACCGGCAAGGGAAATGACCACCCGTCCCCTTTCGAGCCCTAACATTGCGTCAGGATCACGGGGCCGTCCGACGTAATAGCTATCGTATGCTCAAAGTGAGCAGACAGCTTTCCGTCAACCGTTTTGACCGTCCAACCGTCAGGAAGAACATTGACGTCCGCCCTGCCGAGATTTATCATCGGCTCAATGGCGAGAGTCATTCCCGGCATCAGTCTGGGACCGTGACCGGATCTTCCGAAATTCGGTACTTCAGGCGCTTCATGTAGGCTCGCGCCTACGCCGTGGCCCACGAATTCTCTGACCACCGAGTAACCGCGCGCCTCGACATACCGCTGCACCGCGTTTGAGATATCGCCGACCCTGTTGCCATAGACCGCTGCGGCGATGCCTGCATACAGGCTCTCGCGCGTCGCGTCAATCAGCCGCTTCGCCTCGTCGGAGATATCTCCGCAGGCAAATGTAGCAGCATTGTCGCCGTTATATCCTTCAAACCGCGCGCCAAGGTCAATGCTGACGATATCGCCCGCCTTGATGACGCGTTTGGTGCTGGGGATGCCGTGAATCACCTCATCGTTTATGGAAATACATGCCGTTGCAGGATAGCCGTTATAGTTGAGGAAGTTAGGCTCACCGCCCTGAGAAAGAATGTAATCGTAAGCGATCTTATCGATCTCAGCGGTCGTGATGCCCGGCTCAACCGCCTTTCCCGCAACCGAAAGTGCTCCTGCAGATATTCTGCAAGCTTCCCGCATAAGTTGCAACTCACGGGTAGTTTTGAGCACGATCATGTTTACCACCGTTTCTCCGCGCTTTACTGAATTGTTGGCAGGTGCTGCGCGGCGCACCTATTATCATAGATCAGTCCTCGAGGGCGGCAAGTGTCAGGGCGGTTGTATCCTTGACATCTTCCTGTCCGACGACTATCTTCAGCTTTCCGAACTTCTCGTAGAAGGACTTCAGCGGCTCGGTCTGCTCGTGATATACGCGAAGGCGCTCGAGCACCGTTTCGGGTGCGTCGTCCTTGCGCTGAGCGAGCTTGTCGCCGCAGACATTGCATATGCCGTCGACCTCGGGCTTCTTGTACTCTACGTGGTAGCTTGCGCCACACTTAGGACAGACGCGGCGGCCTGACATACGGGTAACGATCTTCTCGTCGGCTACCTCAATAGAGATAACGCGGTCGATCGAAACTCCCAACTCCTCGAGAGCTTCCGCCTGAGGAATCGTACGAGGAAATCCGTCAAGAATGAAACCATTTGCGCAATCCTCTTCCGCCAAGCGCTCCTTGATGATTCCGATAACGATGTCATCGGGCACAAGGTTTCCTGCGTCCATATAGGACTTAGCGGCAAGGCCCATCGGTGTCTCGTTCTTCAGCGCGGCACGGATGATGTTACCGGTAGAGATCGCAGGGATGGAGAGCTTTTCGGAAATTATTTCAGCTTGCGTACCTTTTCCGGCACCGGGGGCGCCAAGCAATATCAGTTTCATACCAATCTCCTTAACTGAGGACAATGTGCGCGGTGCGCGACCGCGCACATTGATAGTGTCAATTAGTCGAGGAAGCCCTTGTAATGACGCATCATCAACTGGGATTCAAGACTGCGTACGGTATCCAGAGCAACACCGACGACGATCAGCAGGGATGTTCCGCCGAGGGCGATATCAATGCTGATGAAGTTAGAGGTGATGATCGGGAGAATTGCCAGCACGCCGAGGAAGATAGCACCGATCAGGACGATACGGTTGATGATCTTACTCAGATAATCTGCAGTCGGCTGACCGGGACGGATTCCGGGGACGGAACCGTTATTCTTTCTCAGGTTGTTGGCCATCTCAACGGGATTGTACTGCATAGATACATAGAAGTATGCAAATCCGATGATCATAGCGAGGTAGAGAAGAATGTAGAATACTCCACGGTAAGAGAACTGATAGCAGATCTTCATAAGCAGCGTTTCCTTAGAGGTGTCCATAAACGCGAGGATCATAGACGGAATGGAAAGGAAGGAGCTGGCAAAGATGACCGGCATAACACCCGCCAGATTGATCTGGATAGGAAGATGCTGGCTTGCACCACCGTACATCTTGCGACCAACGACGCGCTTAGCGTACTGGATCGGGATGCGGCGTTCGGCATTGGTCATCCATACGATGAAAGCAATGATTACAAGGAATACGAGCAGCACGACAATGGCGCTGACATATTCTTGCTTATTAAAGATGCTATCCCAAAGTGACGCAATTCCGTTGGGAACGCGGGAGACGATACCGGCAAACAACAGAATGGAGATTCCGTTGCCGATGCCCTTCTCGTCGATGCGCTCACCGAGCCACATCATAACAGCAGATCCTGCGGTGAAGCAGAAGACGATGACGAATCCGGCAAACCAGATATTGATCGCCGAGTCAACAAGTCCGCTGTTCTTCAACCAGAAGAAGTAGACCATTCCCTGAATCAAGCCAAGGATGACGGTGGCCACACGGGTATACTTTGCGATACGCTTGGGGCCGTCCTCGCCCTTGGCAATGCGCTCAAGGAAGGGGAATGCAGTTGAAAGCAGCTGCATAATGATGGATGCGTTAATGTACGGGGTAACTGACATTGCGAAAATTGCGCCGTACTGGAGTCCGGCACCTGTCAGTGCGGAAATGTAGCTGAAGAATTCGTTTACGCCGCTAGTACCTGCGATGGTCTCTTTGAGTCCGTTAACATCAATGAACGGAACCGGAATTACAGAACCAATACGGAAGATCAGTATGACGAACAAGGTGAAGAATATCTTGTTGCGGATCTCCTTGACCTTCCAAGCGTTTTTCAGAACGTCTAACAACTACATCACCTCAACCTTTCCGCCTGCTGCTTCAATCTTCTGTTTCGCAGTTTCCGAATAAGCAGTAAGTTTCACGGTGAGGTTGGTCTTGAGTTCGCCCTTGCCGAGAACCTTGACTCCGTAGGGAGCCTTCTTGATGATTCCCTTCTCGATCAGTGCAGCAGTATCAACCACTGCGCCGGCCTCAAACTTTGCGAGGTCGGATACATTGATCGCGACGGGCTTCTCAGCAAAAATGTTGTTGAATCCTCTCTTAGGAAGTCTTCTGCTCAGGGGCATCTGACCGCCTTCGAATCCGGGACGAACACCACCGCCGGAGCGGGCTTTCTGACCCTTATGGCCTTTACCAGAGGTCTTACCCCAACCGGAGCCGTGGCCGCGACCTACGCGCTTAGCCTTGAACTTCGAGCCGGGGACTGCAGTAAGCTCATGCAGTTTCATTTGATTGCACCTCCCTAAACTTTAAGCGTTGATGATCTCAACCAAGTGGTTGATCTTTTTGATCTTACCCTGAGTCTGTGCATTGTCAGGCTGAACGGCGATGTCGCCGATTCTGCGCAGGCCAAGTGCCTCAGCGGTAGCGATCTGGTCTTTCTTGGAGCCGATCAGGCTCTTGACCAATTTGATCTGAAGGCTTGCAACCTTTTTCTTAGTAGCCATGTGTTGCTCCCCCTTAACCTATGATGTCCTTGACCGACTTACCGCGGATAGCGGCTACCTCGTCCGCGTTGCGAAGCTTGGACAGGCCGTCGATCGTAGCCCTGACAACGTTGCAGGGATTGTTGGAACGAAGAGCTTTGGTACGGATATCCTTGATACCTACAAGCTCAAGTACGGCACGAACGGCGCCACCGGCGATAACACCGGTACCGGGAGCGGCGGGCTTAAGAAGCACGCGGCCGGCGTCGAAGCTGCCGATGATCTCGTGGGGAATGGTGGTTCCCTTGAGAGATACGGTGATCATATTTTTCTTTGCATCCTCGATACCCTTACGGATAGCATCGGGAACTTCACGGGCTTTACCGAGTCCGAAGCCTACGTGTCCGGCGCCGTCACCAACAACCATCAGAGCGGTGAACTTCATAATGCGGCCGCCTTTTACGGTCTTAGATACGCGGTTCAGCGCTACCATGCGCTCCTGCAAATCAAGGGTAGATGCGTCAATTTTAGTAGCCAAAAGTAATCTCCTCCCTTAATTAGAACTTGAGGCCGCCCTTACGGGCACCTTCGGCCAGTTCTTTGACGCGGCCGTGATAGATGTATCCGCCGCGGTCAAATACAACCTCGGTGATACCCTTTGCAGCAGCGCGCTCGGCGATCAGTTCGCCAACCTTGAACGCAGCCTCTTTGTTGCCGCCGTAGCCGAAATCCTTTTCGACGCTGGAGGCGCTCACCAGAGTAGTTCCGGTGATATCATCAATGATCTGAGCGTAAATGTTGGTGTTGGAACGGAAAACGTTGAAACGAGGACGCTCAGCAGTACCGCTAATCTTGCCGCGTACACGGACATGACGATGCAATCTTGCTTTATTGCTGTCTGGCTTAGTAACCATTTATCTCACTCCTTTACTTCTTTCCGCCCTTGCCGGCCTTGCCCTCTTTGTGCCTTACGTATTCGCCTTGATAGCGAATTCCCTTGCCCTTATAGGGTTCAGGCGGGCGCTTCTCGCGGACTTCGGCGGCAAACTGGCCAACGACCTGCTTGTCGGAACCGGAAATTATGATCTGGTTCGGGTCGGGTACATCGATCTTGATTCCATCGATTTCAGGTATGATAACCGGATGCGAAAATCCGAGGTTCAATACCAGATTGCTTCCCTGCTTCTGAGCACGGTAACCGACGCCCTTGATCTCGAGGGTCTTGCTGTAACCGTTGGTTACACCTTCAACCATATTGGCGATCAGGGTACGGCTGAGGCCGTGCAGAGAGTTGGTCAGCTTGGTGTCGTTGGTTGCGGTAACGAGGATCTCGTTGCCCTCAACCGCGACAGCGATCTCACTGCGGATGATCTGAGTAAGGGTGCCCTTGGGTCCCTTAACTGTAACTTCCTGTCCGTTGACCTTTACGTCAACACCGGCAGGGATAGCGATCGGCTTCTTTCCAATTCTTGACATAACCGATTACCCCCTTACCAGACGAAAGCGAGGACTTCGCCGCCGACGTTTGCCGAGCGAGCCTGCTTGTCAGTCATAATACCCTTGGAAGTGGAAACGATAGCGATGCCGAGACCGTTCATAACCTTGGGCATATCTTCGCAGTTGGAGTAAATACGGAGACCGGGCTTGGAAACTCTGCGGAGACCGTGGATAACCTTCTGCTTGCCTGCTTCGTACTTGAGGGTGATTCTGATGATACCC
>JAZQID010000002.1:0-4304 GCA_045540915.1 Acutalibacteraceae bacterium
TCCGATAATATCCCCGGTGTCGCAGGAGTCGGCGAGAAGACGGCGGTTGCACTGATATCTCAGTTTGGCTCCCTCGGCGGAGTCTACGCTTCCATCGACGACCCATTTATCAAGCAGGGCGTGCGCGCGAAACTGACCGCCGATAAGGATAATGCCTACCTTTCGCGCACATTGGGCACCATTTGCACAACGGTGCCCATCGATACCGAAATCAACTCCTACCGTCCCCAACCGATGAAGGAGGCGGAGCTCTCCTCCTGTTTGGCAAGGCTTGAGATGTTCAAGCTCATTGAGCGGCTCGGCCTCAATGCCGCACCCGTTCAGCTGAGCTTCGACGATACCGCCGAGCAGATAAGCTATGAAAAGGCCGATGCGGCCGCTATGTCTGATAAGGTCGACCTCGTGCTGACCGATTTCGGCGCGGTTGCCATTTCTGACGGCAAGATCGCATCGCTTTCACAGGACGAGATAGCGCAGTTTGTGACAGGCAGGACTCTGCGAGTCAACGATGCAAAGGCGCTATACCATATTGCCCCCGAGGCAGAGGTCGGCTTCGACACCTCGCTTGCGGCATACCTGCTCAATCCCTCTGCAAGCGGATATGACGCTCCCCGTCTTATCAGTGAGTACGGCATCGGCGCCGTTGCGGTCGATGACCAAGACCTCGCGCCCTATGCCTCTTTCTCGCTCCTTTGTGATGCCCTTGAGGATAAAATTGCCGAGCTTGGACAGGGCAAATTGCTCAGGGAGATCGAACTTCCCCTTGCCCGCGTGCTTGCCGATATGGAAAACCTCGGCTTTTTGGTCGACACCGACGGCATTGAAAAATTCGGTCAAGAACTTGAGGAGCGCATTGAACTTATCGTTAAGGAAATATACGAGCTTGTCGGCTATGAGTTCAATCTCAACTCACCCAAACAGCTTGGCGAGGCCCTCTTTGTAAAACTCGGCTTACCTGCGGGCAAAAAGACCAAGAGCGGCTATTCGACCAACGCTGAGGTGCTTGAGGGCTTGCGCGACAGGCATCCTGCGGTCAGCCTGCTCTTAGAGTACAGACACCTTGCAAAACTGAAATCCACCTACTGTGACGGACTTGTTAAAGAGGTCGCTCAGGACGGCAGGATACACACCAACTTCAACCAGACCGAAACGAGAACCGGCCGTATCAGTTCCACCGAACCCAACCTGCAAAATATTCCCGTTCGCACCGAGCTTGGCAGTCAGATGCGCCGCTTCTTCGTTGCCCCCGAGGGCAGAGTGCTGTGCGATGCTGACTATTCGCAGATCGAACTGAGGGTGCTGGCGCATATGTCGGACGACCCTGCGATGATAGAGGCCTTCCACAGCGGCGCCGATATTCATACCGCAACCGCATCGCAGGTCTTTGGAGTGCCTATTGATGAGGTAACCTCTGTTATGAGATCGGGCGCAAAGGCGGTCAACTTCGGTATCGTCTACGGAATCGGCCCCTTCTCGCTTGCCAAGGACATCGGAGTGTCCTTCGGTGAAGCCAAGCAATATATCGAGAATTATCTTGCGCGTTACAGCGGTGTCAAGGAATATATGTCGCGCGTGGTCTCACAGGCTCAGGAGAAGGGCTACGTCGAGACTGCCCTCGGCCGTCGCCGTTACCTGCCCGAGCTCAACTCGTCAAATCATCAGCTTCGCGCTTTCGGAGAGCGTGTGGCCCGCAACGCACCCATTCAGGGTACCGCCGCCGACATAATTAAAATAGCAATGGTACGCGTTTGGAACCGTCTGCGCGAAGAAGGACTCGATGCGCGACTGATACTGCAGATACACGACGAACTCATCGTCGAAGCCTCGCAGGCCGATGCCGAAAGAGCGTCGCAGATACTGACTCAGGAAATGGAAAAAGCTTTTGAAATGAAGGTGCCTCTGCCTGCCGACGTTCACATCGGTAAGGACTGGTACGAGGCAAAGGGTTGATTTTAACCTGTTACGAAAGGATAGGATGGAATGAAAAAGGTGCTGTTTATATGCACGGGCAACACCTGCCGCTCACCGATGGCGCAGGCCATCTTCAACCGCTACGCGCAGGAGAACGGCATTGATGCCGTTGCCGACAGCGCGGGAATTGCGGCTGCTGAGGGGATGCCTGCCTCTGAAAACTCGGTTATAGCGATGCAGGAGATGGGCATCGACCTGTCAGGCCATTCTGCCAAGGTTATCAGCCGTTCTCTGCTCGATTCCGCCGACCTCATCGTCTGTATGAGTGAGGGTCACGCCGAACTGCTTAAGGCGGCTGGTTACTCCTCTACCGTGTTCGGAAAGGGAATACCCGACCCATATGGATATAAACTTGATGAGTATCGCATTTGCCGCGACCGTATGTATGAGGCGATGGATAGCGTCGCCAAGCAACTGTGACGGTGATGCGCCCTGCCGAGCGGCAGGATGCGGTAGCCCTTGCTGAACTTTGCGCCGCCTGCCTTCATCAGCCGTGGTCTGAGTCAAGTTTTTTGTCCGAAATGGACAAGGGCTCCCTTGTGCTGACCGTGTGGGAGGATGAGCGGCTTGTGGGCGTTGCGGTTACCGAAATGCTTGATGAGGTGGCATATCTGCACCTTATCGGTGTCGATACCGATTACCGCCGCAAAGGTTTGGGCAAGCAGATGCTTACCGAATGTGAAGCTCAAAGTGCGTCTCGCGGCGCCGAGAGGATGATGCTCGAGGTGCGTGAATCAAACCAAAAAGCGAGGGAATTTTACCTCTCCCTCGGGTATGAAATATTGGCCCGTCGGCGCAATTTTTATTCCTTTCCGCGCGAGGACGGACTTACTATGCAGAAGGTGATCAACGATGAAAATACTTGCAATTGAATCTTCCTGTGACGAGACAGCCGCAGCAGTCACCGAGGAGCGCCGCGTACTTTCAAGCGTGGTTGCAACTCAGGTCGAGGAGCACAAGAAATACGGCGGTGTCGTGCCCGAAATAGCCTCTCGCCGTCACGCTGAATCCATCGTAGCGGTCACACAGGAGGCGCTTGACAGGGCAGGCTGTACCCTCAGCGATATCGACGCCGTTGCCGTTACATATGCCCCCGGACTTATCGGCGCGCTTTTGGTGGGCGTCAACTTTGCCAAAGGACTTGCCCTCGCGGCAGGAAAGCCCCTCATACCCGTACATCACCTGCGCTCGCATATTGCCGCCAACTACATTACTTGCCCCGAGCTAAAACCGCCCTTCTTGTGTCTGGTCGTTTCGGGCGGTCACAGTCATATAGTTGAGGTGCTCGGCTACACCGATTACCGAATTATCGGCAGGACCCACGACGATGCGGCAGGGGAGTGCTTTGACAAGACGGCGCGCGTAATGGGTATGGATTACCCCGGTGGAATCGCCCTCGACAAAGTCGCAGAAAGCGGAAACCCCGATGCGTACACCTTGCCTTTCCCCCACATAACAGGTTGCCCCTACGATTTCAGCTTCTCGGGACTTAAAACAGCGGTCATAAACACCGTTCATAATGCCTCTCAGAAGGGCGAGGAGATATGCGTTGCCGACCTTGCGGCCGCTTTGCGCCGACGTGTGTGCGATATGCTTATCGGTGCCACCGTAAAGGCGGCCGAGGACCTCGGCCATACCACCATCGTGATGGCGGGCGGCGTCTCGGCAAACAGTGAACTGCGCCGCAGAATAAAAGAGGAATGTCAAAAGCGCGGCTGGAACCTCTGTTATCCCGAACTGAGCCTTTGCGGTGATAATGCCGCTATGGTAGGCGTGCAGGCCTTCTATGAGTATCAGGCGGGGAATATAAGCGACAACGACCTTAACGCCTATGCGACTATGCCCATCGACCAAGGAAAATACACAAAAAATTAATGATTTTTCTATTGAAAAACCACAATGGGTGGTGTATAATGTAAAATAGGAAAATTTGGGACATATGTATGCTAAATGTTTAACAAAGCATACTTTTATGTCCCCATTGCTTGTTGAAAGGATGATAACAATGACCAACAATAAGAAGGTTCTTGAGTTTGTAGCCAAGATTCAGGAACTCGTCAATCCCGATTCTGTTATGTGGATCGATGGATCTGAAGCTCAGCTTGATGAGCTGCGTGCCACTGCTGTCAAGACAGGCGAAATGATCAAGCTCAACGAGGAGAAGCTTCCCGGCTGCTACCTGCACAGAACCAAGCCGAACGATGTTGCCCGTGTCGAGAACCGCACCTTCATCTGCTCCAAGAAGGAGGAGGACGCAGGTCCGACTAACCATTGGTGCGATCCCGAGGAAATGTATAAGAAGCTCTACGACATCGCTCGCGGCAGCTACAAGG
>JAZQID010000003.1:0-3767 GCA_045540915.1 Acutalibacteraceae bacterium
ATCAACCTTGTTGTTTGCTTTCAGTAACATTTTAATCCTCCTTGATAAATTCGCATACGAGTGTATTATAACATAGCTGTAATAATTTTTCTACTGCTATTTTTACAAAATTATGGGTTTTTTCAATATTTTTACTGTCACTTTATACCTACGGGAGTGAAATTAACTCGGTCACAGGAGACAAGCTGATAATCTATTCCGTCAACCACTCCGTTTACCGCGTAAATTCCGCTGTTTCCGTGAATGTGGCCATAGTAGACCTGCTTGCAATCAAACTCCTTCAGAACCGCGATCAGCTCCTCGCATCTGTTCTCCAAGGTTATAGGCGGGTAGTGCAAAAAGACCACGAGATCATCACCGAGCTTTTTGCCTGCCTCAAGTGACATTCTCAACCTCAATGCTTCCCTGTTTATCAGCTTGCTGTCGGTTCCGCTCTCTTCAATAAGCCAGCCCCTTGTTCCGCATACTACAACATCGTCGACAAGTACAGCATCGTTATTGAGAATACGAATCGAGGTGAAGCCGTTAGACTCCAAAAACTCATTCATCTTTTTCATCGAGGTCCACCAAAGGTCGTGGTTGCCCTTTAGCAATATCTTCTTGCCCGGCAGAGAATGGAGAAAAGAAAAATCCGCAACGGCATTCTCGATCTTCATCTCCCACGAAAAGTCGCCGGGGATTACAACCGTATCCTCCTCGCCGACAGTCGCGCGCCAATTTCTCTCGATCCTCTCGGTGTAGTTCTCCCACCCCTTAAAGACCTCCATAGACTTGTCCGAACTGAATGACAAATGCAGGTCGGACAGCGCAAACAGAGCCATCGCGATTCCTCCTTTCGCTTATTTTAACAAAAACAGACCCGGCTCTCGTCGGGTCTGCGCCGTAGTGCTGATTATTTAATGTTGAGGTAGTCGAAAACCGCCTCGTCCATCTGCGAGGGGTCGCAAACCTTGGTAAACCTGACCTGCTTGTTGGCAAGTCCGTAAAGATTTGCAGGAATAGCGGTACCCGTCTTAGCAGACAAGGTATCCATAGCCTCGATGCCCGAAAGGCCGTCGGCGGCTCCCTTTTCAACCGCGTCAAGAACATCTGCCGCAAACTTATAGGGGCTTGCGGTCGAGACAATGACGGTCGGACGGGTGTCACCAGTTTTCTCGCGGTACTCCCTGTATACAGCCACTGCAACTGCGGTATGTGTATCACAAAGATAGCCCGATTTCTCAAACAGGTCGTGAATAGTATTCTTGGTAGCCTCATCATCGGCACATCCGCCGTAGAAAAGGTCGGTGACCTTACCGAAAACCTCATCGGTTACGGTATACTTGCCCGTGTTCTTCAGCGAATCCATCCACTCGTTTATCTGAGCATCGTTCTCGCCGCTGAGATGATAAAGCAGACGCTCAAGGTTGCTGGAGATAAGAATATCCATTGAAGGCGAAACGGTAGTATAGAAATCGCGGTTGCGGTCATAGGTACCCGTGCGGATAAAGTCGCAGAGGACACTGTTGCGATTAGAAGCGCAGATCAGCTTTGCAATCGGCACGCCCATACACTTAGCGTAGTAAGCGGCAAGTATGTTACCGAAGTTGCCTGTCGGCACAACGACGTTGAAGGACTCAAGCTGAGGATCATTCTTCAGCAGGTCGCAGTATGCTGAGATATAGTATACGATCTGCGGCAGCAGGCGGCCCCAGTTGATAGAGTTTGCGCTTGAAAATGCCATTGAGTTTTCAGTGAGCTTGGCGCCGATAGCACTATCGGTAAATATGCGCTTAACACCCGACTGTGCATCGTCGAAGTTGCCGTTGATGGCGCAGACGAAGACGTTGTTGCCCTCCTGAGTGGCCATCTGCAGCTTCTGGGTCTGGCTGACTCCCTGATCGGGATAGAATACCATTATAGAGGTGTTCTCAACATCCTTGTAGCCTTCAAGTGCCGCCTTACCGGTGTCACCCGAGGTCGCAACAAGAATGACAGTGCGCTTACCGTCACTTACCTTTGCAGAGGAACGGGTAAGCAGATGGGGCAAAAGCTGAAGAGCCATATCCTTGAACGCGCAGGTGGGTCCGTGCCACAATTCAAGCATATAGGAGCCGTCGCTCATATCGCTAAGGGGTGCGGGAACGTTATCCTCAAAGGTATCGACATAGGCGCCCTTTACGCAGGCGTCGATCTCGTCCTCTGTAAAATCGCTCAGAAACAGGCCGAGAACTGCAGCCGCTCGGTCAACATATTCCTTCTCTTTTAATTCTTCAAAGAAGCTTGCCTCTAAATTCGGCAGTTTTTCGGGGACGAACAGGCCTCCATCCTTTGAGATGCCGTCGTTGATGGCGCGTGCTGACGTGACACTTACGCTCTTGTCACGGGTACTGTTGTAGAACATTAAATTTCCTCTTTTCTGAACATACGAAATGCATTGTCAAAGCAAAGCTTATTCAAAACTCGCTGACTCAATCCTTTACTCAATAAATAATCGCACAAATTGTCCATTTTGTCAACCGAATTTATGCGATAATCCATCTGGGCGCCGTCAAAATCGCTCCCAAAGGCAACGCAATCCTCTCCGCCAAGTTCGAGCGCATAGCAAATGTTGGCATATATCTTCTCGAAAGAGTCGCCGCAAAGGAATTCTTTATAAAAATTTATGCCCATCACACCGCCCGATCTGCATATCGCCTTGAACTGCTCATCGGTAAGATTTCTCGGATTATCGCATACGCTTTTGAGATTGGAATGACTTGCTACCAATGGGGCAACACCCATTTCCGCCACCTCCCAAAATCCCCTCTCGTTAAGGTGCGAGAGGTCACAGAGCATACCAAGTCTCCCCATCTCTTCAACCACCCGTATTCCAAACGAGGTAAGACCTCCTCCGCTACCCTTGACCCCCGAAGCAAGCTCGTTGTCGCCGTTCCAGGTCAGAGTCATCATCCGCACTCCGTCATCGTAAAGGGTGCTGACCCTTGATATATCCCCTGCGAGCGCAGAGGCGTTCTCGACCGACAAAATTGCGGCGCATTTGCAGTTTTCAACTGCCTTTGTTATATCGCTCGCATTATTGCAATGGGCGACATTGGGCACATTCCTCGACAATTCGGTGCGATAGGTATCAAGCAATTTCTCATAGAAATCAACTGCCTGTTTTCCTTTATATTTATCGGGAATAAACAGCGCAAAGGTCTGACACCAACGGCCGAAGCCCTGACCTTTGGACAGAGAAAGGGCAAGCCTGTTTTCCCACAGCGCCTGCCCTCTTAATGTACATTCATATATAGTATCACAATGAAGATCAAAATAATCCATACAGTCCCCCTGCGTCAAATGCGTTCTCGATATGTTCAATTTGACATTCCTTATCACCGAACACTACCTCGACCACATCAAAACGCGGTTGGAGTTCAACGGGATCATTTTGCATATACTGTATAGCCGCCTTCAATATCCTTTGCTGTTTGGCGGTGCCGACGGCATCTCTGCCGCTGACCAGATATTGTCCGCTTCTTGTTTTCACCTCTGCAAAGACCAGATACTCTTTATTTCGGCAGATGATATCGATCTCACCAAAACGAGTCTGAAAATTCTTTGCAATTATAGTATACCCCTTTTTCTCAAGAAAACGGGCTGCTAATTTCTCACCCTTCTCGCCTATTTTTCCGATATTCATATCTTAGACCTTTAATATCTTACCAAGGAAACTCATACGGTGAATTTCGCAGGGCCCGTATTTCAGTATTGCATCAATATGCTCCTTGGTGCCGTAGCCCTTG
>JAZQID010000004.1:0-16422 GCA_045540915.1 Acutalibacteraceae bacterium
CGTTGGCGCGCAAGCCGTATGGCAGGGCTTGAGACGGTGCCCGTCATCATCAGAGAGACCGATGACCGCGAGTGCGCCGAGATCGCTATGATCGAAAACCTGCAGCGAGAGGACCTCAACCCCGTTGAAGAGGCGCGCGGATACCGCTCGCTGATGGACCGCTTCTCGCTGACTCAGGAGCAGGTGGCGCAGGCGGTCGGCAAGTCCCGTCCCGCCATCGCAAACGCACTTCGCCTGCTCGCCCTGTCGGACGAGGCGCTTTCTTCGCTTGAAAAGGGGGAGATCACCGCAGGACACGCGCGAGCCCTGCTCGCCATTGAGGATCCGCAGCTGCGCGAGGTCGCTCTCACTATGGCGCGCGGCGGCGCAACCGTTCGCGAGCTTGAGAAGCTCGGCAAGGGCAAAAAAACCAAGTCGGGCGGCGAAAGCAAGCCGACCCTGCCTTTTTACAAGGAAGTCGAGCTGTCGCTGACCCAATCGCTCGGCAGAAAGGTCAGGATCACGAGCTCCGACGGAAAGGGTTGCCTGTCGGTCGAGTTTTACAGCGATGACGAGCTGTGCGATATGGCAAAACGTCTCGCCGGAGAATAAAAATTAAGTTAAAAGAGGTCGTTTGGAAATCTCCAAACGACCTCTTTCTTATTGCGGTTTCCTTATTTGATCTTCAGGAAGTTCAAAACTGCAAGGACAATTCCCACCAAGGTGTAAACTCCCACAAGGGAGCCGACCAGCCACGAAATAAGATCGCCGATAAGGGGAGCAATGCCGATAACGGCACACACAACGCCTGACACGATTCCAATCACCACGTAAATGACGATGGAAACGATCATCGAGGCTACGTCCTCGCCCCTGAAAGAAAAGGGCCAATACTTCTTTAAGTTTTCCATTTGTATATCCTCCTGTTTGTTCGGGGTTCACCCGTTTATTAACATTTTATACGTCCGACTACTTTCTGCGTATGTTTATGCGGTCGGAAATCGGCTCGGGGCGCTCGCGCCTGATGAGCAGATCGCGCACAAAGGTCCACAGGACGTAGGCGGCGACTCCCACCGCAACCGTCAGCATAACGATGCTGAAAATTGAAAGAGCGAGGCTCCTCGTGGAATCGCGTTTGGCCGCTTGGTTGACCTTAAAGGCATCGAAGATGGCCTTGCTCTCGGCCGTTTCAGCGGCAGAAAATTCGCCGCTCGAGTTGTAGAAAAGGAGGGCAACGAAGCAGCCGTCGACCACCGTCAGATACTGATCAAAGCAGTAGCCGATGCTCTCATTGTCGCTCTCAAGGTCGGAGCCCGAGCGCACGCGGTAGCGGAAAAAGACCTGTCCGCTCCGCTCGGTCTGCTCGGTCTCGAGCAGGGTGTCGCCCGAGGAAACAAGGGCATTTCCGATCTCCTTACGGGCGGTCAGCAGGCCGTCGTCATCAAGGGCGGCGAGATCAACTATCCTCTCGGAAGTGTCGCCCGTCCACACCTTGACCTGCACCTGCCGAGAGTTGTCCTCGGTGGCGGCGTAAAGATAAATTCCGCCCTCGGCCATAGCCTTGCCGAAGTTTTCAACGGAGGAGCCGAGACGGGTGATAAATTCCGCGTTCTGCTTGAGATTGGTGCGGTCGAGCAGGGTGTAATCGTCGCTGAGTTCAAGCTCAAAGCGCTCATCGGGGTCGATATATTCCTGTGCGCCGACGAAACTGCCCAGCACCGTCAGGCAGAGGCAGACGGCAACCAAAACGGCAACAAGTCTTTTCACCCTCGGTCCTCCTTTCAATCAAATTTGGGTTTTGCCTACTTACCGAGCTTGTACTTGGCGGCGGCAAGGGTGTTCTGCATCAGCATAGTGATGGTCATCGGGCCGACACCGCCGGGAACGGGAGTGATGGCCGACGCGATCGGCTCGACCTCAGCGAAGTCGACGTCGCCGCAAAGCTTGCCGTCGGCGGTACGGTTGATGCCTACGTCGATGACGACGGCACCCTCCTTGACCATATCGGCGGTAACGAAGCCCGCCTTGCCGACCGATGCAACAAGCAGGTCAGCGGTGCGGCATATCTCCTTGAGATTCTGAGTGCGCGAATGGCAAACGGTAACGGTGGCGTTAGCGTGCAGAAGCAGCATAGCCATCGGCTTGCCGACGATGTTGCTTCGGCCGATAACGACGCAGTGCTTGCCTGCAACGTCGATGTTGCTGCGGCGAAGCATCTCCATAACGCCTGCAGGCGTGCAGGGCAAAAATTTGTAGTCGCCGATCATAATTCCGCCGACGTTGACAGGGTGGAATGCGTCGACGTCCTTCTCGGGAGAAATGGCGTTGATGACCGCCTTTTCATCGAGGTGCTTGGGCAGGGGAAGCTGACAGAGTATGCCGTGAATATCATCGCGGCTGTTGAGGGAGTCGATGAGTTTGAGCAGGTCCTCCATCGAGGTGTCGGCGGCAAGCGCGTACTCCTCCGAAAGCATACCCAACTGAGCGCAAGCCTTCTTCTTATTGTTGACGTAGACCCTCGATGCAGGGTCGTCGCCGACAAGGATGACGGCCAGTCCGGGCGTGATGCCCTGACGCTTAAGCTGTGCTACCTCGAGGGCAATGTCGGCGCGGGTGGCCTCGCTTATCTCTTTTCCGTTAATTATCTGTGCCATTTTCTTCCTCCTGAACTTCCTTGGTATTGCGTGACTTGGTCACGTATTCATAAGCGCGATCGATCTCGTCAAGCTTTGCCTCGACCTTGGCGCGCTGAGTGTCGTTTTCGGTCTCGATATCGGCGAAATAGGCCTTTTTCTCCTCGTAGGCCGCCCTGACCTCGTCATCGTCGGCATCCCAAGAGCAGTCGAGCAACTGATAGGCCGCATCCAGCATCTCGGGGTCGTCGAAGAACTCCTCAAACTGATTTTCATAGGCTTCCTCGGGCGCCTTTTTGCCACGCAGGATGAAGTAGAGGGCAACTCCCGCAATAACGGCAAGGATGGACACCACCTGCGACACGCTGATGCCGATGCCGAACTTGAGGATGAACTCGTGGTCGCGCATACCCTCAAAGAAGAAGCGGCCGACTCCGTAAAGGACGACGTAACCGCAGAGTATCTGTCCGTCGAAGGCCTTTTTCTTGCTCAGCTTATGCAGGAAGATGAAGACGAGCAGGCACCAGAGCGACTCATATAAGAAAAGGGGATGGACGAGCTCATTTCCGTAGTCGAGACGGATGAGACTTCCCGTCATACCGAACCAGCTACTGCCGGTAGCCCGACCGTAGACCTCCTGATTGATGAAGTTGCCCCAGCGGCCGATCGACTGGCCGATCAAAAAGCCGAGGCAGGCGAGGTCGAACATCGCAAGCACGTTTATCTTGCGTATCTTGGCGGTGATGCCGCCGAAAAGAAGGGCTCCGATGACACCGCCGTAGATGGCGATGCCGCCCTCGTGAATGGCAAAGAAATCCCAGATGCTCGTCATCGGCACACCGTCGAAAAGGACGTAGTAAAGCCTTGCGCAGAAGATGGCGCCGATCATACCGACCAGTATGACGTCGAGCATACGGTCGCGGTCAATGCCGAAGTGGTCGGCACGCTTCATTCCGTAGATGAGGGCAAGCAGGAAGCCGACGGCGATGATGACACCGTACCAATAGATAGTGTAACCGCCGCCGAGGTTGATGGTAAAGAAGGCCCTCTCGGCAGGAACGGTGATGCCGAATATGGTTATGTAGGAAGCGGTCTTGACCGCTTCGGTGGTGTCGAGGACGGCACTCAGTCCGCAGCCTGAGATCAGGCCGAACAAAAGGAGGCTGATGCCCCAGATGTTAAACACCTTTTGTAACCGTTCGCTGCCTTTTTTTCCATACCAAATCATCAGCAAGCCGCCGACAACACCGGCGAGAATGAGCACAAGCCCAAACAGGCTGATATCGATGCCGCCAAAAAGATGGACGGTGATAAGGGCGTCCTTAAAAATATTCATACCAAGGCCTCACAATCTGTTTTTAATCTTGACTCTGACTGTCGGCAGGACAGACGACAGAAAGTGCGCAATAAGCAGGGTCAAACTGCTCGTTTATGCGCTTTTGCAGGTCGGCAAGGGTGATGGAATCAAAGACATCGACGATATCGTAGAGGCAATACCCCTCGATAGCGGCACTTGTCAGGGCCGACGCGACCCGCTCCACACTATTATACATCATTACGTTGCGTCCGTAAAGGGAATTTTTCGCACGGGCAAACTCGGACGGGTCGATGCCCTCCTTCCTGATGCGCTCTATCTCGCCCTTGATGGCGGCGGCAACCTTTTCGGGCTCCTTCGACTCGCCCTCGAACATCTCGGCGGCATATCCGAAGCCGGTGAAATAGGATGCGTCGAAGGCATCGTTGATGAGCCCCTGCTCGATAAGCTCGTTGTAGAGCCTGCTTGAGCGGCCGCCTATCATTTCGAGCAGAATATTGGTCTCCATCCGCTCGCGCAGGGTCTTTTCGGGCGAGGCGGTGCAATCCTCCTTATATCCGAAGCAGAAAAGGGGCAGGGCAACCGCCATTTTGGTCTCGACCCTGTCGGTGACTATCGAGCGAGGCTCGTCGTGCACGCCCCTTTCGATAGGCTTGGACTCAGCCCCTGCAAAGACCTCCTCCACCTTTTTGAGAATGGCATCGGGATCAACGGGGCCGCAGACGCACAGGAACATATTGGCAGGGTTGTAGAAGGTGCGGTAGCAGTTGTAGAGCACCTCGGCGTTTATCTCGGCAATCGACTCAACGGTGCCCGCGATATCGATGCGCACGGGGTGGCAATGGTAAAGTGCCTTGAGCAGATTGAAGGAGACGCTCCAGCCGGGGTCGTCGTCATACATACGGATCTCCTGACCGATGATTCCCTGCTCCTTTTGCACCGTTTGCTCGGTGAAATAGGGGTGGCGAACGAAGTCGAGGAGAATGTCAAGGTTTTCGTCAAATCGGTCGGAGCAGGAAAAGAGGTAGCAGGTGCGATCGAAGGAGGTGTAGGCATTTGCCGCGCCGCCCGTCTTTGAAAAACGGTCGAAGGCATCCCCCTCCTCGCTCTCAAAGAGCTTGTGCTCCAGAAAATGCGCCGTTCCCTCGGGAATGGTCGAGAACTCCTTCTCGCCCTGCAGGCGAAAGAGGGTGTCGGTGGAGCCGTAACGGGTGCCGAAAAGGGCATAACTGCTCGTAAAATCAGGCTTGGGGCATATCATTATCTTCAGCCCCGACTCGTGCTGAGCCTCGATATATTGCTCGCCCAGCCGCTCAAAGCGATGCAGCTTCTTTTTCATCTCGCTTCCTCCTTTGCAACCAGTCTGAATACGGTGTCGAGCCGCACTCCGTTGGCGACACGCACGACATCCTCACGGGTAACGCCGCGAATCTGCTGTTCGACCTGCTCGGGACTCAGTCTTGGTGAGTCAAACCACCGCTCAGTGTACCATCTGTCCATAACCGCCTGCGAATCCTTGGCCGAACGCAGCGAACCGCAAAGGGCGAGCTTGGAGGCGCTGAGCTCCTCGTCGGTAAATTCGCCCTTTTTCATTCTTTCAAGCTGCTCGAGCACCGCCTTTTCGGTCTGCTCCATCTTGTCAAATTCAACTCCGCTGTCCACCGTCATCACACCCTTGCAACGAACGGCACGGGCGGCACAGTAGTAGCAGAGGCTCTGCTTTTCTCTTACGTTTGAAAAGAGCATCGAGTAGGGGCCGCCTCCGAAAAGGTCGGTAAAGACCATTACGGGATAACTGACCGAGTCGGGCCCGAAATCCTCCATCCTGAAGCCCATCGCCAGCTTGCCCTGCGCTATCGGCATAGCCTCGTCGACACGAAGCACCTGCTCGCGTGCATCACGGACCCTGTGGGTCTCGACGGGATAGGGGTCGCGCTTGCCCGATCTTTTGAGCAGGGTCAAAAACCGCTCGAACACCTCGGGATGCTCCTTTTGTGCGATGACACTAATGCGGAAGTTGGCCCGCTCAAGCAGTCGCTTCCACGCATCGTATACGCGGCGCCTGTCCATTCGGCGCGCCTGCTCAAGCGTGCCCGTTTCGGTCAGGCCGAAGGGCTCGCCCTCGCACATAAGGGCGGCGCAACGGCTGAGAGCATAGCCGCGCTTGTCGTTTATCTTACCTTCTATATACTCTATCTGCATACGCTGCTCGCGCAGGAAATTGTGCTCCAAAAATCCGCCCTCGTCCACCGCAGGCTCAAAGAGCATCTTCATCAGCAGGTCGACGCAATCGTTAAAGACCGGCTCGGGCAAAAATCGGTCGTCGGCAAAGACGATGCTGGCCACGAAAAGCAGTCGGTCGCCCGACTTGATGCAGTCGAAGCCCACCGACGCGCCGTAGAGCACCTCCAACCGCTGATTGAGCCCTCTGGGCAGGGGGTAATCGGCGCATCCGTTGGAAAGCAGAAGGCTGAGCATCGAATATTCGGCCACCCTATCGGCCTCAAGGGGCAGATATCCGCAGACCGACACTCGCGAGGTCTTGAAGGGCTCGGTTATGATGGTGCTGCCGTCCACTCCGTCGGCAAGGTGCACCGCCTTGATGTTCTCGGTCATATATACCTCTCCTTTATATAAGAGTAGATAACGCTATATATTACTATCATAACATAATTTTACCTTATTAAACAACATTATATTTACAACTTTCTTTTCAAATAAAGGTAATAAAATGAACAAAGTGTGAATTTGTAACAATTTTGTAACTATTTTTGTGGTTTTTTGCGTTTTGGGGTTGAAATTTTTGTGACCTTTGTGTAAAATAGACATACGAGATTTACATAAATCCGACAAAGATGCTCATTTTTCTAAAAAGTCGGAATCACTTGAAATTGGAGATGTAGCTATGTCTAATCGCTTGTTCCAGGGAATCGTTCATCAAATGAGAGAGGCTATCGACCGCACCATCGGTGTTATGGACGAGAGCTTCACCGTCATTTCTTGCAGTAACCTCGGCAGGATAGGAGAGGTACATAACATTACTCCCCCCACCAACGCCGACGCCTTCGTTAAGGGTTCATATACATATAAGCCCTTCGGCGCTGCCAATGCCAATAACTACATCCTCTTCGTTGAGGGCGTCGACCCTCAGGCCGCGCGCTACGCCGACCTGCTTGCCATCGCCCTGAGCAATATCAAGCAATTCTATGACGAGAAATACGACCGCGTCAACTTTGTCAAGAATATCATTCTCGACAACGTCCTTTCGGGCGACATCTACCTTAAGTCGCGCGAGCTCCATTTCAACAACGACGTCGCGCGCACCGTTCTGCTTGTGCGCACCGCTGCCCACAACGACGTATCGGTCTTTGACGTGATGCAGAATCTCTTCCCCGACAAGAATAAGGACTTCGTCATCTCCATCAACGAGACCGACGTCGCCGTCGTCAAGGAAGTTCACGACGGTATGGAAAACAAGAGCCTTGAGAAGCTTGCCCGTTCCATCGTGGATACCCTGTCGGGCGAGTTCTATACCCGCGCAAGCGTCGGTATCGGCACCGTCATCAACAACATCAAGGATCTCGCCCGCTCCTTCAAGGAGGCGCAGATCGCCCTTGAAGTAGGCAAGGTCTTCGACACCGAGAAGGTCATCATCAGCTATGACAACCTCGGCATCGCCCGCCTTATCTACCAGTTGCCCACCACCCTGTGCGACACCTTCCTGCGCGAAGTCTTTAAGCACAGCTCCATCGAAAATCTCGATCAGGAGACCCTTTTCACCATCCAGAAGTTCTTCGAGAACAACCTCAACGTTTCCGAAACCTCGCGTAAGCTCTTCGTTCACCGCAACACCTTGGTCTACCGCCTTGAGAAGATCAAGAAGCTTACCGGACTTGACCTGCGCGAATTTGACCACGCTATCGTCTTCAAGATCGCACTTATGGTCAAGAAATATCTTAACGCAAATCCGGTCAAGTACTAATCTACTTGACCGGTCCCTGTTCTAATAAGGAGAGAAATTATGCCTAAGCAACGCGATATCATTGAGCCAGCAAACAGCCGCACTCAGATCGAATTTCGCGGCGTTTACAAGAATTACAAAAACGGCACCCACGCTTTGCAGGACTTCAACCTGAAGATCAACCGAGGTGAGTTCGTCTTCGTCGTCGGCCCCTCGGGCGCAGGTAAAAGCACCTTTATGAAGCTTATTATGCGCGAGGAGAAGATGAGCGCGGGCGAGATCACCGTCAGCGGCTACAAGCTGTCCAAGATCAAGCGCCGTCAGATCCCTCAGCTTCGTCGCACGATGGGCATCGTCTTTCAGGATTTCCGCCTGATACCGACTATGACCGTCGCGGAGAACGTCGCCTTTGCGATGCATATCGTCGGTGCCTCCAAGCAGGAGATCCGCCGCCGTGTCGCCAACGCCCTCAACCTTGTGGGCCTCGCCTCCAAGGCCCGTTGCAAGCCGACCGAGCTTTCGGGCGGTGAGCAGCAGCGTGTCGGACTGGCGCGCGCCCTCATCAACAACCCCTCCCTCATCATCGCCGATGAGCCGACGGGTAACGTCGACCCGCAGATGTCCTATGAGATCGTCGACCTTCTTACCGAGATCAACCGCCGCGGCACCACCATCGTAATGGTCACCCACGAGCATCAGCTTGTGCGCGACTTCAACCGCCGCGTAGTTATGATAGAAAACGGCCGCGTCGTTGCCGACAACGCCGCCAGCGCAGAGGATTTCCCCGTTGCGCCCGCAACCGTCCCCTCGGGTGACGAGTTTAATATTGAAATGATGGGCGGTGACCTTTGATGAATGCAAGAAGCACCCGTTATCTTATCGGCGAGGGCTTTAAGAACGTCTGGGTCAACCGACTGATGTCCCTTGCCTCCATCGGCGTTCTGGTCGCCTGTATGCTTATAATGGGCGTCGCCTTCGCGCTGACCTAGAATATCAATGCATACCTCGGCGTTCTGCAGGAGCAGAATGTCGTTATGGTCTACTACGATACCGAGCTTGAGGACGCCGAGGCTAAGGCCCTTTCCACCAAGATCGGCAAGATGGACAACATCTCCGACTCCATCTACAAGCCGCGCGACCCCGCCCTCAGCGAGCTGCTCGACAGTATGAATCTGACCGAGGACCAGCAGGAGCTGTTCACCTCCTATCTTGAAGGGGACAACCCCCTGCCCAACGGCTCGGAGGTGCATCTGAAGGACCTCGAAAAGTTCGATAAGACGGTCAAGGCCCTCGAAAAGACCGAGGGTGTCGCTTCGGTACGCCATCAGCGTGCCATCGCGCAGAAGATCGTCAACATCAAGAATATCGTCTACGTCGCCAGCCTGAGCGTTATGCTCCTGCTGCTCATCATCGCATCGGTCATCATCTGCAACACCATCCGCATAACGATGTACAGCCGCAAGCTTGAGATCAGCATTATGAAGGCGGTCGGTGCCACCGATTCCTTTATCCGCGCACCCTTTATGGTCGAGGGTATCATCATCGGCCTCTTTGCCGCCATTTTCTCGACCCTGCTGCTCTACTCCATCTACACCATTGCGGGCTCCGGCTTTGCCGAGTCGATAGAGGGCTTCACCCTCATTCCTTTCCGCGAGCTTGCACTTAAGCTCTTCGGCCTCTTCACCGGCATCGGTGTCGTCATCGGCCTTGCGGGAAGCCGCTTTACCATTGCAAAATATCTGCGCAAGGAAGGAAGTGAGTTCCGTGCGCTTTAGAAGCCTGCTAAGCGTGGTTTTGTGCACGGTGCTTATGCTTTCGGTCTTTTGTGTCAGCGATACCCTCGTGCCCACCGCCCACGCAAAATCCGTCGCGCAGTATCAGCAGGAGTTGGACGCCGCTAAGGCGGAGGCCAACGCCGTCAAGGCAAAGATTGCCGAGCTGAAGAAGAAAAACGCCCCCTACGAACAGCAGAAGGCCGCCCTCGAGCAGCAGATCGCCGCTACCCAAAAGGAGATCGATCTCTACGAGGCGCAGGTCGAGCAGTGCCACGCTACCATCAAGGAGCGCTCCGAGCAGCTCGAAAAAGGGAAAGAGGAGCTTAAACAGCGCCTCGTTATAATGTACACCACCGGCAACACCGAGCTTGCCGTTCTGCTTTCGGCCTCCGACTACGGCGACTTTTTGGCCAAGGCGGAGCTTGCTTCGTCGGTCTCCAAGCACGACAGCGAGATGATAACCGGCATTATCGAGGCCATCGAGGAGCTTGAGCTTGCCAAGCAGCAGCTCGAGGTATCTCAAAACGAGATACAGGTCAAGAAGCAGGAGCTTGTCGAGGCCTACAACGCCGTCAACAAGATAGTCAGAAACTATAACAGCCAGATCGGCTCCCTTAACTCCGATCTCAAGACCATCGAGGCCGAGCAAAAGGAGATCGCCGACGCCATCAAGAAGGCTCAGCAGGGCACCGGCTCGTCGGGCAACAAGCTGGTCGGCACCGGCAACTTCATCTGGCCCGTTCCGGGATGCAACAAGATATCCGCGGGCTTCGGCCCACGCTGGGGCAGAAACCACAACGGTATCGACATCATCAGCTCCAACGGCACCGTTCTGGGCAAGACCATCGTCGCCGCCGACAGCGGTACCGTCATCCTCAGCAAGTATTACAGCGGATACGGCAACTGCGTTATAATCGATCACGGCAACGGCTACACCACCCTCTACGGACATATGAGATACCTGTCGAGTTATAAGGTAGGTGCCACCGTTACCAAGGGCACCGCCATCGGCTACGTCGGTGCGACGGGTAACGTCACGGGCCCCCATCTCCACTTTGAGATAAGGCTCAACGGCGGTTACAAGAACCCGATGAACTACTACAACTAATTTTTCGAAAGGAAGGAAACGGTTATGGGTCGTTTTGGACGGACAGTCAGCCTTGTTATTTGCGTTGTTATGCTCGCGCTTACCTTTGTTTGCGTCGAGCAACCTCATCTGACCGCTTCCGCCGCCACCCTGTCGGAGCTTCAGGCTCAGCTTGACGCGGCCAAGGCCAACAGCAATCAGCTAAAGCAGCAGATCGCCGCTTTGGAGAAGGCCAACGCCCCCTACGAACAGCAGAAGGCCGCTCTCAAGCAGCAGATCGCCGCTACACAAAAGGAGATCGACCTCTATCAGACCCAGATAGACACCCTTGAAAGCGAGGTCAAAAAGCTTGAAAAGTCCATCGCGCAGACCGAACTCGACCTGCGCAGATCGATAAATCAGTTCAAACAGCGGCTGGTGGCCATCTACACCAGCGGCGGCTTTTACAGCGGCCTTGAAATGCTCGGCTCCTCGAGCGATCTGGCTCAGCTTTTGTCCAAGTCACAGTTGATGGAGTCGATGTCCAAAAAGGACAACGAGGCCCTGCAGACGATGCTCGGCTACATCGACGAATTGGCCGCTCAGCAAGACAAGCTTGCCGCTGAAAAGGACAAGCTCGCCGCCTCAAAGGCCACCATCGACGAGAAGAAGGCCGAGCTGACCCAGCAGTACAACAAGGTCAACGCCATCGTTCAGAAGAACGAGGGTGCTATCCATGACCTTGAGTCCAAGCAGAAGGACTACGCCCAGATGCAGAAGGACCTTGCCGCCGCTATCGAGAAGAAAAAGCAGGAGCAGTCCTCTCCCTCTGTTTCGGGTTCAGGCCAATTTATATGGCCGGTACCGGGCTTCTACCGCCTGTCCGAGAAGTACGGCCCCCGTATCTGCCCCTATCACGGCAAGGAGAACCACTCGGGCATCGATATCGCATCGAGCGGTATCTACGGCGCCAAGATAGTTGCCGCCGACAGCGGAGAGGTCATCCTCAGCAAATATTACGGCGGTTACGGAAACTGTGTTATGGTCGACCATAACAATGGCTATGTCACCCTCTACGCACATATGAAGGCCCTCAGTCCCCTCAAGGTCGGCACCAAGGTCAACAAGGGTGATACCATCGGCTACGTCGGCTCCTCCGGCAACTCGACCGGCCCGCATCTTCACTTTGAGGTGCAGAAAAACGGAAAAACGGTCGACCCGATGTCATTCTTTTAACCATTTACAGCCGACGGCTACCCGTCGGCTGTTTTTGTTTTTCCAATGTAGAAAAAAGGAGTGTTCTTGATGGACGATAACTACGAGCAGTTTGAAAACTGCCCTGAAATAGAGGCCGAAGTGAAGAATAAAAGGCGGATCGGCTTTGTAAAGTCGGTGCTCGGCAAGCTGGGTCTGCTTCTTACGGGCGCCCTCATCGCCCTTTTGATAGTGCCCAACGCCCTGTCGATGTACCTTTCCAACGACAGCGCATACGGAAAGCTGGTCGCCCTGCAGAACGTGGTGCGCAGGTTTTACGTCGACGCCGACGAGGTGGACGAGTCGGAACTCAACGATATGATGGCGACGGGATACATCTACGGCCTCGGCGACCCATATTCCGCCTATCTCAACGAAGAGACCTACTCCTCGATACTCTACTCCAACGAGGGCGGCACCTCGGGAGTCGGCGTTACGGTGGTCTTTGACCCCGAGGCGAGCGCAATATACGTCGTGCGCGTGTCCGAGGAATCACCCGCCGCTCAGGCAGGGCTTCAGAGCAAGGACCGCATCATTGCGGTCGACTCGGTTGCAGTCACTCAGGAAAATTACGACCAATCGGTCAACAATATTCGCGGAGAATCGGGCACCGACGTCACCTTGACCCTTCTGCGAGACGGCGAGACCTTTGACGTCACCGTCACCCGCGGCGATTTCACCGCCACAAGCGTCTACTCCCGTATGATAGGCACCGTCTGCCTCATCGAGATAACCGATTTCAACACCGCCACCACCGAGCAGTTCAAGGCGGCGCTTGACGAGGCGGTTGCATCGGGTGCGACGGGACTTATCTTCGACCTGCGCGGCAACACGGGCGGATTGGTCGACGTGACCAGTGATATGCTCGATATGCTGCTGCCCAAGGGTGAGATCGGCTACGCCGTCTACAACGGTGGCAAGCGGGTCAGCCTTGCCAAGTCGGACGCCAAGGAGATCGATCTGCCGATGGCGGTGCTGACCGACGGCGATACCGCCAGCGCATCGGAATATTTCGCCCTCGCCCTCCGCGACTATGAAAAGGCCGCCCTCATCGGCGAAAAGACCTTCGGCAAGGGCATAATGCAGAGCACGATGCCCTTGGGTGACGGCTCAGCGGTGCGTGTGACGGTCGCAAAATTCTATACCAAGTCGGGCACCGAATTCCACGGCGTCGGACTGGCTCCCGACAGGGAAGTAAAGATCGATCAGTCGACCTCAAGCCGATTTTTGCTCGACGACTCGGATGAGCCGGTCATTCAGGCGGCCATCGACTACCTTAACTCCGTAAAATAGGACATTTTCACAAATGACACGGTTCAATTTTGGTCAACATTAAGCACGGTTTTTATTGCTAAAAACGGGGCTTTCTGCTAAAATAAATTAGATTACTTTATGCAAGGAGAAAACAGTATGAACAACCTGTACTTCAGCAACAAATCAAGGGGCATTTTTAGGCTTGTTTCCTTAATGCTCTGTCTCGCTATGATTTTCTCGCTGGTTGCCTGTGAAACGACCTCGGGTGACTCCTCCAGCAAGAAGCCCTCGTCATCGGGCACAAGCTCATCATCGGGCACAAACTCATCATCGGGCACAAACTCATCATCGACCACCTCTCAGGCTCCTGATGTGGAAACCCTCGAAGACCTCAAGGGCGACTACCTTATCGACTATCCCGATTACGACGAGCGCATTGAGCGCGACTATATGTATGACGTGTCGGTCACTCAGGGCGATAAGACCATCGACCTGACCTGCTACAACCATACCGACGCCGTCGCAACCTCAAGCCGCACCGTCAACGGTGATATGTACCGTCGTTTCTGTGAATTCGCCTTCTGGGGCAAGGAAGTCAGGGTAGACATCACCGTCTATTCCGATTTTAACTCCTACACCGTTATGCCCTCGGCCAAGAACTTCCGCTCCGAGCGTAAGGGCAACGTCATCTCAGTTTTCCTCGACAAGCCCGACTATTTCCTCCTCAAGCTTGATGCAAGCGACGACTCCATCCTGTCGGTCTTTGCAGACGAGCCCGAGATCAACGTTCCCGATAAGAATGACCCCAACGTTATCTACGTTGACGGTTGGTACGAGCCTGAAAACTCGACCGTTCTGAACGTTTCCAAGGATAACACCGTTCTCTACCTTGCACCCGGCTCGGTGCTTAACGCACGCGTTAAGGTCACGGGCAACTTCGTCACCGTCAAGGGCCGCGGTATGATACTCGACCCCTACAGCGATATATATAAGACCAATAAGGCTGAAGCCAGCTACAACGGCGGCACCGACAAGCGTTATCTCCTTCACGTTACGGGATACAGCTGCACCATCGACGGCATCAAGATGGTCGATGCGCGCGACTACAACCTTTGGATTCAAGGCGAGGGAGTAAAATGCACCAACCTCAAGATGCTCTCCAGCGAGATGTGCACCGACGGAATTACTACACACAAAGGCGGCGGCAACTTCTTTAGACACTGTTTCGTCTACGTTGCCGATAACGCTCTCGTGCTGAGCAGCAGCTCCACCACCTCGATATTCAGAGACATCACCATCGGTACCATCTGCTGCGGCATCTTCCCGCAGAACAACGCAGGAAAATACGAATTGACCGACTTTTACATCTTCCGCGCCGATGAGGGCATAATGCGCAACTGTTACAACTGGGACAGCCTGCAGCGCACCTTCAGCCTGACCCTGAATAACGTCAGTGCTGTCGACTGCGACCACTTCCCCTTCATCTTCTATGGCTGGAATATGGGATCCGCGGCTAAATCCATAACCTTCAACAATCTTGCCGTTCCCGTTGCAACCGGTTCTCCTGATTTGGGCAGCGGCTACGGCCAGACCATCCGTATTGAAAACGTTCCGGGATATCTTGCCACCAGCAACTATACCCTGACCTTCAACGGACTTTCTATAGGCGGAAAGGCCGTCACCAATGCATCGTTTAAGACCCAAATGACCGAAAACAACAAGATCGTTGTGACCGGCAACGGCTCGAAGTTCGGCCCTGCTTCCGCAAACACTGTCAAGGGCTCGGTCAAGCCCGAGGGCAAGATCTTTATCGGCGGTCGTCAGCTCTTCACCAAGAACCGCCCCGTTAATAAGGACGGCACCTGGTACGTACCTGCCGCAGACGTTTGCGCTGCAGTCGGCAAGAGCGTTCCTTCCAAGACCACCGATATCAACGGTGTCAAGTACATCTCCCTTGCCAACCTCAAAGCAACGGGTGTTGCCTCCTCCGCCTCTTATGACAAGGCGACCGGACGCATCAAGATCGGCGTACCTTCGGGAATGTCCGGCGACCTTTTGAGCTGGTTTGGCAACAGCGCACACAGCCATTGGTCTGAGTACGTCTGCTACGAAATGCATATGCTGCACCTTAAAGAGTACGGCGGCAACTCCTTCCGTATGGAAGATTGCACAGGCAGCGCAGGTATCTCCTACAACCTTACCCCGCAATTGCAGCAGTACGGAAAGGGCACCTACACCCTGACCTTTGCGGCAAAGGCTGATTCCGCCGCAAGTATGCAGATAATGTTTGGCGCAAACCGCATGTATAACTACAAAAAGGTCGTTCTTACAACCGGCTGGCAGGAATTTAAATTTACCTACACCATCAACGAAAACATCGATCCTGCCTTGATCAAAAACGCCTGCATTGTAATGTATGCCAACGAAAGTGATAAAGGCATCGAAATACGCAATGCAAAGCTTACTTACAACGGATAATTTTCCATCACTTTTATAAAGGAGTATTCAAATGAAAAGAATTATTTCTCTTTTGCTCGCCGCCACCTTGCTGTTCAGCCTGACCGCCTGCAATACCGACACCGCGAACTCAAGCAGCAAAGCATCGTCAAAGACCTCGTCGATCGGCTCCTCATCGCAGGGCGGCTCGTCGGGCAACAACGAACAGGGCGATGCCTCCCTTGAGGGCAGCTCTTCCGACAAGACCCAGAGCGGCTCATCGAGTAATTCCGCAGGCGGTTCATCGGGTGGCTCATCCGGTGGCTCGACGGGTGGTTCATCGGGCGGCTCGTCCACGGCCACTCCCGTTCCCCCTGCGACCCCGACCAGCAAAGTAGTCGTTTACCCTGAATATGACAAGCGCATCGAGCGCGATCACAGATATGACGTAAAGGTCGTTCAGGGCAGCAAGTCATACGACCTGACCTGCTACAATCATACTGATGCGGTCGCCAGCTCCAGCCGCACGGTCAACGGCGATATGTACCGTCGCTTCTGCGAGTTTGCCTTTTCGGGCAGTCAGGTGCGCGTGGATATCACCGTTCACACCGATTTCAGCTCCTACACCGTTATGCCCTCGGCCAAGAATTTCCGTTCCGAGCGTAACGGCAACGTTATCTCGGTCTATCTCGACAAGCCCGACTATTTCCTGCTCAAACTCGACAAGAGCGACGATTCCATCCTGTCAG
>JAZQID010000005.1:0-3320 GCA_045540915.1 Acutalibacteraceae bacterium
ACCCGATTTTCTGGCGCGCTTGAAGGAATTCGAATCCCCGACCTTCCGCTTAGGAGGCGGACGCTCTATCCTGCTGAGCTACAAGCGCATATATAATCGAAGTGCCTTACTATATTATACCAAAAAGGCAGGTTTGTCAACCGAAAATCCGCACACTTTCACTTGCCTGACGGCTCGGCGCGTGTTAAAATAATTTTATAAATTAAAGGAGGCAACACCTATGAAAGAAATCTCGGTATCTGAAATAAAGGACAACGCCGTCGACCTTATAAGCAAGGAGTGGATGCTGGTTGCGGCAGGGGACGAAGGCGGCTACAATATGATGACTGCAAGCTGGGGCACGATAGGCGAGCTTTGGAACAAGCCGGTCGCCGTCGCCTTTATCCGTCCGCAAAGGTACACCTACTCGTTCATGGAAAAAAGCGACCGCTTCACCCTCTCGTTTTACGGCGAGGACAAGGATATTCACGCCATCTGCGGAAGGCAGTCGGGCCGTGACGTTGACAAGACCGCCCTTTGCGGACTTGAGCCCGTCTTCGTTGACTCGACTGTCACCTTCAAGCAGGCACGCATGACCCTCATCTGCCGCAAGCTTTACGCGCAGGATATGGCCCCCGACTGCTTTGTCGACAAGAGCCTGCTTTCCCACTACCCGAGCGAAGACTACCACCGAGTCTACGTCGGCGAGATAGAACGGGTGCTCATCTCAGATTAGGCGGCTATGTAGCGTCGTTTTTATTACCCGAGCGGTTGACCGACAGATCCCATATAAGCGAAACGGCTACAGCGGCCGACAGCAGTTTTATTCCAACCGACGCGGTCTCCAGCGCCGTAAAGAAGTCTGTATCGACCATCAACATAGCCGCAATAGTCAGCGCGAGTGAAACTTCGCACCCAATGGAGATGGCGGTGGCGGCGTTGGCAGAGAGTCGGTCGATGCTTTGAAGCATATTGAGCAATTTCGACATATTTTTCACCTCAGAGGTATTATCTCATAATCGGTGCCGTCTTCTCAAGCGGGAATGGCTGCCATTCAACATTTACCACTTTGGTTGGTTTTTGCCAAAAGCCCTTGTGTTTAGAGTAAATCGGCGGTATTATTGTCATCTGAGGATGTGGTAAGATGGATAATGCTCCGATATATTTAAGTGAGATTTGCGTGGTAGATGACCTGTTGGAAAACGAGGATATGGAAAGCGTTACTGTCTACGGTCTGGCTTCAAGCTGGACCGACGGCAGCAGGCTTACCGTTCGGGATATAACCGATGACGGTGAGCGGCTTCGGGCATTTTGCTCGTTGTTGGCGGAAAGTAATATCGAAAAGGTGCACTTTTGGGACGTCATTGAGGACTTTTTGGCTTAAAAAGGGGCAAAAAGCCGCCTGAAAGCAAAAAAAGGTTGCCAAAAATAACTACTCTGTGATACAATAAGGTTACATAAAATTTTTGGACGGAGTGATGGATGTGAAATGTCCGTTTTGCGGTTACGAGGAAAGCAAGGTTATTGATTCGCGCCCTACCGATGAGGGTGAGCGTATACGCCGACGCCGTGAGTGCCTAAATTGTCAGAAGCGCTTTACGACCTATGAGATCATCGAGAGCCTGCCCATAATCGTGGTCAAGAAGGATCGCTCGCGTGAGGTTTTCGACCGCGAAAAACTGCTCAACGGCCTTTTGCGCGCAAGTGAGAAGCGTCCTGTAACACTTGATATGCTCGAGGGTGCCGTTGACGAGATTGAGGCGACCCTGCAAAATTCGCTCGACCGCGAGGTGTCCTCGGTCAAGATCGGCGAGCTCGCTATGGAGAAGCTCCGCGACATTGACGAGGTCGCTTATGTACGTTTTGCGTCGGTCTACCGTCAGTTCAAGGATATCCACACCTTTATGGAAGAATTGAACACCCTGCTGAAGACTAAATAAGATGCACCGACTGACCACTTGTTGCTTCACAGGCCACAGACCGAAGGACCTTTTTGCATTCAATTCGCCTGCCGAGGTCTATGCCCGAATTCTCAAAGCGGTGGAGGATGCCGTTGAGGACGGGTACACCGATTTTCTGTGCGGTGGATGTATCGGGGGAGACTTCCTCTTTGCCGATGCCGTCATCTCGGTGCGCAGTGAACTGCCCGACCGCGAGATCAGGCTTAATATGTGCCTGCCCTGTCGGGATCAGGCTGAGAAATGGGACCGCGAGGACCGAGACCGATACAGTGGATATCTGCAGGTTGCCGACAGCATCGTCTGCCTGTCTGACAGGTACACCGAAGGCTGTATGCAAAAGCGCAATCGCTATATGGTCGACAGGTCGAGCCTGCTCATCGCCGCCTATAACGGCAGTTCGGGCGGAACCGAATATACATATAAATATGCACGCCGATCGGGTCTTCGCACCGTTAACCTGTTGGAGATACCAACCGAAGAATCCGATCAACTATCATTTCTATAAGTGCCGCACCTGTTTTTACAGCGTGCGGCACTGCCGTTTTACAGACCTGCCACGCTCGACCTGCGGCATCGGTAATTGCCGAGTCTATCCTTATTTCGTCACCGAAGGCGTGCAGGGTGACATCGCCGTTATCGGCTTTTTCGGTGTAGAAGACGGGGTCCCTGTCCGAAAAGCCGACCTCGCGGGTCTTCCTGTCGGCCACCGTAATGCCGCATATAAGCATCGTGGGCAGGGCAACGCAGGCGAGGGACAGAGAAAGTACGCGGAAGAAGGTTTGCCAAGCCCTTCTTTTCATACCGTCACCATAGCTGACCCGTAACCAACCGCGCGCTGAACTCTGCAACAGGGGTCAGTGCGTCCAGTATCGGCTCGCGAAACCGCACCGCGCATCCAATGGCTACGGCGAAAAGCAGGGAAATGATTACTAACCGAAGGTTTTTGTTCATGTTTATCACCTCTCGGTATATCATACGCTCGTCCTATCATACCAATGCCATTAAAATATCGGGGTCGATGTGGGGCTGCAGAGCGCAGTTGATGGCCTGAGCCACCGTTGAGGCGGCGCGGTCGATAAGCAGGTCGATCTCCTGCGGTGTGACTATCATACGGGCGCCGCGCGGTTCAACGTCGTCGCGGCAGTCGTGCCCCGTCAGGTCGTTGGCAAGGGTGACCGCGTCAACCACCGTCGGCACACCGATGGAGATGACCGGAACCCCGATCGAATCCTTAGTTATGCGCATACGCGCGTTGCCCACCCCTGAGCCGGGAGCGATACCCGTGTCCGACATCTGTACGGTGCAGCCAAGCCTTGACAGTCTGCGGCTTGCAAGCGCGTCAATAACTATCAGCGCGCTCGGCTTAACGCGGCTGACGAC
>JAZQID010000006.1:0-2788 GCA_045540915.1 Acutalibacteraceae bacterium
GATGGAACTCCTCAAGGTCGCCCATCTTCTCACCCGTACCGACGAACTTGATGGGCTTGCCGGTGACCGCGCGGACCGAAAGTGCCGCACCGCCCCTCGTATCGCCGTCGAGCTTGGTCAGCAGGACGCTGTCGATCTCCAACAGTTCGTTAAAGGATTTGGCTACGTTGACGGCGTCCTGACCCGTCATTGAGTCAACGACAAGGATGATCTCGTCGGGGTCGACCGCCTTCTTGACTCGCTCGAGCTCCTTCATCAGCTCCTCGTCGATATGCAGTCGTCCTGCAGTATCCACGATGACGTAGTCGTTTCCGTGGTCACGCGCGTGGGCAATTGCCTGCTTTGCGGTGATCTCGGGCTTTTGGGTACCCTTCTCAAAAACAGGTACGCCGATCTTCTCGCCGATTATCTTAAGCTGATCGATGGCGGCAGGTCGGTAGATATCTCCCGCGACAAGCAGAGGTCGGTAGCCCTTATTCTTGAGCATCAGAGCAAGTTTTCCGCTGTGGGTAGTCTTACCCGAGCCCTGAAGGCCGCACATCAGAATGACGGTCGGAAGCTTTGATGCAGTATTGAGACGCACGTGCTCGCCGCCCATAAGCGCGGTTAGCTCCTCGTTGACCACCTTGACAACCATCTGTCCGGGGGTCAGGCTCTCCATAACCCGCTCACCGACACACTTCTCGGTTACGGTGGCGGTAAACTCCTTGGCGATCTTATAGTTAACGTCGGCTTCGAGCAGGGCCAAACGCACCTCTCGCATAGCCTCCTTGACGTCGGCTTCGTTAAGACGACCCTTGGAACGCAGTCGCTTGAAAGCCGCACTCAATTTATCGGAAAGTCCCTCAAACGCCACGCGTCACCCCTCCTTCGTCCATTCCTTTATTAAATCGTCACAGCGTCGGCAGACCTCGTCAGCCAAGCGGCTGTCCTCCTGCGACGCGATATCCTTGAGCTGTTGCAGGGCATCGGCCGTCCGCCTCGCCCTTTCGGCCAAGCCCAGCCGTTCCTCAAAGGTAGCAAGCTGAAGCTCGGTGCGGTGAATAACGTCACGCACCGCCTGACGCGTGACCCCCTCGTTCTCGGCAATCTCGGCCAAAGAGAGATCATCGTCATAATAGTGACCCGTTATAATGCGCTGCTTGTCGGTCAGCAGTTCACCGTAGGTGTCAAGCAATATTGAGAACTCGAGATTCTTCGCCAACGCAGGTCACCTCCGTGTGCAACAGGTGTAAAGGCATTTACCTTTACAGACCTTTGTATTATAAACCCTGTGACAGAGTTTGTCAATACATTTTTATTGACAAACATTATAAAATGTACTATATTTATCTTAGCAAATTTGGTCGTTTTGAGGAGAATTTTGATGAATAAACCTAAAAGAAGGTTCGGCGATCGATATGACGGATACCGCATCCGCGACATCGACCCGATATATCAGATCGTACCGTCCATAATGCGCACAAGGCTCGATTCGCAGGTCTTTTTTGACCACGAGATCGATATCACCGAGCTGGAGAAATTTGTTCGCGAGCATCGCAAGACCGATATGCCCGACCTGCGTATGCTTCATATATTTATGGCGGCAATGGTACGCGTTATGTCCCAGATGCCCCAGCTCAACCGCTTCATCGCGGGCAAAAAGCTTTACGCGCATAACAATATGATAATCTCCCTTGCCTGCAAGCGCTCCATGTCGATAGACAGCGAGGAGACCACCATCAAGCCCGAATTTGAGCCGGAGGATACCCTCTACGACGTTGTCGCAAAGGCGGAGCGTGCCATTCGCGAAGAGGTATACGAAAAGCAGGTCGAGGGCAACGACACCGACGTTTTTGCAAGGGCGCTGGGACTTGTTCCCACCTTTATAAAGGCGAGCTTCGTCGACCTAATGCGCAACCTTGACAAGATCGGTCTGATGCCCAAGTTCATCAACCACGTCAGCCCCTTCCATTCGAGTATGTTCATAACCGACCTCGGCTCCTGCGGAATCGGGCCCATCTTCCACCACCTGTATGAGTTCGGCACCTGCTCCGCCTTCGTTGCCATCGGCAAGAAGGAGACCAAGTACGAGGTCGACGCGCAGGGCAACGTGGTCACCAAGCGTTATATGGGTATGAAGATAGTTGCCGACGAGCGCGTTTGCGACGGATTTTATTACGCCACCGCTATGCGCCTGCTTGCCCGTCTGCTCAAGCACCCCGAGCGTCTGCTCACCCCGCCCGAAGAGGTGGTGCAGGATAACATCCGCCGTCCCACCAAGAAGGAGCGTCAGGCGATGCGCGAAGCATCGGCCGCCAAAAAGGGCGTTTTGGTTACAAAGGAATAGTTTATAAACTCAAGACAGAATCTGTCGCTTGCGCTGACAGATTTTGTTTTTTACCGAAGTTACAAAATTTACGAAAGGATGCGGAGTATGAAAGGTTTTATCCGAATTATCGCAATAATGCTGTGCGCGGTGCTTATTTTGAGTTGTACCGGTTGCAATTCCAACGCCTCTACCGCTGACAAAAACATCCGCATCAACCTCAACAGTATGCCCACCAACCTCGACCCTCAGCTCGCCTACACCGACGAGGAATTGCTAATAGTCCGCAACTGCTTCGAGGGGCTGTTCCGCATTGACGGGGGCAAGGTCGTGCCTGCCGCCTGCGAGAAGTATTCGGTGTCGGAGGATGGGCTGACCTACACCTTTACATTGAAAAAGGGGCTCAAGTGGTCGGACGGAAGCGAACTTGAAGCCGAGGATTTCCGATTCGGACTAATACGCGCCCTGCGGCCCGAGACC
>JAZQID010000007.1:0-10622 GCA_045540915.1 Acutalibacteraceae bacterium
CTCTGCTTCTGACCGCCTGAAAGACGGTGAGCATCGTGCCGTCTGTACTCGTACATACCGACCGCCTTCAAGGCCTCGTCCACCCTTTCACGTATCTCTGCAGGGGGAATACCGAGGTTCTCGGGGCCGAACGCAACGTCCTCCTCAACAACGGTGGAAACAAGCTGATTATCAGGGTTTTGGAAGACCATACCCACCGTCTTGCGAACATTTATCTCGTTATTCTCGTCGCTGACGTCAAGTCCGTTGACGAGCACCTTGCCGCTTTGGACGTGGTTAAGTCCGTTTATCAGCTTTGCCATTGTGGATTTGCCCGACCCGTTGTGTCCAAGGACAGCCGTAAACGAGCCGCGCTCTACCGCAAAATCAAGGTGTTCAAAAACCTTTGTAGTTTTTTCGTCATCGTCGGGATACTCAAACGAGGCGTCGACGATCTCAATAATATTATCCATAAAGGGTCATCCTTACTGTTTTTTAAGCCAAACTGCAGTATTTCCGCAGGGTAAGACGAGTTTGCTGTCGGTGACGGGTATTCCTATCTCGTCACATTCAACGCTTCCTCCGCGTTTATCAGCGATAACCGAGGACACGAGGTACTTCATAACGCTCGGAGAAAGGCCTGCCGTATATGAATTAAGCAGGAAAAAGAGAGGTTCGTCGGACAGCAACTGCTCGCAAAGGGTAAGCAGTTCATATATCTGCTCCTCTATCTTCCAGACCTCGCCGTCGGGCCCTCTGCCATAGGAGGGCGGGTCCATTACAATGCCGTCATAGTGGTTGCCGCGGCGAATTTCGCGCTTTACGAACTTAACACAGTCGTCGACAAGCCACCTTATCGGTCTGTCACTTAGTCCGCTGGCCGCCGCGTTGTCCTTGGCCCACAGCACCATTCCCTTTGAAGCATCGACGTGGGTAACGCTCGCGCCTGCCGCCGCGCAAGCAAGGGTTGCAGCACCCGTATAGCCAAAGAGGTTGAGCACCTTAGCGCCCTGATGCTCCCTTATCAGCGAGGACATAAGGTCCCAGTTGACCGCCTGCTCGGGAAAGAGTCCCGTATGCTTAAAGCCCATCGGCTTGAGGTTAAAGGTCAGGTCTTTATACTTTATGCTCCAGACGTCAGGCACCTTTTTATAGGTTTCCCAATGTCCGCCTCCGCTTTTTGAGCGGTGATAGCGTGCGTGCGCGTTATACCAGAGGGGGTTGGCCCTCTCGGTCTGCCACAACACCTGCGGATCGGGGCGTATCAGTATAATATTGCCCCACCGCTCAAGCTTTTCGCCGTCAGAGCAGTCAAGCAGTTCATAATCTTCAAAATCGGTTATAGCTCTCAAAATCTGGTCTCCTGTAAAATTTAATCTTGCTTACATAGTCAACTGACCGATGTATTCGATGCCTAGATGGTCGTACGCCGCCTGAGTCACACATCTGCCGCGAGGGGTACGGGTCAAAAATCCGATCTGCATCAGGTACGGCTCATAGACGTCCTCGATGGTGATGGCCTCCTCGCCGACTGCCGCCGCCAAGGTATCAAGTCCAACAGGGCCGCCGCCGTAACTGCGGATAATAGTCTCAAGCATACGGCGATCGAAGTCGTCAAGGCCAAGCTCGTCGATTTCAAATCGGTCAAGCGCCGCCTGAGCTACCTCCTCACGAATGACACCGTCGCCCATTACCTGAGCGTAGTCGCGCACCCGCTTGAGAAGTCGGTTGGCAATACGCGGCGTACCGCGAGAGCGTGATGCGATCTCAAGGGCACCGTTGCGATCGATCTCGACATTCAACAGATTGGCAGAGCGTGTGATAATATCGGCCAACTGCTCGGGAGTGTAAAGCTCAAGCCTTAGCAATACACCAAATCGGTCACGCAAGGGTGCGGCAAGCTGTCCGCTTCGCGTAGTTGCGCCGATGAGTGTAAAACGAGGCAGGTCAAGGCGGATCGATCTTGCAGAGGGACCCTTGCCGATGATGATATCGAGAGCAAAGTCCTCCATCGCAGGATAGAGTACCTCTTCAACGTTACGGGAGAGACGGTGTATCTCGTCGATGAACAGGACGTCACCGGGGGCAAGGTTGCTGAGCAGTGCCGCAAGGTCGCCCTGCTTTTCAATAGCAGGTCCCGAGGTCACGCGCAGGTTGACACCCATTTCGTTGGCAACGATGCCGGCAAGGGTGGTCTTGCCCAATCCGGGAGGGCCGTAAAGCAGTACGTGATCAAGGCACTCTCCGCGATGCTTCGCAGCCTCCATATAGATAGCAAGGTTTTCCTTAGCCTTGTCCTGACCGATATATTCACTTAACACCTTCGGGCGAAGAGAAAATTCTACATCTCCGTCCGAGCCTTCATATTCGGGAGATACGATTCGGTTTTCGTAATCAAACTCAGGCATTGGTTACTTCTCCTTTTTATCGTTTACTAAAAGCGCGCGAGCAGTTTCAGTCCTTCTTTAATTAAAAACTCGACCGACTGGGTTGCATCAAGCTTTCCAATCGCGACAGATGCTTCACTTTGGGAATAGCCGAGGGCAACGAGCGCCTGCACCGCTTCAGATGCGTTGGACGAACTGCTGACGTTGACCGCCGCCGATACCTCCTGCGAATCGCCGAAAGAGGTGGCTCCCAGCTTGTCCTTTAGTTCAAGGACGATCCTCTGCGCGAGCTTTGCGCCGACACCGCTTGCCCTTGTGATGCTCTTGGAGTCGCCGCTTGCGATGTAGAGACTCAGTTGTGACGGCTCAAATTCAGACAGTATCGAAAGGGCAACCTTGGGCCCGACACCGCTGACCGACGTGATAAGGCGGAACATCTCCAACTCGTCGGGGTCGATGAAGCCGAAGAGGTCCATCGCGTCCTCGCGCACGTTGAGATGGGTGAACAGCATTACTTCGGTGCCTATCGGCGCAAGCTTTTTGCGCGTGTTCATTGAAACGAAGCACTTCATTCCGACACCGCCGCATTCGACTACAGCCGACGTCATATCGCAACTGATAAGCGGTCCGCGAACCGAGTAGATCATATCCGTTTACCTCCTGTATTTGAGTCTGTCAAGCAGAGAGCCAGCCGAATGGGCGTGGCAGATGGCTGCCGCAAGTGCATCGGCCACGTCGTCGGGCTTGGGCGGTTGGGCGAGATTGAGCAGTTTGGTGGTCATCGCGATCATCTGCCGCTTTTCAGCCTTGCCGTAGCCCGTAACCGCCTGCTTTATCTGGAGCGGTGTGTATTCATATACCGGTAAGCCTGCCTGCTGAGCGGCTAAAAGTATGCATCCGCGCGCCTGTGCAACGGCAATACCCGTAGTAATATTGGTGTTAAAATACAGCTTCTCGACGCTCATCGCATCGGGCTTATATCGGTCGATGACGGCGACCATATCGTTGTAAATGCTCTCGAGTCTGGTCGTAAATTCAGCCTCGGCAGGAGTGGTGATGGCATCGTATGCCGCAACGTGAAAACGGTTGGCCGCATAGTCGATAACGCCGTAGCCGACGATCGCATAGCCGGGGTCTATACCAAGTATTCTCACCCGCTCACTCCCCTTTCGCAAAGACAGATGCCGCCAGCATCTAATTATTCAGGTTATTATACCACAGTTTAGTGTTTTTGGCAATATTATTTCTCAGTTTTTGTTATAATCATAACGATAAAAAATCCCCCTTGATCTCAATCGATCAAGAGGGATTAAATTATACGGATCTGTCGTCAACGTAAAGGACACGAACCGTGTCGTCATCCTCGTTCTTTTCGACGGTTTCAACAGCATCGCGCACCGCAAAGAACTTCTCCGCTACCTGCGGGAAAAGTGCGTAGCTGAGAACGTCCTCGTCACACTTACCTATTCCCTTCTCTTTCATTTCAGCCCTGTACTTTTCAAGCTCGGGCTCAATGAGGTCAGCAGGTCGGCAGGTAATGACCTCGGCATCGCCGATGGCTTTTCTGCGCACCTCTTCGTTGACCTCGCCGGGAACACGTCCATACTCGCCGCGCAAAACGCCCTTTGACTCCTTGGTGACCATCTTGTAACGCTCACCTGCAAGGACGTTCATAACCGCCTGAGTACCGACGATCTGGCTGGTCGGGGTGACCAGCGGAGGATATCCGAAATCTTTACGGACATTGGGAACCTCGGCAAGCACGTCGTAATATTTATCGGACGCATTCGCCTGTTTAAGCTGAGAGATAAGGTTGGAAAGCATACCGCCCGGCACCTGATAGATCAGGGTCTTGGTATCGACGTTGAGCACCTTCGGGTCAAGAGTGCCCTCCTCCTTCATCCTGTCGGCAACCGCACGGAAATGGGCCGCTATCTCGCTCAGAGCGGTCAGGTCAAGACCCGTATCGCGCTCGGTGCCCTGCAAGGTAGCTACAAGCGCCTCGGTAGAGGGGTTAGCCGTTCCGTTTGCAAAGGGTGAAAGCGCACAGTCGACGATATCGACTCCGGCCTGACAGGCCATAAGATAGGTCATATCGCCTGTTCCCGTAGTATTATGGGTATGCAGATGGATGGGCAGGCTGACATTCTCCTTGAGCTTTTTGACAAGAGAATACGCATCGTAAGGAAGCAAAAGGTTGGCCATATCCTTGATGCAGATAACGTCTGCACCCATATTTTCGAGGGTCTTTGCAAGTTGAACAAAGTATTCCTCATCGTGAACGGGGCTGACTGTGTAACTCAAGGCTGCCTCGCAGATGCCGCCGTATTTTTTGCAACTTTTGACCGCCTGCTCAAGATTTCTGACATCGTTGAGGGCGTCGAAGATACGAATTACATCAATACCGTTCTCGATGGACTTTTTGACAAATTCGTCAACAACATCGTCGGCATAATGCTTATATCCAAGCAGATTCTGACCGCGCAGGAGCATCTGCAGTTTGGTATTGGGCATATGCTTTTTGATGGTGCGCAATCTCTCCCAAGGATCCTCGTTCAAGAAACGCATACAGGCATCAAAGGTAGCACCGCCCCAGCACTCGACCGACCAATAGCCGACCTTGTCGAGCTTTTCAAGCGCAGGGATCATATCCTCCAGCTTCATTCTGGTGGCGGCCTGCGACTGATGAGCATCACGCAAAATTGTATCTGTAATATGAAGTTTCGCCATAGATCAAAGTCCTCCTTATCCGAGAAGCTGAATCAGCACGCCTGCCGCAATCGCGGAGCCGATCACGCCTGCAACATTGGGGCCCATTGCGTGCATAAGCAGGAAGTTGCCGGGATCCTCCTGCTGACCGATCTTCTGAGACACGCGAGCCGCCATCGGAACGGCAGAAACACCTGCAGAACCGATGAGGGGGTTCATCTTCTTCTTGAGGAAGAGATTCATGAACTTGGCAAAAAGAACTCCCGATGCAGTCGCCAATGCAAATGCGCAAACGCCCATAAAGATTATCATTATGGTATCACCGCTCAAGAATCCTTCAGCGGTTGCAGTCGCACCTACAGAGATGCCGAGGAAAATGGTAACGATATTCATAAGCTCGTTCTGAGCAGTGTTACAAAGTCGCTCTGCAACTCCCGATTCCTTCCACAGATTGCCAAGCATAAGGCAACCTACAAGCGGAGTTGCATCCGGAACGAGCAACGAAACGAAAACGGTTACGGCTATCGGGAAGATGATCTTCTCACGCTTTGAAACGGGTCTAAGGCTATCCATACGGATAAGACGTTCCTTCTTGGTGGTGAGCAGTTTCATAATAGGAGGCTGAATTACGGGCACAAGCGCCATATATGAGTATGCCGCGATGGCTATTGCGCCGAGAAGATGGGGCGACAGTTTGCTCGCAGTAAGGATGGCGGTAGGGCCGTCGGCGCCGCCGATTATACCGATAGAGCCCGACTCGGCAGAGGTAAATCCGAGCAGTTGTGCACCGATATAGGTGGCAAATATACCGCACTGAGCGGCCGCTCCCAACAGCAAGCTCTTGGGGTTAGCGATAAGAGGCGTAAAGTCGGTCATAGCACCGATTCCGATGAAGATAAGACAAGGATACAGGCAGGTCTTGACGCCGATATAAAGTATATCGAGCAGCCCGCCGCCTGACAAAATAGCACCGTAATCGTGATATGCGGGGTTGCCCACTTCCATAAATGCGGTCCACAAATCAGGGTGATACATCGCAACCGAGGAATCGAGTCCGGGGATATTGGTAAGATTGGTCAACAGCATGCCAAAGGCAATACCGAACAAAAGCAGAGGCTCAAACTTCTTGTGTATGCCAAGCCAGAGCAGGAACAGTGAGATCAATATCATCACAAGGCTGGTCCAGCTCTCCTTAAAACTACATACGAACTGATAGAAGCCTGAATTTTCAAGAAAACCGAGAATTCCTTCTAACATATGTACTACCTATCCTTATTTCAAGATGCAGAGAACGGCGCCCGAATCAACTGCGGCACCCTTGGTCACAGAAACATCGGACACAACGCCGTCCTTTGAAGCGCAGATCTCGTTCTCCATCTTCATTGCTTCAAGCACAAACATAACATCGCCCTTCTTGACCTGAGCGCCGTTTGATACGTTTACGGCAAGAATGGTTCCGGGCATCGGGCAGGAAACAGGCTCTCCGTCACCGGCAGGGACAGCCGCAACGGGAGCGGCAGGCGCCACAGGTGCGGCAGGGGCGGAAGCCTCGTTGACATCGCATTCCTCAACAGTGATCTCATACATCTGACCGTTAACATTAACCTTATACTTTTTCATAATTTATGCACCTCATATTTTCTTGATTGAAAGAATACGGATAGCGGAAACATCCTTATCCATACTTTCTGCGATAGCGGCCGAAACCGCCGCAACGAACTCCTGACGGTTAGGTATCTCACTATTGGCACGAGACACTGGTGTAACAACAGGTTTTTCAGGCTCAGTCTTGTTGCTTTTGCCGTCAAGCAAACGGCTCAAAAAGCCGATAGCGTAACACATTATAACGATGCTCAACAAACTGACAAACACAATTCCGATACCTAAAACACAGACCTGTGCAATTGAAGGTTCGCTCACGCGCAACATCCTTTCTTTGACAATATTTTTTACTATTTAGTCCAGTCATATCGTATCAAAAATACAATTGACACCATTTTAATTTATTCTACATTATAAGTTGTAATTTTGCAAGGTGTTTTAGGAAATTTTTGCGTTGTTGACAATGCTGTTCAACTAAGTTGAGCAATAAAGACAAAAATCCGTCCAACAAAAGTGAACGGATCTCCTGATATGTTATTATATTGATTAATTTTTACTACCATTGATATTCTTTATATGCATAAAGGTAGATATAACCTCAAACAAAAAAATTATCGAATAGTATGCAATTACTAATCCTGTGCGAATTGGCTTAAAGCATATCAGCAGCACTACAGGTATGACAATCAGTAATGCTAAGGTAATGTTAAAAGCAGGATTAATTTTCTTAATAGCCTTTATGATTGACAATATAGCATCAACAAAATAAAGAATTAAGCTTCCCACCGCCGTCAAAAAGCAAAGCGATAACAACTCCAACCCCGTACCTCTGTCAGTATTTTGCAAACTGATAAACAGGCACAAACCTAAAATATTTAAAATTAATCCTATAATTGCAGGAATCTTTGTAATTATTGTCCTCATCTCATCACCGCCTATGTGCAGTATAGCATAAAAGCGGTGGAGAGACAAGGGATAATGATATATCGCTAACGCGATATGATATATGGCGTTGCCGTATGATATATTTGCTTTCGCAAATATGATATAATATCCGTTCCTTAATACGCGGAGCGTATATCATCCACCGCAGGTGGATATCATATCGAAGATATATCACCCGTTCCGTAAGGAACGGATATCATTGAAAAAAGGAATTCACTTTCGTGAAGTCCTTTTTTCTGGGTGTTTTGAACTTAATGACACGAATAAAATGTGCCTGAAAACTGAGGATTTTCTTATAATTTTATTATATTTTATTCTGTTTTAACAGAATACCAATTTGTTTCAATTTCTTCAATGTCTATCCAATCTTGTGTACCTGTATATTTATCTTCGTTGACGTAATCTTTCCAATCGATTTGGTCGGTAACATACACATAACCTCTCGACTCACCTAAAATTCCACGAAATTCAAAAAAATATATTGCACTTTGGTCTTGAAACTCGACTATTAAACACTCTCCCGTATCTGAAAGGTTTTTAAATTCATCAGGTAAGGTAACCAAACCATTTTCTGCAATTCCAACTCTTTCATCAAGTATGAGGTCTACAACTTTCTCTCTATCCTCCTTGCAGTCATCAAACGAAGAAACACCGCAAGCCGAAAGTATAAAAGATAAAGTCAAGCAAAGCAATAAAGCAAATATTCTTTTCATAAAATCACCGCCTTAGGTTTAGTATAGCACAAAAGCGGCGAAGCCGCAAGGGATAATGATATATCGCTAACGCGATATGATATACGACTTGCGCCGTATGATATATTTGCGTTGCAAATATGATATAATATCCGTTCCTTCATATGCCAAAAGCATATATCATCCACCGCAGGTAGATATCATACCAAAGGTATATCACCCGTTCCGTAAGGAACGGATATCATTGAAAAAAGGACTTCACTTTCGTGAAGTCCTTTTTTCTGGTGCTGGTGACCGGACTTGAACCGGTACGGTGTTGCCACCGAGGGATTTTAAGTCCCTTGCGTCTGCCGATTTCGCCACACCAGCATATAGCGCCGCTTTTTCACGGCACCCAACTATTATAATCACACCGACCGCCAAAAGTCAAGACCAATATCACAGCAGATCCTGTATTGTGATAAACTTATAGTCTCCGTTTTCAAGCAGGTCGAAATGCCGCATAGCAATTCCTATTCCCCTTGCAACGCTAAGGGTCACATTGTCGGCAGTATGTACGCTGACACCCAAATACTGCGACATAAACTGCGCCAATCCGTAGAGCATCGCCGTACCGCCTGTAAGATATATACCGTCCTGAGAAATGTCACCGACCAGTTCGGGCGGCGTATTATTGACCACCGACTGAACCGCCACGCAAATCGATCGAACGACGTCGCTCATAGCCTCGCGAACCTCTTCAGCGGTAATTTCAACTGCCGACGGAAGACCGTTGGACAGATTCATACCCTTGGCCATCATAGCGACCTCTATGGGACGTTCAACGGCACAGCCGATGCGGTGCTTGATATCCATAGCGGTCGAACGGCCGATAAGGTAGTTGTACTCGCGTTTCATATACCTTATAATAGCGTCGTCGAGGTCGACTCCGCCCACCTTGGTGGTCTCGCAACGGGAGATGCCCCCCATCGAAAGCACCGCCACGTCGGTGGTGCCTGCGCCGATATCGACCACGATGGTGCCGTGCGGGCGCGCAAAGTCAATACCCATACCCAAGGCAGATGCGACCGGCGACTCAATGGTGCATACGCTTCTGATACCCGACGACTGAACGGCGTCGATGACCGAACGGCGCTCAACGGCAGTTATTCCGCTTGGGGTCGAGACAACGGCGCGCGGCTTGGTCAATTTATTACCTATGACGCGGGAAAGGTAGTTATTAAGCATATATTCGGCGACATCGTAGTCGGCGATGACTCCCCTTTCGATCGGGGTGAACGCCTGATACCTGTCGGTAGCGCGGCCGATAGCACGCTTGGCATACATACCGAAATCGACGGGAACCTCGTCGTAATTATCCATCAAAACGACAGACGGCTCCGACAGCAATATCGATTTACCGCTGACTATAACCGTCTTAGACGTGCCAAGATCAATACCGATATCCGAAAACACAGCCATCCGTCCTTTCCTTTTATATTACCGTATCATTATATCCTAATCAGTCCTGCGTGTCAACACGCGCCTTGCCTCCTGTGGCACAAAAAGTATAAAGCGCGACACTTTTCGCACCGTTTTTGAGAAGCTCGCCCGCACATTCACAGATGGTCGAGCCTGTCGTTACGACGTCATCGATAAGCAGAATATTTTTATCCTTTACGTCACCGCAAACGGCATAGGCTCCCCTGACATTCTCACGACGCTCGGATGCAGTCAGCTTATGTTGCTTTTTGGTGCGTTTGACCTTTGCTAAGAGGGGTCTTAGGGGCAATTTCAGATTGCGAGCGGTATACTCTGCGATCATTTGAGCGGGGTTGTATTCCCTTTTGACACCTTCAAACCTGTCCATCGGGACAAAGGTCACAAGATCGAAGTCGTTCTTTCGCGAGCGACCGACCTTAGCCGCAACTGCCTCGCCCATATACTTGGACGGTCGCGAGGAGTTGCAATACTTAAGGCGGGATATCGCCTGCCTGACCGAGTCCTGATAGTAGTAGCAGGAATGGATGGTATACTTAACGCTGTTGCGGCTGATGACCTTGGATTTCTTAATGCGCTGATCAATGAGAGATACCCTGCACTTATTACAAAGAAAGTGTGCATATTCAAGCACCTCGCCGCAACAAAAGCAGGTCGACGGAAAGAATACCGCGAGCAGTTTTTCCTTAAAGTTAGGTTTTCTCATCGGCCATTCTCCCTGAGCATCTCGTTAAGCATCGTGTATCGCTTGATGCGACGGTCGTTTTCGACCATACCTGCTATCATCCTCGACGAGCCGACAACGACAAGCAGACTGCGCGCACGGGTC
>JAZQID010000008.1:0-1639 GCA_045540915.1 Acutalibacteraceae bacterium
AGGTCGGAGACCCCTGAAGACAGATCCTTCATCTCGCCGAGGGCCTGATAGACCTTGACAAGCTGCTCGGTGACGGTTTGAAAACTGGTGTCGAGCCGCTTTGTAAGGGTCTCGTCGAGCTTTTCATCAACGGTACGGCGCATCTGCTCAAGCCTTTGCTCGTTGCTTTCCTGCAGCTTAGAAATGTTCTCGGTCAGGGTGCGGCGTATGTTTTCACTCTGCTCGGTCTGCCACTGCAGCACCCTCTCATTATTGCGCGAGATATTGTCGATGATGCGCTCGTTGCCGAGACGCACGGCGTTGGACAGGTCGTCGTGCCTCTCCTTTGCGCGCAACTGTTCAAGTTGGCTCTGAGAGCCCTTGAAGCTTCGCACAAGCAATATTATCAGCAGTATCGCGATAAGTATCAGCAGTCCGATAACGGCATATTCCACAGCCTGTCCCTCCCTGTTCGTTTTACCTATTATACACCAAACCGAGCCCTCCTGCCAAGCCCCAAAAACAAAATAAAAAACAACCGTACCTTTTTTGGTACAGTTGCCTTTTACGAAGGAAAAACTCCTTCGGTATCAGTCGTCGATCTCGACCATAATTTTGGAGCCGTCGCGGTTAGCGACCGAACGCATGACCGAACGGATCTCCTTTGCGATGCGGCCCTGCTTGCCGATAACGCGGCCCATATCCTCGGGCGCAACGTGGAGATGATACACCACGGTGCCGTCGGCATGAGGCTGGTCAACGGTAACACTTGCCGCTTCGGGATCGCGCACCAATCCGCGCACGATGGTTAAGAGCAATTCTTCCATTTGGTCCTCCTTAAAGGATGCCTTCCTTCTTGAGCAGAGCCTTTACGGTATCGGTGGGCTGAGCGCCGTTGCCGATCCACTTCTTTACCGCCTCAGCGTCTACCTTGACCTCAGCCGGATTCTTCAGGGGATTGTAGTAACCTACCTCCTCAATGAAACGGCCGTCGCGCGGATAACGGGAATCCGCTACAACTACACGGTAAAAAGGGGCCTTCTTAGCTCCCATTCTGCGAAGTCTGATCTTTACTGCCATTTAACTGCACCTCCTATGTTAGATTTATATTTGATCCTTGGGTTCTACCAAAGCAAATATCAGAATTTCATACCCGGCGGCATCATACCGCCCAAGCCGTTGAAGCCGTGACGCTTCTTCGAGCCGTTGTTCATCTGCTTGAACATCTTTTTCATCTGCTCATACTGCTTGAGCAGGCGGTTGACGTCCTCGACCTTGACACCGCTTCCCGCGGCGATCCTGCGCTTGCGGGATGCGTTGAGAATATCAGGTCTGCGGCGCTCCTTGTCGGTCATAGAATATATTATCGACTCAACGCGAAGCATTTGTCGGTCGTCGATATCAACGTCGCGAAGCTGCTTATCCATACCGGGTATCATCGAAAGCACCTGCTTGAGCGGGCCCATCTTCTTGACCTCCTGAAACTGTGCCAAAAGGTCGTTGAGGTCAAAGGTGTTCTCCGACAGCTTTTTCGCCATTTGCTCGGCCTGCTTCTCATCAAGAGCCTGCTCCGCCTTTTCGATAAGGCTGAGCACGTCGCCCATTCCGAGAATTCGCGACGCCATACAAGTCGGATCGTAGCCATGTCGTTCTGTGAGCC
>JAZQID010000009.1:0-9116 GCA_045540915.1 Acutalibacteraceae bacterium
TCAAGCGAAAGCTCGTCAAGCTGAGGCATTACGATTCCGTAGCCCGTTGCTTCGACCTCATCGAGTGCATCCTTGACACGCTTATATTCCTTCGACTCCTTTGCCAATGAGAACAGGGTCGAAATCAGTTGCTCCTCGTCATCGATGCTTATACCCGTTGTTTCCGAGAGCACTGAATAGAAAAGGTTATCGTTCAGTTTGATCTTTACAACAGCTTCGCCTGTACCCATATTGACCGAATCGACAGTGATGCCTGAGATGTGCTCACAGGAATTAAGCCTACCGCAAAACTCCTTTAGGCTTGACATTTTACAAAGACTATTAGAGAATTTATAGACCGTATCAGTCAACTGCTTTTTCAGCCAATAATTACGGTCTAAGCCGCCAACCCAGCTTGGAAAATTGATCACCGTCTCACGAACGGGAAACTCCTCCAAAACGGCCGTCAGAATTGAATTGAAATCGTTTTCATTAAGCACCGAACAGTCAAAAGGTAAGACGTTGACACCGTATTTATCGGTGAGCATTTTTGCTGTGTTTTGAGCGATCTCGGACTCGGGTGAAGTTGTGTTCAGTAAGACTATGAAAGGCTTGTTGATACTTTTCAGCTCGTTAATAACACGTGCCTCGGCCTCCTCATAATCAGCCCTATCGATCTCACCGATGGAGCCATCGGTTGTGATAACGATACCGATGGTTGAATGCTCGTCGATTACCTTATGGGTGCCGTATTCTGCCGCCATATTAAATGGAATAGGCTCGTCATACCAAGGCGTTTTGACCATACGGGGCTGGTCACCCTCTATGTAACCGATAGAACCGGGGACGATATAGCCGACACAATCGATCATTCTGACCGACATATGACAGTTGCCCTCGAGATCGATTTCAACTGCATCCTCGGGAATAAACTTGGGCTCGGTGGTCATAATCGTTCGTCCCGACGCCGATTGAGGAAGCTCGTCGTTTGCCCTTTCACGACGCCATTCCTCATCAATATTCGGGATAACCATAACGTCCATAAACCTCTTGATAAAGGTGGATTTTCCTGTTCTGACAGGCCCGACGACGCCGATGTAAATATCACCGCCCGTTCTGGTAGCGATATCCTGATAGATATTTGTGTTGGTCATATTTTTCCTCCCGTATTCGTTACAGAATTGCCGGTTCGGCGCCGGCCTTGCAGTAGGTTAAACATTGTCTACCTTTTGTACTAAGGATATGTGTTGATAATTTAAGTTATGACCCAATTTGAATGGTCAAACTTAAATTTCATAAATTTGAAAAAAATGTTGACAAGATAAGGTAAGAAGAATATAATTAACATAATTCGTAAAATGCGCTGTGAGGCGAATACTCGCAGCGCATTTTCCATAAAAGTGCATTTTTAAGGAGGAACCAAAAATGACCGACGTACCGGCTTTGTACGGCAGTATGGTTTTCAGCGAATCCGTTATGAAGGACAAGCTCCCCAAGGAAACCTATAAGGCCGTCAAAAAGACTATTGAAAAGGGTATTCCTTTGGAGCAAAACGTCGCCACCATCGTTGCTAACGCGATGAAGGAGTGGGCTATTTCCAAGGGAGCAACACACTATACCCATTGGTTCCAGCCTCTGACCGGAAGCACTGCTGAAAAACACGACAGTTCTATTACTCCCATCGGTGACTGCGCCGTTATAATGGACTTCTCGGGTAAGGAGCTCGTAAAGGGCGAGCCCGATGCTTCGAGTTTCCCCTCGGGCGGCCTGCGTGCCACCTTTGAGGCTCGCGGATATACTGCGTGGGACCCCACCTCTTACGCTTTTATTAAGGATAACACCCTCTGCATTCCTACCGCCTTCTGCTCATACGGCGGAGAGGCTCTGGATAAGAAGACTCCCCTGCTTCGTTCTATGGACGCCATCAGTCACGAGGCTATCAGGGTGCTCAAACTCTTTGGAAATGAAGATGTTTCCCGTGTTGTTACCACCGTCGGTGCCGAGCAGGAGTATTTCCTTATCGACCGCGATCTTTATCTCAAGCGCAAAGACCTCATCTTCACCGGCAGGACCCTCTTCGGTGCCGCTGCTCCCAAGGGTCAGGAGCTTGACGACCATTATTTCGGCTCCTTCAAGACCCGCGTTGCTGCCTATATGGCCGAGCTTGACGCTGAACTTTGGAAATTGGGCATTCCCTCCAAGACCGAGCACAACGAGGCCGCTCCCTCGCAGCACGAAATGGCTCCTATCTACACCACCACCAACGTCGCGACCGATCACAATCAGCTGACAATGGAGGTTATGAAGAAGGTCGCTCAGAAGCACGGACTTGCCTGCCTGCTTCACGAGAAGCCTTTTGAGGGAGTCAACGGTAGCGGAAAGCATAACAACTGGTCCCTTTCCACCAACACAGGTAAAAACCTGCTTGATCCCGGTAAGACTCCTGCTGAGAATGCTCAATTCCTGCTTTTCCTTGCCGCTGTCATCAAGGCTATCGACGACTACGCTCCCTTGATGCGCATCTCGGTCGCAAGTGTAGGCAACGATCACCGTTTGGGCAACAACGAAGCACCCCCTGCTATCGTTTCCATCTTCCTCGGTTCTGAGCTTACCGAGATTCTTGAGTGCATCATCCACGACAAGAAGTATGAAAAGCACACTATGGGCAAGATGGAACTTGGTGTTGACATTCTACCCACCTTCTCAAAGGACAATACCGACCGCAACAGGACCTCGCCTTTTGCCTTTACGGGTAATAAATTTGAGTTCAGAATGCTTGGTTCCAGCGCATCGATTGCCGACGCCAACACAGTCATCAACACCATCGTTGCCGAGGTGTTGTGTGAGTTTGCCGATACACTCGAAAATGCCAAGGATTTCAAGACCGAACTTAACAATCTTATTAAGAAGACTATGTCGGAGCATATCCGCATCATCTTTAACGGCGACGGATATTCAAAAGAATGGGAGGAGGAGGCCGCACTTCGCGGACTGCCCAACCTGCCTTCGACCGTCGATTGCCTGCCCTATCTCATTCACCCCGAGAACATCAAGGTCTTCGCAGACCACGGTGTTTACACCGAGTCGGAGACCCATTCCAGATATGAGATCGAGCTTGAAAACTACATTAAGCACGTTAATATCGAGGTACTGACCTCGCTTGACATCATCCGTCAGGAGATAATACCTGCGGTTGTCACCTACATTAACGAGGTTGCTTCGACCGCCGCTAACAAAAAGGCTGTCAGCAACAAGCTTGATTGCAGATTTGAGAATGAGCTTATCGAACGCCTGAGCGACCTGCTTGCAAAATTGCAGGATAAGGCCGACGCCCTTGAGGATGAGCTGAACGCATCTGCAAATTGCAAGGATTCGCTTGAAAAGGCTACATATCTCAAAAATACCGTTCTCACCGAAATGGAAGAAGCAAGAAAATTGGCCGACCGACTTGAGTCGCTTACTGCCAAGAAGTATTGGCCCTTCCCCACCTACTCTGATCTGCTTTTCAGCGTTTAACACAACAAAAAAAGACCGTTGCGATTCATCATCGCAACGGTCTTTTTTATGCTTATTTAGTTTAATTTCGCGCTATCCTTCTGAATAACGTCGTGTGCGCCGCCCTCAACAATGCTGGTTGCACTGACAAGGGTAAGCTTTGCCTTCTGCTGAAGCTCAGGAATGCTCAGAGCACCGCAATTGCACATCGTCGAGCGGACCTTGCTCAGCGAGAGTGCAACGTTGTCCTTAAGGGAGCCGGCATAAGGAACGTAGGAATCAACGCCCTCCTCAAAGGAAAGCTTCTTATCGCCGCCAAGGTCATAGCGCTGCCAGTTACGAGCGCGGTTAGAGCCCTCGCCCCAATACTCCTTGTAGTAGGTTCCACCGATGTTGACCTTGTTGGTCGGGCTTTCATCAAAGCGGGCAAAGTAACGGCCGAGCATAATGAAATCGGCACCCATTGCAAGCGCAAGGGTCAGGTGGTGGTCATATACGATACCGCCGTCAGAACAAACAGGAACATAAATACCGGTTTCTTCGAAATAACGGTCTCTCTCAGCACAAACCTCGATCAAGGCAGTAGCCTGTCCGCGACCGATACCCTTGGTCTCACGGGTGATACAGATGGAGCCACCGCCGATACCGACCTTGATAAAGTCAGCGCCGCAATCAGCAAGGAAACGGAAGCCTTCGGCATCGACAACGTTACCTGCGCCGACCTTTACCGAATCACCGTAACGCTCGCGAATCCACTCAATAGTAAGCTTCTGCCACTCAGAGAAGCCCTCAGAGGAGTCGATGCAAAGAACGTCGGCACCCGCCTCGATCAAAGCAGGAACGCGCTCAGCGTAGTCGCGGGTGTTGATGCCAGCGCCGACAACGTAACGCTTAGAAGCGTCGAGCAGCTCATTGGGGTTCTGCTTATGGGTGTCATAGTCCTTACGGAAGACCATATGGACGAGCTTGCCCTCGTCATTGATGATGGGCAAGGAGTTGAGCTTGTTGTCCCAGATGATATCATTTGCTTCCTTAAGGGTGGTACCCTCCTTAGCGCAGATAAGCTTATCAAAGGGGGTCATAAACTCGCTGACCTTGGTATCGGGAGACATACGGCTGACACGGTAATCACGACCGGTGACAATGCCGAGCAGTTTGCCGTCGGCTTCACCGTTTTCGGTAACGGCAACGGTAGAATGTCCGGTCTTTTCCTTCAAAACAAGGATATCGGCAAGGGTAGCATCGGGTCTGATGTTGGAGTCGCTCGTAACAAAGCCGGCCTTATAACTCTTAGCCTTGCGAACCATAGCGGCCTCATCCTCGACCGACTGAGAGCCGTAGATAAAGGAAACTCCGCCCTCGGTAGCAAGAGCAACCGCCAGACGATCACCCGAAACCGACTGCATTATAGCAGATACAAGCGGAATATTCATAGTGATTGCAGGTTGCTCGCCCTTCTTATACTTTACAAGCGGTGTCTTCAGGCTGACGTTAGCAGGCACGCACTCGCTTGACGAATATCCGGGAATAAGGAGATATTCGTTAAAAGTATGGGACGGTTCATTGATAAAAATAGCCATAAGCTCCTCCTTTTTTGACAAACCCAAAATTATTATTTTATTTTGATGATTGTATCACTTTATGGCATTTTTGTCAACCGCTTAGATGGTAATTTACGCTATAATATTACAAAAAACAGCACATCCGCAAGGATATGCTGTGTCATAGCATTATATATAACAAAGCAAGGGTCAACAGTTCGTCATTTTTATCTCCCGACAGAAGCGCGAGCATCATCAACACCATCGAACGATCGGCGTCAAGCTCGAAATTATTGAGATTGAGCAGGTCGAAGATGCCTTTGCTTTTCGAATTCGTAAGTTGATCGGTTTTAACGTTTTCGCGTGGCTTGACGAACTCAGGCATTGATACTCCGCTCGATGCTCTCATTGTGTTTCTCGCCCTTGATGCCTTTACACGCTGCTCTGCCTCGCGTTGCATTCTCTCCCAATCGTTTATCGAATATTCCACCAATCCCACCTCACAGCTTAAATATTCCGCTTTCACTTATCAATGGCAATACCGATGCAAGTTTCAAAAGCTTAACCGCCTGATCAACCCTTTGCTGACGCTTGTCGGTCAAATGGGGGCGAAGTGCCATAAGAAGCCTTGTCCTGTCGTCCTCCTTTGTGCTGTTGAAAGCCGACATAAGCTTCATCATCATACCCATCTGATCGGGAGAAATGCCTCCCATCAGTCCGCTGATGTCGGGCATTACGGGCTTTTCCTGCTGCTGCTGCGGCATAAGGGCGGAAAGATCCAATCCGCCCTCGCCCATCAGTCCCTGCGCCATTGACTGTAGCTGCTTCATACCCTCGGGGTCATTGAGCAACTGTGTTAATTTTGTCGACAGGTCTTCCACTTACTTACCCTCTGAAAGCTTTTTCAGGATGGCCTGAGCCTGTTCGGATTTCATTATCCTCTCAAGTTCTGATTTGTTTTGCAGAATGTTCTGGATCTTCTGTGCATCCTCGGGCTTCATACTGCGCATCAATGAGTCGACCGAACCATTTTGAGCAGCTGCCTTGAGATTGCTCGGATCGGTACCCATACGTTTTGAGAGCATTTCAAGCATTTTGTCGTAATTATTGCTGTTCGCCATTGAAAACCAACTCCAAGTTATGATAAAATATTGGTGGTGATTATATGAGAGTTTTAGTTATATCGGATTCGCACGGAACTTACAGCGGCATTGAGACTGCAATTGAGACCCATCCCGAAGCATCTCATCTAATTTTTCTCGGTGACGGCGCTTCACAGATGGAAAACATTCAGTATTGCTATCCTAACGTTACCTGCCACATCCTTGCAGGTAACTGCGATTGGTCATCAGATTATCCAAATATGAAGCTCATCACGCTTTCGGGTGTAAAGATTTTAGCCTGTCACGGACATACCTACGATGTTAAATACGGACTTGACCGACTGCTGACCTCTGCGCGAAATCAAGGGGCACAGGTGGTGTTATACGGTCACACCCACTGTGCCTACGAGGCGTATCACGACGGCATCTACGTTATGAATCCGGGTTCAATTGCGCTCCCTCGCGACACTTCAAAGAAAAGCTACGGCATACTCGATATAACCGACAAGGGCATTATGACCTCGATCGCAAAACTATAGGTTTATATTCATTATATGTTATGCTGAGTGGTTTGTGTTAATTACCAATTACCCAACCTTTTCCAAGTCTCTCTTAAGTCGTTCGATTATTCTTTTTTCAAGCCTTGATATGTAGGATTGGGATATCCCAAGCAGGTCTGCTACCTGCTTTTGAGTATGCTCCTCATAGCCGCCCATTCCAAACCGCATTTCCATTATTATTTTCTCCCTCGGTTGAAGGTTGCGCACAAGCCCTCTGAGAGTGCAGACCTCGTCCTCGTTCTCAATTCCTCTGTTTATCAGGTCGGGCTCACTTCCCAAAACATCCGAAAGCAACAGTTCATTGCCGTCCCAGTCAATATTAAGCGGCTCGTCTATGGAAACCTCGGTCTTTAACTGGGTCGTTTTCCTCATAAACATCAGAATTTCGTTTTCAATGCACCTTGATGCATAGGTTGCGAGCTTGATGTTCTTCTCGGGCCGAAAGGTGTTGACCGCTTTTATAAGCCCGATGGTACCGATGGATATGAGGTCTTCGACACTCGCTCCTGCTACCTCAAATTTCTTTGCTATGTATACTACCAACCGCAGATTATGCACGATGAGCTCTTCACGCACGGTGATATCGCCCCGAACGAACCTCTCCATCAACTCATGTTCTTCGTCTCGCGACAAAGCTGCAGGAAGTACGTCGGGTCCGTTGATATAATATACTCCCTCAGTCCAACCAAGTCGTGCCAACAATTTTATCAGTTTTAATCTAAGCCTTATGAACAGCATTTCCCCACACCCTTATAAAATATTAGATCAGGTCCGACCAACGCTTGTGCATCATCGCAAAGCAGTGTCGGACTTATTGCTATATAAACGTTTTCGGTAAAATTTTGCCCATCAATATATACCTCATCAGGCTTAAAAGCGACAAGAACTCCGCTCTTACCGACCGCACTAAACGGAATCAGCCTGAACCCAGAAAGTGTGTTTTCTCCTACATCAAAGGATATTGCAGACTCTACCGTATGCTTACCTAAAAGTCTCTCAGCCAAGGCTTTGCTAATTACAATAACAGGAGCACCGCTTATGCCATCCCTGAGGCTGTTGCCTGTATCTACAAGGGCTTTTACATTTGCGCTTGCACCTGAATATGTAAATTTAAGAGAAACATATTGTTGAGACGGCCTGTTACGTCTTGATATAAATAAATACAGTTTTATAAGCAGGTAAAACACTGTCGTTGCTCCCAGAAGCAGCAACGGAGATATATTACAGTAAAAAGCAGAGTTCGCGACAACAATATCGGAAACAGAAAACAATGTTGACAGAGCCAACATACATCCTGCAAATGAATAACTGACCGAAAAGAATACGAACATTCTCCAAAGGTAATCCCTTACGGTTTTGAATCCAAAAACCGTCATAACTGTTATTGCGGAACAAAAGATCTTGACTGACAGGCTCACAATCGGACTCATTTCAGGAAGAAATATAACCAACGAAAACAGAGATGAAACAATTGCACCAAACAGTCTTCGCCAAACCTTAGCACCGCTACGGCACAGCTTTTCGGTCGCAAGAATCAGAAAATAGTCAATATAGAAATTCAGTAAAACGAGTACGTCAGCATAAACTACCATAGCCTCAACCCCGTTGAATTATATCATTGTGTTATAGGGGTATTTTGTCATATTGTTATGGTTAATAAAATAAATTTTCTGTTGACTTTATCATTGTAAAGCGTTATAATGACTAAAACAAATGCGTTTGAGCAGGAACCAGTAATTTCGGTAGTAACCCCCAGAGAGTTGCCGTTCGGTGCGAGGCAACGGTGATGACCGTAACGAATTCCTCCTGCAAGCAGTGCTCTGAACGAAGCTTGCTTTTAGTAGGATGCAACGGGTGTTCCCGTCACAGAACAGGGGTGTAATAGCACTCTGCAAGGCTGTTTTTGTGAGAAAACGGCAAACTGAGGTGGTACCGCGGGAATTATCTCGTCCTCTGTATTCTTAACGGAATACCGAGGGCTTTTTTGTTCTTCGGTGTTCAAAACGAAGAAAGGATGATAATCTTGGAACACAACTACTATCAAAAAGAAATCGAGACAATGTCGGTTGACCAAATGAAACAGCTTCAGTCAGAAAAGCTTGTAAAACAGGTCAAGCATGTCTACGAGAATGTGGAATACTACCGCAACCTGATGGACGAAAAGGGTGTCAAGCCTGAAGACATTCACGGAATCGAAGATCTGCATCTGCTCCCCTTCCTTTCCAAAGCAGACCTGCGCGACGCATATCCTTACGGACTGCTTGCAAAGCCCCTTGACGAATGCGTGCGAATTCAGTCGACTTCGGGCACTACAGGTCGCCGTGTTGTTGCATTCTATACTCAGCACGATATCGATCTATGGGAGGACTGCTGTGCAAGAGCTATAGTTGCGGCAGGCGGCACAAACAAGGATGTTTGTCAGGTAGCATACGGTTACG
>JAZQID010000010.1:0-14670 GCA_045540915.1 Acutalibacteraceae bacterium
GGGTAGCATCGAAGAGAGAACCGTAGGTCATGCCGATAATGTCGGAAGAAACGATTGCCTCGGTGTTGTAGCCGTAAGAATCGGAAGCAGCAGCAGCCATAGCAGCGGTGATTCCTTCAACGGTTACGTCCTTGCCCTTAACAACGGCAACAAGGAGGGTGGTGGAACCGGTCGGAACGGGAACACGCTGAGCAGAGCCGATGAGCTTACCGTTGGGTTCGGGGATAACCAGACCGATAGCCTTTGCAGCGCCGGTGGAGTTAGGAACGATGTTAACAGCAGCGGCACGAGCGCGGCGGAGGTCACCCTTGCGGTGAGGACCGTCAAGAACCATCTGGTCGCCGGTGAAGGCGTGAACGGTGGTCATGATACCGCTCTGGATGGGCGCATAGTCGTTAAGAGCCTTAGCCATAGGAGCCAAGCAGTTGGTGGTGCAGGAAGCAGCGGAGATGATGTTGTCCTCTTTAGTAAGAGTCTTCTCGTTAACGCTGTAAACGATGGTGGGCAGATCCTTACCTGCGGGAGCAGAGATAACGACCTTCTTAGCGCCTGCATCGATGTGAGCCTGAGACTTCTCCTTAGAGCAATAGAAACCGGTGCACTCGAGAACTACGTCAACACCGAGTTCGCCCCAAGGAAGATCAGCGGCGTTCTTCTCAGCGTAGATCTTCATAGTCTTTCCGTCAACAGTGATGGTGCCTGCCTCGTCGTCTGCAGAAACGGTATCAGCCAGAGCATATCTGCCCTGAGCGGAATCGTACTTAAGAAGATGAGCGAGCATGGTGGGGTTGGTCAGGTCGTTGATGGCGACGATCTCATAGCCCTCAGCATTGAACATCTGTCTGAAAGCGAGACGGCCGATACGGCCAAAACCGTTGATAGCTACTTTTACTGCCATTTGAATTACCTCCAAATTAAAATTCTTTTAATATTGTAACCCAATTTAATTGGTTTTGCAACAAATTTGTTATAAATTTAACCATATTTTTCATATTTAGTTACGATTAACAAATCTATAATCCTAACCCAATGGAATTTTAACCAATTTGTCCCCCTTTTTCAAGGGCATATTAAAGGTCTAACTCGATCAGGTCCTCGTAGGTCTCGCGGCGAATGACGACGCGCGCCTTGCCGTCGCGCACCATAATTACAGGCAGGCGTGGCATACGGTTATAGTTGCTCGACATCGAGTAGTTGTAGGCACCCGTTGCAAGCACAGCAAGTATATCCCCTGCCTCGACGGGCTGAATCGGCATATTCTCACCGATGAGATCACCGCTCTCGCAATATTTTCCTGCGAGTGTGACGGTCTGGGTCTTTTCAAGGCTTGCCTTATTAGCAATGACCGCCTCGTACTCTGCTCCGTAGAGGATGTAACGGGGATTGTCGCCCATTCCGCCGTCGACCGAAACATAGGTGCGGATTCCCGGAATCTCCTTGACCGAGCCAACGGTATAAAGGGTCATTCCTGCAGGGCCTACAATGGCACGACCCGGCTCTATCATAACCTTCGGCATGGGAAAATTAAACTGAGCGCAAAGGCGCTTCACGGTCGAAGAAACGGGCTTCATAAAGTCGCGGTACGGAAGCGGCTTGTCCTTCTCGGTGTACCTGATGCCGAAGCCGCCGCCAAGGTCAAGCTCCTCAATGGCAACACCGAACTTATCGCGTATCTCGGCCATAAACCCTACCATTACCTCTGCGGCAAGGGTAAAGGGGTCAAGCTCAAAGATCTGCGAGCCGATGTGGCAGTGCAGACCTGCGAGGGTCAGATGCTCGCAGAGCATAGTCTGCTCGACCGCCTGCAAGGCCTCCTTGGTCTCAAGGGCAAAGCCGAACTTCGAATCGATCTGACCCGTACGGATAAAGTCATGGGTGTGGGCGTCGATGCCCGGCTTGATACGCAGGTAGACCTTGACCTGTCTGTCGATACGGCGGCAGACATCCTCAAGGGTGTGCAGCTCGTTTATGTTGTCGACAACAATTCTTCCGACACCGCAACGAACGGCGAGCTCAAGCTCCTGCAGGGTCTTGTTATTGCCGTGAAAGACGACCTTTTCCATCGGGAAATCGGCCTTCCAGGCGGTATATATCTCTCCGCCCGAAACGACGTCCAAGCCGCACTTTTCGTCGGCTATGATGCGGCACATCTCCTTACAGCAAAAAGCCTTCGACGCATAGAGGCAGAGTCCGTTTGAGTCGTAGTTCTCATCTATAGATTCGCGGAATTCAGCACAGTTGCGGCGTATCATATCCTCGTCAAAGACATAAAGCGGCGAGCCGAATTCCTTGATAAGCTCAAGACAGTCAACACCGCCTATGGTCAAGTGTCCTTTTTCATTTACCGAATAGTTTTCCACAGTTTTTCCTCCCGTCAGTCACGGAGCGTTGCTTCAATAATTGAGCGCAGCTCCTCTACTCCCTCGCTCTTTAAGGCGGAGAACGGAACCGCTTTATACTCGCCAAGGAATTTAAGTTCCTCAGCAAAGTCTGCCAAGCGCTTGTTGCGCTCGGTCTTGTTGAGCTTATCACTCTTGGTCAGAACAAGGATGAAGGGTATGCCCGCATCCTTGAGAAAGCCGAGCATAGTCATATCGTCCTTTGAGGGCGGATGACGCATATCCAAAAGCTGTACTACGAGCCGCAGGTTGCGTCCCGACTGGAAGTAACCCTCCATAAGATCCGACCAACGCCGTCTCTCGCTGTCCCCGACCTTTGCAAAGCCATAACCGGGCAAGTCGGCAAAGCGCACCTCATCAATCCTGAAGAAGTTGACGGTGACCGTCTTGCCTGGGGTACTACTCACCCTTGCGAGCGACTTGCGGTTCATCAGCTTGTTGAGCAAGGAGGACTTGCCGACGTTGGAGCGTCCGCTGAAGGCGATCTCGGGCAGATCCGAGGCAGGCAGCTGCTTGGAAGTGCCGTAAGCCGCCTCAAAGTAAACCTTGTTATAATTCATATTGACTCCTTAAACCAGCGCTTCTTTGAGCACGGTATCCATACTGTCGCAGATAACGAACCTGAGATTTTCGCGCACGACGGCGTCGATCTCTTCAAGGTCAGGTGCGTTATCTTCGGGGATAAGTACAGTCTTGACCCCTGCTTTATATGCCGCCATAGTCTTTTCCTTAAGTCCACCTATGGCAAGCACGCGTCCGCGCAGGGAGATCTCGCCCGTCATAGCAACATCGTGGCGAATAGGCCTTCCCGTCAATGCCGAGACGATTGCCGTTGCCATCGTAACGCCTGCCGATGGGCCATCCTTCGGAACCGCCGCTTCGGTAGCGTGAATATGGATATCGCGCGTCTTATAAAAGTCGGCATCGATATCAAGGTCGGCCGCCCTGCTTCTGACATAGCCAATCGCAGTTTTCGCCGACTCCTTCATAACATCTCCAAGAGAGCCTGTCAGCTCGATCTTTCCCGTGCCGACAAGTGCGGCGGCCTCAAGGCGCATAACTTCGCCGCCCACCGAGGTCCACGCAAGTCCGTTGACCAGTCCGACCTCGTCCTTTTGATTGGAGACATCCTCTTTCCTGAATTTTCTGCAACCGAGGTAATCCTTCAGGCTGGACGGATTTATTGCAACCGACTCGGCCTTGCCCTCAACGATGCTGCAGGCGGCCTTGCGGCAAAGGGACGCAATCCTGCGTTCAAGCGTTCTGACACCGCCCTCACGGGTATAGCTGTCGATAAGCTCGTATATTGCCGAGTCGCTGATGCGGTAGGTCTTGGCGGTAAGGCCGTGCTTTTTGCGCTGCTTGGCGACAAGGTGCTTTTTAGCAATATTGAACTTTTCCTCACGGGTATAACTTTGGAGCTCGATGACTTCCATTCGGTCAAAGAGAGCCGAGGGTATCGTCGACGCATCGTTGGCGGTGGTAACAAAGAGCACCTTGCTCAGATCGTAGGGCATATCGACATAGTGATCCTGAAACGTGCGGTTCTGCTCAGGGTCAAGAGCCTCTAACAGCGAAGCAGAGCAATCCCCCTTGAAATCACTGCCGATCTTGTCTATCTCATCGAGAAGCATCAGCGGATTTGATGTGCCCGATATCTTTATCGCATCAATGATGCGACCGGGCATAGCACCGATATAGGTGCGTCGGTGTCCGCGAATCTCCGATTCATCCTTGATTCCGCCAAGGGCAACACGCACGTATTTCCTGCCCATACAGGCGGCTATCGATGCGGCGATCGAGGTCTTACCCACTCCCGGAGGTCCGACAAGGCAGAGTATCTGTCCCTGCTGTTCGGGGGCAAGCTTCCTTACGGCGAGCATCTCAAGGATGCGCTCCTTGACCTTCTGCATACCGTAATGCTCTTTATCAAGTATCTTGCGAGCCTTGGCAAGATCGATCGAATCCTCCGAATAGGTCCCCCAAGGCAGTTCAAGGCAGGTGTCGAGGTAATTGTAGACCACCGTTGCCTCGTGAGCTCCCTGAGGCATTCTTGAAAGTTTTTCGAGTTCCTTGCGGAGCTTGTCCTTGACAAAATCGGAGGCGTTGAGCTTATCTATCGATGAGCGGTACTCTGCGATCTCGTCATAGTCGTCCTCGCCGTAAAGCTCCTCGTTGAGCACCTTTATCTGCTCGCGCAGGTAGTAGTCGCGCTGATTTTCGGCCACGTTTCGCTGCACCTTTTCATTTATCTCGTTGGTGTAGCGGAGTATCTCGCTTTCCTCGCAAAGCAGGTCGAGTATCATCTTTACCCTCTTAGCAACGAAGGCCTGCTCGAGCACTGCCTGCTTCTTTTCCCAAGGCATCGCAAGCTGTGATGCGATAAGGTCGCACAGATGTCCGAGGTCGTCCTCGGCACGCACCTTGTGCAAGGCGGTCGTCGGGCCCTTATGCTGCATAGCCTCGTACATCGTGTACTGATTTTTTATGAAGCGTAGGGTGGCCTCCTTTTCCTCAAGGCCGATGCGAGCCATCTTGTCAGCATAAACGCTGACTCCCACCTGAAAATGATCCTCACAGGACAAAACGCTGTCCCACTTGCCGCGATAAATACCCTCAACAACGATGCGAATATTTTCTTCATTAGGGGTGGAAATGACCTGTCTTATAACCGCGACGCATCCAATGCGGCAGATGTCCTTGATGTCAGTCTCCTCTGTGACAGGGTCACGCTGGGCGGTAAGGAAGATATATCGATCGCCCTCAACAGCAGCGTTTACCGCCTTGACAGAGGCAGGGCGGCTGACGTCAAGATGCATTATCATATTCGGAAATACAACCACCTCGCGCATAACGAGCATGGGTAAAATTCTGATATCCTTTTCCATTAAAAGCTCCTGAGTATTCTTAATTTAAGGCGAAATTCGCCCATATTTGAATATTATACTATATATCTCCTGCTAATTCAAGCACAAGTAGAAAAAATAGCAGGTCTAAATGTATATTGTAAAAACAGATCGTATCTGCTATAATGTTACTTAACACAGAAGAAGGAAGGATACATATGAAACGCTGTTTGCTTATTATTCTTTGCATAATGATACCTTTGAGCCTTGTCGGCTGTACCGAGGGTAAAACTCCCTCATCCTCCGTTTTGCCCTCTTCCCAATCGGCTTCGTCATCTTTTTCATCAATCAACACATCCTCTGTTGTCGTCAATGAGTACAAGCCCATTACCTACAAAATTGCCGAGAATACCGACAAATTTTACGTCAACGGTCGCACTATGACGGTAACCACCGCCGCATATTCCGCCGACACCCAAAACGGTATGCTCTTTGACCACGCGGGACAGGGTCTGTTCTTCACCGCTGATTGCGAGGGAGACGTGTCGATCGACCTTGCTTTGATCTCGGAAGGAAAAGAAGGCAGAGACTATCAGCTTTTCTCGGTTCGGGTCGACGGAGTGGCTACCGAAGTTACGGTTGACAGCAATTCGACCGAGACGGTGCGCACACTTTCGGTTGCAAAGGATCTTCCGCGCGGAAAGCACACCTTTGCTATATATCGCTGCAACCAGGCAATATTAGGTCGCGCTACGCTCCTGACAGTTAAAATGAACGGTCTTGCAGAAAAACACATCGCTCCCGAGGGCCAACTCAAAATGGTGTTCTTGGGCGATTCCATCACCGCAGGACACGGCTCGCGTTCCGTCAACGGTGCTGAAGATCAGTCCCACAACAAGTATATGGACGCCACCTATACCTACGCCTTCCTCTGCGGTGAGGCTCTTCAAGCGGATTTCCACATCATTGCCCGAAGCGGTATGGCAACCACGTGCAAACCCGACGATGCCAACAATGCCAATATGTATTACGAATATTACTCGTATGAAAGACCTGAGCGAGTCAAATATGATACCTCAAAAGAGGATGTTGATATCTATGTCATCTCGCTCGGCACCAACGATGGCGGCTGGTCGAAAAAGCTCGTCAAAACCAACGCAACCGCCCTCGTCGAGCGCGTCAGAAAGGACCATCCAAACGCCAAGATAATTTGGGCCTACGGTCAGATGGCCACCGATTATAAGGATGTCTACTCAAGTATCATCGAGGAATTAGGCGGTGCCGAAGCAAACCTTTATTTCTATATGTTCAGCCAGCCCAACAGAGACGGCGGCACGACCCATCCCAACGCCGAGGCACACGCTATGCACGCTGAAGAGCTGACCACCTTCATCCGTTCTATCCTATAAATCACAAGCACCCCAAAGGCACGATGATGTGTACCTTCGGGGTGCTTATTTATTTTATTCTATGGTGTCCCCTGTTTCACATTCACGGGGCGGGAAAAAGTCTTCCGTCGGGAAGCGGAGCCTACCGAAAACCTCGCAGGGATTGTCGGTGGTAGCGTCGCACTCTTTCTCGGGGATGCAGAAATCGTAAACCGGAATGAGCATCTGGACATTACGAATCAACTGCACGATGGTGAACAAACCAAGGGTAACAAGGGCAATCTTACTGCCTGCAGGCAGGTCGGTTGCGATCTCTCCGCCGATGCGATCGGCAACGCAGCTCGGTATAAGGCAGACGTCGTAGTTTCCGCGAAGCTCGCAGATACGCGAACCGAGGGTAACGGGGTCGACACATTCAACAACGCATCTGGGCAGGTTGTTGAGGGGTGTGGTCTGACATCCGCCGCCGATATCTCCGTCAGGCATATTGGAGAAGGTTCTTACCTTTCCCTCACTGCCGTACAGAATGACCTTCTTCTGAAATGCGGTGATGCCCTCGATGGTAGTGGGAAGGGTGTTTATCGCCGTATAGACATCGTATTTTACAGCAAAGTAAAAGGTCAGGTCGCAGGAATAGAAGCCTCGGTTAAGATGCACGGGTTCCACATCGATAAATACGTTTATTACCTCGGAGCCACGGCAACGCACATTCACTGCCTGCTCGATAAGTTCCTGACCTGCAGGTGAGAAATACACCCTCAGATCCTCAAGACAGTCCCGATCACAGCAAGAGTCATAGACTCGGCTGCCATCGATACAAACGGCTTCTCTGAAATCGCCCGATGCGACAGTAGAGCCTCTTTGTACTGCCATACAATCATCCTCCTATGTTAGTATTATGAAGCCAAACTTCACTAACATAGTATGAGAAAAGACATTTGCTGTGAACTTAATGAGAAAAAAAGTTAGATTTTCTCCAGTTTTGCAAAATTGGACATAACCCGTTTGGTGCCGACCTTATCAAAGGCGATCTCGAGCATAACGTCGTTGCCCATTTTTACAGCCGACACGATGAGGCCGTCGCCAAAGGCCTTATGTCGCACCATTTCGCCCACTCGGTAGCCCTGAGAAGCGGTGCTTTCGGTCGGTTTGCGGACGGTGTTGCCGCCGATGTTTGATTTTTTCTGTGACGGTGCATCGGCAAAGCCGCCGCTTCGGTAGGAGTAGTTGGTCTGGTGGGCATCGCTGTATCCGCCGAATGCGGCAAATGAGTTGCGATTGAACGCAGAGCGTTTCCTTTCGATCAGGTGGTCGGGTATCTCACCGAGGAACCTCGATTCACGTGAACGCTCGGTGCGTCCGAAAAGCATACGGGTGGATGCGTTGGATATGTAAAGGCGGTTTTTCGCCCTTGTAATTCCAACGTAGGCAAGGCGGCGTTCCTCCTCCATATCCTCGGCAGAGCCGTATATAGATTGGTTTCCGGGGAATATTCCCTCCTCCACACCGACAAGGAAAACGACGGGGAACTCAAGTCCCTTTGCGGTGTGCATAGTCATCATCCACACGCGGTCGGCTTCGTCATCCTCGCGGTCCATATCGGTAATAAGGGCAATCTCCTGCAAGAAGCCCGACAGGTTAGCACCCTCGTTCTCTCTCTCATAAGAAAGAACAGATGAAGCAAACTCGTTGACGTTGTCCACGCGATCTCTTTCAGCGTCTCCGAGCAGTTCGAGTGAAGTCAGATATCCCGTGTCCCGCATTACCGTTTCAAAGAGGTCATGAAGCTCCGCTTCCTCGCTCAGTTCGGCAAGGCGGTCGATCATCTTTGCAAACTCCGTCAACTTCTTTGCGTTGCGTCCCAAGGCGGCATATTGGTCGGCCTCGCGTGCTACGTCGAGCATAGAGACCCCGTTTTCGTCCGACAGTCTCGCAAGCATCGCGACGGTGGTGTCACCGATACCGCGCTTTGGCTCGTTGATGATGCGTGTCAGCGCGACCGAGTCGGAGGGGTTGTTGATAAGATTGAGGTATGCGAGCACGTCGCGTATCTCCTTGCGGTCAAAGAACTTCAGGCCGCCTACCACCCTATACGGCATACCCGAGCGAGCCAAAACATTCTCGATTGCATTTGACTGCGCGTTCATACGGTACAAGATAGCGTGATCGCTCGCCTTCATTCCGTTGGCGATATTTTCGTGGATTATATCCGATACGAATCTCGCCTCGTCCGACTCGTCGGAGGCTGTGTACCATATGATCGGATACTTGTCGCTCCTGCTTGTCCACAGACTCTTGCCCTTGCGTCCGACGTTGTTGGAGATAACGGCATTGGCGGCATCAAGTATCACCTGAGTCGAGCGGTAATTTTGCTCAAGTCGGATGACAACAGCACCCGAATATTCTTTTTCAAAGTTTAGAATATTCTCGATCGTCGCTCCTCTGAAGCGGTAGATGCTCTGGTCATCGTCACCGACGACACAAATGTTCCTGTGCTCCTGCGAAAGCAGCTTTGCAAACATATACTGCGCGTGGTTGGTGTCCTGATACTCGTCTATCATCACATACTTGAACCTGTTCTGATAGTACTCGAGCACGTCAGGATTTTCACGGAACAGGCGCACGACCTGCGAAATAAGATCATCGAAATCCATCGCATTGAACTTGAGTAAATCGGACTGATAGGTCTTGTAGACCTGAGATATCATCACAAGGCGAGAATCCGAATGGGTAAATTTCGCATACTCATCGGGGTCAATAAGCTCGTCTTTTGCGTGGCTTATCTCATTGATGACCGTTTTAATGGGCAGTATCTTCTCGTCGATGTTCAGGCGCTTGAGGATATCCTTTATTAATCGTTTCTGTTCGTCGGCGGAATAGATGGTGAAATTGTTTGAAAAGCCTATTCTCTCGGCATAGCGGCGCAAAATTCGCGCACAGGTAGAGTGAAAGGTGGCCGCCCAAATATCGTTAGCCTGCTCGCCGATCGAGGTGTCAAGCCTCTCCTTGAGTTCCTTTGCCGCCTTATTGGTAAAGGTTATGGCCAAAATCTGCCAAGGACGCACGGGACTGACCGAGACCCATTCAGGAACGGGCAGGTTCTCATCGATACATTTTTGCAGGGCATCCACACTCTCCTGAGTTGCATAGGCTGCGTCAAGGTCGGTATACGCCCTGCCGAACCGAATCATATTGCTGATTCGGTTGATAAGCACGGTGGTCTTACCGCTTCCTGCGCCTGCAAGAATAAGCACAGGCCCATCAACCGTAGCAACGGCCTGAAACTGCATATCGTTCATTCGCGAATACTCGCGGCGTATCAACTTATTTCTTAACTCAATATATTGCTCTTTAACCGACATTTACTTCACTCCATATCTTCATAGGCAATATTTTAACACGAATCTGCCGCAAATTCAACCTCAAAGCCAACTCGGAAATCACATTTTTGTTGTAGTCGTTGTAAAAATGTGATATGATATCAGCAAGGATGTGGTTTTGTGAGAAAAAGCGGAATTTTGTTGCATTTATCGAGCCTTAACGGTAAATTCGGCATAGGCACTCTCGGCAAAGAGGCCTACGATTTTATAGACTTTTTGAAGGAAAGCGGTGTTTCCTGCTGGCAGATGCTTCCCATCGGGCCGACAGGCTTCGGCGATTCGCCCTATCAGCCGTTTTCCACCTTTGCAGGTAACCCCTATTTCATCAGCCCTGAACTACTTTTTGAGGACGGGCTTATTGACAAGGCGGCACTGAGCTCTATTGAAAGAAACTCTCAGCGTGTTGACTACTACGATCTCTATAACAGCGTGTTCGACCTGTTGAGAGCTGCATTTTCAAATTTTGAGCCTAACGACGACTACCACTCCTTCTTATGCCGTGAGTGGTACTGGCTCAACGATTACGCTCTTTTTATGGCTTTGAAGGCGGCAAACGGCAATCTGTCTTGGGAAGATTGGCAATCTCCGCACAAACTGCGTGACCCACAGGCGCTGATGGCATTTGAACAGTCAAACATACAGGACGTTGACTTCTGGAAGTTTGTCCAATATGAGTTTTTCAAGCAGTGGTCCTCTCTTAAAGGCTACGCATCACAAAACGGAATCGAGCTTATCGGCGACCTGCCCATTTATGTTGCGCTTGACAGTGCAGACGTGTGGGCACATCCCGAGCAATTTCAGTTAGATGACGAGCGGCATCCCAAGGCGGTTGCAGGCTGTCCGCCTGACTATTTTTCAAAGACAGGGCAGCTTTGGGGCAACCCGCTGTATGATTGGGATGCTATGAGATGCGACGGATACTCCTGGTGGGTCAGCCGCATCAATCACCAAAGCAAGCTGTTCGACCGACTCCGCATTGACCACTTTCGCGGATTTGAAGCCTACTGGTCGGTGCCTGCGAGTGACGAAACAGCCGAAAACGGCCATTGGGAAAAGGGCCCCGGAATTGAACTGTTTGACACGATAAAGAGGTGTGTCGGTGATATTCCGATCATCGCCGAGGACCTCGGTGTTATAACCGACGGGGTACGCGACCTTCTCAAGCAGACGGGATATCCCGGTATGAAGGTGCTTGGATTTGCCTTTACAAAGGGGTACAACAGCGACTATCTCCCCTTTAACCACATTGAAAACTGTATCTGCTACACAGGCACCCACGACAACGACACCCTGCTCGGCTGGCTATCGACTGAATCTGAGGAAAACCTCAGGTACACATACCGATTCACCCACACCGATAATCCAACCGACTGCGTCAGCGCCATCGTCGACCTTGCCTGGTCAAGCCGTGCAAAACTGTGCGTCGTTCCGATGCAGGACCTGCTCTGCCTTGGCAGTGACGCAAGAATGAACACCCCCTCGGTCAGCGAGGGCAACTGGACTTGGCGTCTGCCTGAGGGCGCGTTAAGTAAAGTGCTTAGCGAGCGACTCATTGAGCTAAATGAAACCTTTTACAGATAAAAACAGGACATTCGGAAGTTTCCGAATGTCCTGTTTAATTTTATACAGATTAGATAGAAATTGTGTTTGCGATGTTGTGGAGGGTGAAATCGTAGTCCTTCTTCTCGTTGAGAGCCTCGAATATATCCTTGTGAACGATATCGCCGTCGATAAGGCACATAACGCGGTTGCCGATGCCGTCATAGAGCAGGTCGACCGCCTTGTGACCCATGGCACTCGCGTTAACGCGGTCGCGTACTGTCGGAGAACCGCCGCGCTGAACGTGGCCGAGAATGGTGGCACGCGACTCGATATTGCATTGCTTGGATATCTCCTCGGCAATACCTTCAACGTTACCGACGCCCTCGGCGACAACAACGATGAAGTGCTTCTTGCCCATCGATTGAGTACGCATAATCTTGTCGACGACATCCCTCTTGATGTCATACTCGACCTCGGGAACAAGAATAGCGGTAGCACCGACGGCAATACCTGTATGCAGGGCAATATATCCTGCACGGCGGCCCATTACCTCAACAACGGTGCAACGGTCGTGAGACTGAGCGGTGTCGCGCAGCTTATCAACCATATCCATAGCGGTGTTCATAGCAGTATCGAAGCCGATGGTATATTCGGTCGAAGAAATATCGTTATCGATGGTTCCGGGAATACCGACGCAACGAATTCCCCTCTCGGACAGGTCGCGAGCGCCCCTGAAGGAGCCGTCACCGCCGATGACAACGATACCCTCGATGCCATTTTTATGACAATTTTCAACCGCGATCCTCAGGCCTTCCTCGGTCTTGAACTCAGGGCAACGGGCGGTATAAAGAATAGTGCCGCCGCGATGGATGATATCGGATACCGAACGGAGATTAAGGTCGATCATATCATTTTCGATCAGACCGGTATAACCGCGCATAATTCCCTTGACGTTCATGCCCTTATCAATAGCACTTCTTACAACGGCACGAATAGCCGCGTTCATACCGGGGGCGTCGCCGCCGCTGGTCAAAACTCCAATAGTTCTCAAAGTAAACACCTCAAAAAATCTAATTACAATTGCCTTATATTATACCCACATTGAAAAGTTTTGTCAATATTTACATCAAAAATTCAGCGGGCTTTCTGCTACTCGGATAATATTACGTTATCTTTACCTACTATTCGCTCGATCTCACAGAGCATCGACTCATTCGGTTCGACCCATAATCCTTTAGGTGCGACCACCTTTTTGCCCGTATCGGAGAAATACAGATAGACGGGTAGTTGACCCTCGAAAAGCGATAAAATATGCTTTATCTTTTCAAATTGGGGCGAGCCTTCGCTGCTGAGTTTTACGTGCAGTCCCCTGCGGATCTTGTTAGGCTTGTTTTCCGCAACCTGAACAGCCTGCGGCACGGCAACCGACTGAATTACAAGTTCTGGCCTCTCCTCCCTTTGCGACAGTTTGCCGTTTAGGATCAGCACCGCTGATTTGCGCAGTTCGTTCATATAACGCGCAAAGGTCTGCGGAAAAGCGATAGCGGTAAGACTACCAGTCGCATCCATACAGGTAAGAATGGCCATTTCGCCACCTGACTTGACGTTTCTCCTCTTTAGAGAGGTGACTCGCGCAAGTATCGAAACGGGTTTGTTTAAGCGGTTCGACGAAGTTTCATTGTCGATCAGGGATGAAATGTCGACACATCCGCTCTTTTTCTTTGCGGCGACAAACTTGTCGAAGGAATTAACCGAAAGATAAAATCCAGTATATTCCACCTCGAAGTCAAGCTTTTCGTCCTCGGTGAAATCGGCGCAAGGAGTGATGAAATCGACATCGGTCATTGCCTTGCCCACCGAATCGGTGTCGAAAAATCCGACCTGTCCGTTGGACTCCCTCTGCTTTTCCTCAGAAACGGCACCGAACACCGCCTCCAAGGCGGAAAACAGTTCGCGCCGATTGGGATGCACCGAATCGAATGCGCCGCATTTGATAAGGGTCTCGACGGCACGCTTATTGAAATCCCTGCCGTGCATTCTAAGACAGAAATCGTAGAGGCCTGTGAACCTGCCGTTTTTGCTTCTCTCCTCTACCAATGAGGAGATCAGGCTCATACCGAGGTTCTTGACCGCCTGCAAGCCGAAGCGTATCCTGTCACCGTCAACGGTAAATCCGCCCAAGGAACTGTTGACATCGGGCAAAAGCACCCGTATCGACTCGGCACGGCATTCCTCAAGATATTTTGAAACTTTATCGGGGTTGTCCAAAACGCTTGTAAGCAAAGCGGCAAAATATTCCTTGGGATAATGACGCTTAAGATATGCGGTATAGAATGCAACGTGGGCATAGGCAGCAGCGTGAGATTTGTTGAACGCATAGGAGGCGAAGGAGGACATTTCGTCGAAGATTGCCCCCGCTTTTTCCTCTGAAATTCCGCGCTTGACCGCGCCGTCGCAATCCTTGTCGCCATAGATAAATGCGTTGCGCTCGCTCTCCATAACCGAATGCTTCTTCTTTGCCATAGCGCGACGAACGATATCCGCTCGGCCAAGGGAGTAGCCTGCAAGCTCCTGAAAGATGCGCATTACCTGCTCCTGATAGACGATACACCCGTTGGTGACCTTGAGTATCGGTTCAAGCTCGGGTGTTATATACCTGATATTTGCAGGGTTTGAGCGGCCTTCAAGGTATTTTGGTATGGAGTCCATCGGGCCGGGTCGGTAAAGTGACGTAACGGCGATGAGGTCCTCAAGCCTGTCGGGCTTTAACTGGGTCAAGACCGAGCGCAGACCCTTGGACTCAAACTGAAAGACACCCTCGGTACGACCCTCGCTGAACATTTTGAAGGTCTTGGGGTCATCAAGTGGAATTGCATCAATAGAGAAATCGGGATCCTTACGGCGAATCATTTTGACCGCGTCGTCAATTATGGTAAGGTTGCGCAGGCCGAGAAAGTCCATTTTCAGCAAGCCCAACTGCTCAAGGTCGCCCATTGTATACTGGGTGACCACCGAATCGTCGTTGAGAGCCATCGGCACATAGTCAAAGACCCTGTCGCGTGTAATTACAACGGCCGCCGCGTGCTTGGACGGATGGCGCGGCATACCCTCGATA
>JAZQID010000011.1:0-5310 GCA_045540915.1 Acutalibacteraceae bacterium
AGTAGGCTTCCTTGATCAGTTTTTTGATAAGAGTGGTCTTGCCCGCTCCCAAAAAGCCCGAAAAAATATCAATTTTGGTCATACTTATTCCTTCTCTCCGGATTTGAAATTATATCCTTTTTATTATAACACCCATTCGCCCTCTATGCAAGACGGCACAGGTCAACTTTTTTCAAAAGGCAGAAAAATTTGTCGTTTGCTATTGATTAAGACTGAGCAAGGTGGTAAAATACCGTTATACAAATATTTCAAGGAGCTGAAACTTTATGAGTGAATGCACACACGATTGTTCCACCTGCAGTTCCAACTGCTCGGAACGCAAACCCGAGAGCTTATTGGAAGCTCCACACGAAATGTCCTCCATCAAGAACGTTATCGCCGTTGTAAGCGGTAAGGGTGGCGTTGGTAAATCCCTTGTCACCTCGATGCTGGCTGTTCTTGCCAACCGCAAGGAGCTTAACACCGCCATTCTTGATGCCGATATTACCGGTCCCTCTATCCCCAAAGCCTTCGGCCTGAAGACACGCGCCGAAGGCACCAAGATGGGCATCCTGCCCGTCAAGACCAAGACGGGAATTCAGGTCATGTCCATCAACCTCCTGCTCAACAATGACACCGACCCTGTCGTGTGGCGCGGCCCCGTTATTGCAGGCACCGTGAAGCAGTTCTGGTCGGACGTTATCTGGAATGACGTTGACTTTATGTTTGTCGATATGCCTCCCGGAACGGGTGACGTGCCGCTGACCGTTTTCCAGTCCCTGCCCATCAAGGGTATCGTTATCGTTACCTCGCCGCAGGAGCTCGTTTCGATGATAGTCGAGAAGGCGGTCAATATGGCCAACCTTATGAACATTCCGATCTTGGGCATCGTCGAGAATATGTCCTACTTTGAGTGCCCCGACTGCAAGAAGCGTCACTCCATCTACGGTGAGAGTCACCTTGAGGAAATCGCGGCAAAGCACGGAATCAAGAATATCGCACGTCTGCCCATAGACCCCGAGCTTGCCAAGGTCTGCGACAACGGTTTGGTTGAACTCTTCGAGGGCGATTGGCTGGACGAGCTGTCGGATAAGATCGAGGAAGATGTAAAATGAGCCACTCTCAGAGAGCAAAAGAGTTATTTCTGCAGGGCTACAACTGTGCGCAGGCGGTGTTTATCGCCTTTAGCGACCTGACCGGCTACGACGTGGATGATGCCGCTCGCATTTCCTCCTCCTTTGGCGGCGGAATGGGTCGGCTTCGCGAGGTCTGCGGTGCGGTGAGCGGTGCCTTTATGGTGGCAGGTTGCCTTTACGGCTATGCCGATGAGACCGATAAGGATGCCAAGACTGCTCACTACGCGCTCATTCAGGATATCGCGGCGCGCTTTATCGAGAAAAACGGCACCATAATTTGCCGTGACCTCATAGGTGCCGAGGCCAACGATAAATCCGCAGTCCCTACCGACCGAACTCCTGACTTCTACAAGCGCCGTCCCTGTGTTGAGCTGGTTGAGATCGCCGCAGAAATAATGGACGAAATAATCGAGGAAAAAGGCTTATAATAAAGCAACTCCCCCGCCCGACCTTTCACAAGGTTTGGCGAGGGAGATTTTTTATACCAATCCGACTATAAGGCCTGTAATAAATGCCGCAAGGCAGGCCGAGACAGCAACAAGCAACAGCGGTGTGCGTCGGTAGGACAGTATCAGCGCGACACCGAAGCCTACCGCGCCTGTGATAAGGCTGCCGGTAGAAAAAAGTATCGCAGGCAGGGTCATCGCGCCGAGCACGGCATAGGGTACGTAGTGCAAAAAGCTGCGCACAAAGGGAGAGCGTATCTTCTTGCGGAAGGCCGCAAAGGGTATTACGCGGATGAGGTAAGTGGTCAACGACATAGCGCATATAGACGCAATTATGTAATAGACGCTCATCGGCTCTCCTCCTCACTCTCGATCGGCTTGACGACTGCCATTATTACAGAGGCAACGACGGCGCAAATTATGATGGAAAAACCCGTTGATATGAAGCTGAAAAGCGGAATATAATATAGAGCACAGCTAAGCGAGCAGGCAATCACGACTGCCCACATAACGCCCTTGTCATCCCTTGCTTCAGGCACGACGATAGCAACGAACATACTGTATATCGCGATGCCGAGTGCGGCACTCACCGACAGGGGCAATATGTCACCCGCAAGCACACCGATAAGGGTGCCTGCCGTCCAACCAAGATACGGCAGGGTGATAAGTCCGTACATAAAACGGGGGCCTATCTCGCCGCCTTCGTTTATTGCGACGGCAAATATCTCATCGGTGATACCGAAGGCGCTGAGTATCCTATGGCGCAGGCTGTAGGTGCCGAGCTTTTGGGTCAGGGCGATGCCCATCAGCGAATAGCGCAGGTTGATGACAAGCTGGGTCAGCACCATTTCGATTATGGGGCCTTGCGAGAGTATGACGCCGACACCCGCAAGCTGACCTGCTGAGGTCAGGTTAGTCATCGAGATAATTACCGCCCAAACGGCCTCTAATCCCCTGCTGACAACCGATATTCCAAATCCAAACGACACCGAAAGGTAGCCCAACGCGATCGGGATACCTTTTTTCAAGCCGCTCAGATATGAGTTTTGATATCTGACTTCTGCCAACTTACATGACCCCTTAAAACAAACTTGCTATATTGTAGCACAGCTATCTTGCAAAATCAACTCTCAGGTCATTTTAATGAGGGATTGCTATTTTTCAGAGGCTGTGGTAGAATAAGGGATGAAATTATCACTTCGAAAAGAAGGTTTTGATATGATAGACAAGAACCTGCCCATTGCGGTCATCGATTCGGGCATAGGCGGCGCAACCGTTTTGCGCGAGCTGATAAAGATAATGCCCAACGAGAACTACATTTACTTCGGCGATTCGGCAAACGCGCCCTACGGCACCAAGACGGTCGATGAGGTAAAAAGGCTGACATTTGCCACCGCCGATATGCTCTTTGAGCGCGGCATCAAGGCGATGGTCATCGCCTGTAACACCGCAACCGCCGCCGCGGCCGCTCAGCTTCGTCAGGAGCATTCCGAGATACCTATTATCGGAATTGAGCCTGCCATTAAGCCTGCCGCTCTTGCTAAGGAGCATCCCACCGTCATCGTTATGGCCACCCCCCTGACCCTTAAGCAAGAGAAGTTTATGACCCTTTTACATCAGTACACCGATCAGGCTCACATCATCCCCCTGCCCTGTCCCGAATTGGCCGAGCTTATCGAAAGCGGCGACTTTGCGAGCGAGCGGGTGCACGGCTATCTCAGGCGGATATTCGAGCCCTTTAACCGCGACAAGATCGATTCCATCGTCCTCGGTTGCACCCACTATCCCCTTATCACCAAGGCTATCTTGGAGGAGTTCGGCCGCGAGGTCGAGATATTCTACGGCGGACTCGGCACTGCGCGGCAGACTCAGCGCCGCCTGATAGAGCGCGGCACCGCCAATGATTCGGATGCTGTCGGCAAGGTGGAGATCCTCAACTCCCTCGGCACCGACGAGGTGATCGAACTGACCCGTAGGATCATATACTGCGAGGAATAGACAATGTTATATGATTAAGAAAGCCTCGATGGAGTTCCATCGAGGCTTTTTACTATTTAAGGTATTCGTCCATATCGGCCGCAAGGCTGTCCTTGACGGCAACCGCCTGTTCGTTTGTGTCGGCAACGGCGGTCAGGTAGACCTTTATCTTCGGCTCGGTGCCCGAAGGACGAACGATAACTCCGTTTCCGCCCTCAAGTGAGAAGATGATAACGTCGGCCTTAGGAAGCAGGATATCGGTCTTCTCCCCTGTACGACAGTCGGTGGTCAGCGAGGTCTCGTAGTCGGAGATCGACTCAACCGCATATCCGCCGATAGACTTGGGCGGCTCAGCCCGAAGCTTAGACATAATCTCGGACATCTTAGCCATTCCCTTTGCGCCCGAGAAGGTATAGCTGACTGTCTTGTGCAGATAGAGGCCGTATTTTGAATAGATGCCGTTGAGCACCTGCATCAAGGTCATTCCTTGCGACTTATAATAGGCCGCCATTTCGCATATCATCATCGAGGCGACAACGGCATCCTTATCGCGAACGTAGGTGCCGACGAGATAGCCGTAGCTTTCTTCAAAACCAAAGACATATCGGTCGGACTGACCTGCCGCTTCAAGCTCTGCGATGACTCCGCCGATGTACTTAAAACCTGTCAGGACGCTGCGCATCTCGCAACCGTAGTCAGCGGCGATCTTGTCACATATAGAGGTGGAAACGATGGATTTTACTGCAACGGGATCCTTCGGCATCGTGCCGAGTGCGGTGCGACGGGAAAGGACGTAATTAAGCAGCATCGCGCCCACTTCGTTACCCGTAAGCAGTCGGTACTCGTCGCCGTCGGGCACTGCGATACCGACGCGGTCGGCGTCGGGGTCGGTACCAAGAAGCAGATCGGGTTTATATTCCTCGGCCATCTTGAGCGCACACTCAAACGGCTGACGGATCTCAGGATTGGGATAGGGAGCGGTCGGGAAATTTCCGTCGGGAAGCTCTTGCTCCTTTACGACGATGACATCCTTGATGCCGATGCGTTTAAGAACCTCGCGCACGGGCTTGTTGCCCGTTCCGTGAATGGGGGTATATATTACCTTGAGGTCGGATGAAGCAACCACCTCGGGTTCAACAGACTGCGAGAGAACGTTTTCATAATAGGACTCGTAGTTGTCCTGACCGATGTATTCGATCATACCGCTTGCAAGCGCCTCGTCAAAGTCGACAGAGCGAATTCCGGAGAAGACGTCAACCTTTTCTACCGCCTCACTCACACAGGCACTCGCGTCGCCGCTGAGCTGACATCCGTCGGGTCCGTAGGCCTTGTAGCCGTTGTACTCGGCAGGGTTATGGCTCGCGGTAACGACCACACCACCTGAGCACTTATGATAGCGAATCGCAAAAGAGACCATCGGCGTAGGCGCAAGCTCGGGATAGAGCCACACCTTGACTCCGTTTGCCGCAAAGACACAAGCGGCAGTTTTGCTGAACAGTTCGGAACAGTTGCGGCTGTCATATCCTATCGCTACGCTCGGGGTATCAAAAGCACCCTTCAGATACTCGGAAAAGCCCTGAGTTGCACGGCCGACGGTATATACATTCATTCGGTTGGTGCCCGCGCCTATGACCTCGCGCAGACCCGCAGTACCAAACTCAAGTTCCTTATAAAAACGGTCAAGTATCGCCTCGTCATCTCCACGAACCGACTCAAGCTCGGCAAGCAGGACAGGGTCATCCACCTTGCTGAGCCACAGATCATATAAAGCC
>JAZQID010000012.1:0-3351 GCA_045540915.1 Acutalibacteraceae bacterium
TCTCACAGAACTGGTCAAAATTGTGGTCAAACCACTTTTGCGAGGGTAGGTCAAACGGCAAATGCTCGTTTTTCCTCCGTTTTTCTCGCGTTTCCTCGCTTTTTTGAAGAGGGGATCGGGTAGCGACCTTTAGCTCCCAAAGCAAGCGCGCTACCAATTGCGCCACACCTCGATACTATGAAATTTTGAAAAATATAGGGTCAAAAATTGGGGTTTTCAGAAGTGGTCAAATATAGGGTCAAACCTTAAAAATCGAGATTTGAAACTGCGGAAAACCCAGTGTTTATGCGGGTTTTCAAGAGTAGGGGCTTGACCCGTTCTCTTAGTCCCAAACCACCCGCGCTCCCAGCTGCGCCACACCCGGATATCTATTCAATTTTTCAGTTTCTCGCGTGGAAGTGGGACAAACTGTGGTCAAACGCAAATTCCACGCCGTTTTGCGTTTTTGTAAAGTGCCGAAAGTCCGCACCGTTAAAGGCTTTTCGGGCCTTCCGTAAAATCTCGGCTATAACTACTAGGCACGCTCCCAAAACTAGCGCCCTACCAACTGGGCGACACCTCGAAGCAGGAGTATTATACCTCTTTCCCGAAACGGTGTCAATTCCTTTTTAATAGAAATGTACATTACAATTCGCCGAGGGCACCCATTTGTTAGCCACTTTCTCGAAGACATCCTCGCTCACGTAAATATCACGCAGGCCGGTGCATCCTGCAAAAGCGTCGTGGGCTATAAAACTGACCGACGCGGGTATGAAAACGCTATCGAGCCCCTTGCAATTTGAAAAAGCGCAGGCCTGTATGCTCGCGATTCCATCGGGAAGGGTTATTTCCTTGACATTCGCGCAGTTAAAGAAGGCAAACCTGCCGATCTGAGTGACGCCCTTCTCAACGGCGACCTGCCCCTGCTTACCCAAAGGACAACGGATCAGCACCGACAAATCCTTGCTGTAAAGCATCCCGCCGAACGTGCAATAATTTGGATTGTTGCCGTCAACATCGATGGTGTCAAGCACCAATGCGGCATCAAACGCGTGAGGGCTGATCTCCGCGACTGACGCGGGAATTAGCACCCTCTCAACCTCTTTACCAAAGGCGAATTCGCCGATGCCAACCACCTTTTCGCCATGAATGGAGGAGGGGACAACGGCATTTTTGTCCTGCCCGTTATACTCAGTAATGACCACTCCGTTGGATTTATCCGCCGAGGCAAAGGCAAAGCCTTCGTAGTGGGAGGCTGATTCGTCTTTAGACGAGCCCGACGAGGACGACGAAGTATCCGCGCTTGACGAACTCTCCAAGGCTGAGAGGGAGTCAGACGCAGAGGAATTCTTCTGCACGACCGAATATTGATATTCGTTATCAAGCACACCGAAACTGCAACCCGATGTGGACAGGATCGCGACCGAGACAACGGCAAACGCGGTCAATAATTTCAACTTCATAGCTACTCCCAAAGAGCAAAATGTTATCGGCCGAGCCGATCGATATCCTGAGCAAGACGGCTCAAAAAGGGCTCAAACGCGATGCCGTCGGTCGACCTGACACCGAGTGCTACCGAATGGGCGGTGGCCTCGCTGACGAAGTCGGCGGCCTTTTGCACCGCCTGACTCAGTTCGACCCCGTGCACGCGATACCCGAAAAGCACCGCAGCGAAAACGTCCCCCGTTCCTGCATATTTGCAGTCCACCATAGGCGAGGAAGCCTTGTATTCATTTCCGTTGTCATATACAAAGTTGACTATCCTATCTCCCGAATGTATGCCCGTAATAACCACCTGCTCAGGCCCCGTCTGTGATATACGGCGAGCCATCGAAAAGATCTTGTCATCAAGCTCATTCTGACCTGCGCTGAGAATGTCCTCGTAGCTTTCGTCGGTCAGCAGGCAGGCTTCGGTCAGGTTGGGAGTTACCAGATTTCCGAGGGCAACGAGGTTGCGCATCTGCCTGCAAAGCTCGTCGGTGCAGGTCCTGTAAAGCTCGCCGTCATCCGCCATAGCGGGATCGACCAGCAGTACAGCGTCAGGCTGAGCGGATGAGCGGATAAACTGCGCCAGTATCTCAACCTGAGCGGCATCGCCGAGGAAACCGGTGCAGATGCCGTCGAAGCTGAGCTCTAACTTTTTCCACTCGGAGATATACGCGCCCATACGGTCGGTAAAATCCTCAAAATAACAGCTGTTGTAGCCGGTGTGGTTTGAGAGTATAGCGGTAGGCAGGGGACACCCTTGTATGCCCATAGCGGAGAAAATGGGCAAGGCTACCGTAAGCGAGCAACGCCCGAAACCCGATAGGTCGTTGATTGCCGCAACCAAGGGTACCTTTTTCACATCAAATGCCTTCTTTCCATAAAAAATGACCTTCTTCCCCTTATGATAACACAAAGAGGAAGAAAGTCAAATCTTTTACATATATACCGTGTCGGAATCGGGTTGATCCTCGATTTCGATGTAGCCCATATCCAACAGTATCGAGCGCGCCCTTGCTTTGCGCAGGGTCAGCTCGGAGAGAGGAATTTCATTCGAAAGCTCCTCGGCAAAAGCCTCCATCTCATACTCGGCATCTATACGGACGATCGAATAGTTGTCCTTGGGGAAGTTTTCGTATTCCTCAGCGTGTTCGCCCGCGTTGATAAGCTTTTCAAGCGAGGGGACACTGGCGTAGCCGAGGTCGCCCAGTGCATCGACGTCAAGCATCCTGATGGTGCCGTTGAGGTAGCGGTCGACGTTGTACTCGGCGATAAAGGCGTCGGCTCCGCTAAAGGAGAGCAGTCCGAACATTGCCACCACGACGGCGGCACCGACGGGTATCATTTTGATCTTGCTGACGAACTGCTTTACGATTATCAGCAGGAAGAGTATCGCCAGTACAGCCATAAACCACGCGGCATAGACGCGCTTGGTGGTAAGCCCGAAGCGGTCGATGTAAAGCACGAGCTTTGCGGCGGCGGTGCTCAGCAGGATAAGGGTAAATACCGAATAGGCCAGCGAGATGCCCTTGAGCCACCACGAAGGGCTGTCGTCCTTGCGCTTCATCAGCAGGGCGGTAAGCGAGAGTATCACCAAATTGATGGCCGACACCGCACAAAGCTGGAAGAAGCCCTCGCGTGCGTACTGGGCGTATGCCACTTCATCAGGCAGCACTCCGATAAAGCCCGAAACATAGTATTTCCACTGCGACAAGAAGAAGAGCAGGTATATTACAAGTATCGGCAACACGGCGCAGAATACGGTTGGCAGGGGAACGAACCTGACCGCCTTAGCGGTACTTTGGCAACCCTCAGCGGTGATGGTGTTGGCGCATTTTTTCTCTCTGCTTGAGGCATAGAGGCCGAAGAGGTACATACCGATGGGTA
>JAZQID010000013.1:0-12873 GCA_045540915.1 Acutalibacteraceae bacterium
GTCATCCTCATACACCACCGAAATGGGTATGTCCTGCGGCTTTGCCTCAGCCTCGACGGGATCGGGCAGCTCGACCGCCACCTCATCGCCGACGGAAACTATATCCTTTTTCCTGCAGGGTTTTCCGCCGATGGTGACCGCGCCGTTATCGCAAAGCTTTGCGGCGGCTGAACGGGTCATATCGCCTCGCTCAGCCAAAAAGCTGTCGACACGCATATTCGGCAGGTCACAGATAAACTCAAGCCTTTGCATCGGGCTCCTCCGTTGACTCAGCGACAGGCGTCGGCTTATTCTTAAAGTCGCGTATAAGGTCGACGGTATAGTATGCCAAGATCATAAGGCAACCGATGACGACACAGCAATCGGCGAAGTTGAACACCCACACCCAAAACCTGCCGAAGCATCTGACGTCGATAAAATCAATGACGTAGCTCAGCCTGAATCGGTCGATAAGGTTGCCGATACCGCCCGCGATCACGAGGGTGGCCGCCCACAAGAGCAGCTTGGGCTGAATCTTGCGCATCACGATAAGGGCGATGCCGACAAGCACTATCAACACAGTGACCGTGTTGAAGATATATCCCTTGCCCGACAGGAATCCAAACACAGCGCCGTCATTTCGCACATAGGTGAAGTTGAGCACTCCCTCCCATATCGGCATAGTTTCGCCGACCGCGAAGTTTGTGACAACGAGGTGCTTGGTTATCTGATCAATGGCCACAAGGGCCGCAATAGAGATCAAGGCAATAACAGTGGTCATTCAAATCTCCTAATTATCGGAAAGTATTGCGGCGCAACGCTCGCACAGCTGGGCAAGCTCGGGGTTCTTGCCGACCGTCTCGGAATAGGACCAGCAACGCTCGCACTTGCATCCGCCGGCCTTTTCAACCGTAACGCCGACTCCCTCGTCGCCCTTGAAGTTGCCGCCCTCGCCCTCAACGAGTTCAACCTCGGAGGCGATAAGGATGGCGGTCAAAATCGGCTCAAACTTGCTTAACAGCGCGTAGGTCTCGCCGGTTGCGTAGAGGGTGATCTTGGAATCAAGGGAGGCACCGATTATCTTATGATTACGGGCACTCTCAATCTCCTTCTTAACGTCGTCACGAATGGCGTGCAATCTCTCCCACTCGTTCATAAAGGCGTCGTCAACGCTGATATCCAGCTTCTGCGGATAGTCGTTGAACATTACCGAGCCCTTGTCGCAATCGCTGCCCTTGGGCATAAACTGCCAGATCTCCTCGGCGGTAAAGGCGAGGATGGGGGCGAGCATACGGGTCAGAGCGTTGAGGATCATATAGATAGTAGTCTGTGCGGCGCGACGGGTAGCACCCGTCGTTTTCTCGACGTACAGACGGTCCTTGATAACGTCAAGGTAGAAGTTGGACATATCGACCACGCAGAAGTTGTGAACGGCGTGATAGATGATGTGATACTCGAAGCGGTCGTAGGCGTTCTGCACCTTTTCGATAAGGTCGTTCAGGCGCGCCAGAGCCCACAGGTCGATGGCTTCAAGCTTGTCGGTAGACACCGCATCGGTATCGGGATCAAAGTCTCCGATGTTGCCCAGAATGAAGCGGGCGGTGTTACGGATCTTGCGGTAGCTTTCGGACAACTGCTTAAGGATATCCTTGGAAATACGGATATCGGCGTGGTAGTCGCTTGATGCGACCCACAGACGCAGAATGTCGGCACCGTACTGATTGACGATCTCCTCAGGCTCGATGGTGTTGCCGATGGACTTGGACATCTTCTTGCCCTCGCCGTCAACGACCCAGCCGTGAGTTACGATGGTCTTGTAAGGAGCAATTCCCTTGGTTGCAACCGAGGTCAGCAGGGACGACTGGAACCAGCCGCGATATTGGTCGGCACCCTCAAGATAGAGGTCGGCAGGGAATTTAAGGTAATCTCTCTCGTCGAGAACGGCCGCGTGGGTCGAACCCGAGTCGAACCAAACGTCCATAATGTCGGTTTCCTTGCGGAAGTCAGTGCAACCGCACTTGGCGCAGCAGGTGCCCTCGGGCAGAAGTTCTTTGGCCTCCCTCGCATACCAAGCGTCAGCACCTTCCTTACGGAAGATGTCGGCAACCGAGCGGATGGTGTCATCGTTGATAAGCTGCTCGCCGCATTCCTCGCAGTAGAAGATCGGAATGGGCACGCCCCAGGTGCGCTGGCGGGAGATACACCAGTCAGAGCGGTCCTTGACCATATTGGTGATACGGTCCTCGCCCCAGCCGGGGATCCATTCGACCGTCTTGATGGCCTCAACGGCGGCATCGGAGAAGTCGGCAATCGAGCAGAAGCACTGCTCGGTCGCACGGAAGAGGATGGGCGACTTGCAACGCCAGCAGTGAGGATACTGGTGGATTATCTTTGAAAGGGCGAAGAGGTTGCCCGTCTCGTCAAGGTGCTTTGCGATCTCCTTGTTGGCCTGATCGGTGGTAAGACCTGCGAAGCGGCCTGCATCCTCGGTCATAACGCCCTTAGCGTCAACGGCGACCACCATCGGCACCTGCTTATAATTGCGGCATACCTCAAAGTCGTCAACACCGTGACCGGGTGCGGTATGAACGCAGCCCGTACCGCTCTCGAGGGTGACGTGGTCACCGACGATGACGAGGGATTCGCGGTCAAGGAAAGGATGGGCGGTGGTCATAAGCTCAAGCTCACTGCCCATAACGGTACCGACCGTCCTGTACTCCTCGATACCGGCCGCCTGCATCGCATTTGCGGCAAGGTCGGTGGCCATAACGTAGAATTCGCCGTTTGCTTCAAGCAGGCTGTATTCATAGTTGGGACCGACACAGATGGCAACGTTGCTGGGCAGGGTCCAAGTGGTCGTGGTCCAGATAACGAAATAGGTCTTGTCAAGGTCGGCGCCGAGGGTGGCAAGCTTGCCGAAGTCGTCGGTGACCTTGAACTTTACGTAGATGGAATGGCAGGGATCCTCAGCGTACTCGATCTCCGCCTCTGCAAGTGCGGTCTGGCACTCGGGGCACCAATAGACAGGCTTGAGTCCCTTGTAGATGTAGCCCTTCTTTGCCATTTCGCCGAATATCTCGACCTGACGGGCAACGAACTCGGGCTTGAGGGTCAGATAGGGATTGTCCCATTCGCCAAGAACGCCGAGGCGTTTGAACTGGTCGCGCTGGTCATCGACAAAGCCGAGAGCAAACTCGCGGCAAAGCTTTCTCAGCTCAAGGGGAGAGATCTGCTCGCTCGACTTCTTACCTGCCTGCTTGCGAGCCTTCAGCTCGGGGGGCAGACCGTGGGTATCGTAGCCGGGAACGTAGGGCGCCTTGAAGCCGCTCATATTCTTGTAGCGGACGACGAAGTCCTTAAGTATCTTGTTCAGCGCAGTGCCCAAATGGATCTTGCCGTGGGCATAGGGAGGGCCGTCGTGCAAAACGTACAGCGGCTTGCCCTCGTTGCGAGCAAGTATCTCTTCATAAAGGCTGTTCTTATACCAGCCCTCCAATGCCTCGGGCTCGCGGGTGGGCAAGCCTGCACGCATCGGGAACTCGGTCTGCGGCAAATTCAACGTGTTGTTATAGTCCTGTGGCATAGTGACAATTCTCCTAAACTATCTTGATTTATACTGTTGATAGGATCAATCCTCGTCGTCATCGATGATGACCGAGAAGCCTCCGATTCTCTGGGGCTCGGGCTGAATCTCCTCAGCGATCTCGACCTGAGCATCCTCAACAGGCACCTGAGTTTCGGTAAGCTCGGCAACCTCGTCGACTGCATCGGCAGCAGCATTCTCGTTGGCCTTCATCTCGTCGTATATCTTGACAAGGTTTGAGCCGCTGTCGGCAGTTTCCTCCTGCTCAGCGGCGACCGCCCTCGCAAGCTCGACCGTTTCATTGGGAAGCTGCTCGATAAGGCGGATATGCTCCTTGTACTGCTCGATGAGCTTAGCGCGGAAGGCGGCGACCTCGTTCTTCATAGAGGCGAGCAGTATCTCCTGCTGTGCCTGACTCTCGCCGGTCGCACGCGCCATTTCCTCGGTGGTGCGCTTGGCATTTTCCAAAAGGTCAGCGGCCTTCGCCTTGGCGGCATCAAGCATCTGAGCGACCGCCTTCTCGGCATCCTCGGTCGCCTTGGCGACCTCGGCCTCGCGCTCGGAAAGCAGTGCATCCGCCTTCTGCTGAGCCTGTGCGACCACCTCGTCCGCCTTAGCCTGTGCCTCTTCGGTCACCTGACTTGCGAGCTTCTGCGCGTTAACAAGGGTTGCCTGAATGATGGTCTCTTCCTTCTTGAGATCCTCGATGATGCGCTGCATATCACGCACCTTCTTCTCATAGAAGCTGACGGTCTCGGCGACCGACGAGATCAGCTCGTCGACCTCCATATCCTTGTATCCGTTTCTTCCAACCTTAGTAAACTGGTAGTTCAAAAGCTGTTCCGATGTGATCATACTAACCTTCCTTTCTTCTGATAGACCAATGTTGTTTTATATATATTTCTGTGCTTTCAGGACGATTCGTCCCTTCCGCGTGGTATCCTCGCAATTATCGATGCGGAATTTTCCGATTCCTCTGACCGAAAGTTTGTCCCCGTCGCGCAGGGTGGCACTCACCCTATCATATTCGATGCCGTTGACTGCGACCAGTCCGCCTTGTATCCATTCGGATGCCCTTGTGCGCGACGTGCCGCACAGGGCCGCTACAACGCCGTCAAGTCGCATCGATGCGACCGTCTCGGTCACGGGCTGAAGGCGGTACGCAGCAGGCAGAGGCTGAACATAGCCTTCCTCCACCTTTACACCTTCGCCGCCGACCTTGCTAAGCTGAGAGCGGACAAACTCAGCCACGCTGTCGGTCACGAAAATGACGGCGCGGCCTTCATCGATGAGAATGTCGCCAACCGACTCCCTCGTAATGCCGAGGCTCATCAGACTGCCGAGGACGTCCCGATGGGTAAGCCGTGCCACCTCGCGAAAGCGAAGGGTCAGGGCGGTTATCGGCCAAGCCGACGACATACGGGACATAGCCTCCTCGTCGGGAAAGATGCCCAGCATTACCCGCTGTGCATCATCGTAGCCGCCGAAAAGGGTGTAAGCGACGCCGCTGTGCTTGCCGAGAGCCTGCAGGCAGAGCGCCGCACTCCTCTCGTCAAGAAAACCGATAAATTTATGAACATACTTATCGCGGGCGATGCGCTTGGCGTCATTCACCCGCGAGGTAAGAAGTCGGTCGTCGCTTTCAAAATTAGGCGACATTTTTAACGGTAGTAGCTGTCACGCTCTTCAAAGAAGACATCGCCCGAAACGTCAACGTTGTTGGGGGTGATGACAAAGGTGTTATTTGCGGCGCGCTTGATCTGGCCCTTGTTGGCGTATGCAACGCCGCTCAAAAAGTCGACCAGACGGCGAACGATCTCCTTCGGTGCGCTCTCAAGATTCAAAACGACGGTGCGCTTTGCGTTAAGATGGTCGGCGATAGAGGGCGCGTCCTCGAACCTCTCAGGCTTGACAAGAACGACCTGAAGCTGAGAGCCCGTGCCGAAATTGACAACCTTGTCGCGTGAAGAAGAACGGGAAGGCGCGAAGTCAAAGCCCTTCTCCTCGTGAACGGGCTGTTCCTCCATTACCTCTTCCTCTTCGTACTCGCTGTCGACCGGTGTGAAGAAGTCCTTAAACTTTTCCTTGAATCCCATAACCTATCTCCTTTATATGAATTATTTTCGGTTGCTAATTGTAGTTTCGCTGTCCGAACAGGACGGTTCCGAGGCGTATGATATTGGCGCCCGACTCGATAGCCTGCTCGAAATCTCCGGACATTCCCATAGACAGATAGTCCATACTAATATTATCTATTCTTTTGCCCGAAATGTCAATAAACAGTTTATACATTTTATTAAAATATTGGCAAATTTCGGCCTCATTTTCACAAATGGGCGGAATTGCCATCAATCCGCGCACCCGAATGCCCTCGATTGCGGCGATCTGCCTCAAAAACGGCTCACACTCAACGGCTGAAATGCCCGATTTTGCGTCCTCGTTTCCGATGTTAATTTCGACAAGCACATCGGTCACGATTCCTAAGCGGCGGCTCTGCTTTCCTATCTCCTCGGCAAGCTTTACCGAGTCGACCGACTCGATCATCTGCACCTTGCCGACCACCTGCTTGACCTTGTTGGTCTGGAGTCGGCCGATGTGGTGCCTGACGGCAGAATCATCAAGCATATCTATCTTACTGCAAAGCTCCTGCACACGATTTTCGCCGATGAGCTTGATACCGCTTGCGATAGCGTGATTGATGACCTCGACGGGCACCGTTTTGGTGGCGGCGAGCAGATGTATCTCGCTCGGGTCACGGCCCGCTCGCTTAGCGGCGGCGGCAATGCGCTCCTTTATCTCGGCATAGTTGGCGTCAAACCACCTTATACGCTCGCTGACATCGTCAAAGGATCGGTTTTCCGTCATAGAGATTCTTTCCTTTCACAATAATGTCGTCATACAGATGCAGACCCTCTTCCATCGGGTCGACCTTCTTGCAGACCTTGTAGCCGTTGCCGTTATACAAAATGTCGACGGGAACGAACTTTACGGCGGAGCCTATAAAGACGTAGACTCCCCTTTTGCCGTCTTCAACACGGATGGCCTGATCGCTTACTCGAAGGCCGTCGTACCGTTCGAGGATGATCTGAAAAGCGGGCGAACGCAGTTTTGACAGTTCGGTGTTCATATAGCCGCATTGAAAGACCACTACGGCAGTATCGCCCTTGGCACTCTTGTTGACGCAGGCGACGGTCACAGGCAATTCCTCTACCGTTGCGGCAGGTATTTCAAGCATTATGGTGCTGCCCTGACTGAGCAGAAGCGAATTGGCAAACGAGACCTCAGCCGCGATATACCACTGCATATCGCTGACCACCTTGCCGACGAAGGCATCGTCGGTGACGGTGTTGTCCTTTTCGATCTTTGCAAAGGCTTCGGGGGTAATACTCTCGATATTATCGGGAGAAAGGGTACCCTCATACCCGTCGACCGAAGAGATAAAATAGCCTGAGCAGGGGGCGTTAACGGTGCCGATGACCTGACCTGCCGAGGCGCTGAGGGAGTCGCGCTGGCTCTTAAGGGATGCGATGCGCGCCGAAAAGTCGACGCTCGAATCGGTGACGGCAAGGCGGCGGTTGAGCAGGGTCAGATAGGCCTCGCTGTTCTCCTTAAGAGTTGAATAATCCCCGTCGCTTGAGCCGTTGAGGGTATCTATCAGCGCCGACTGCAGCTGCTTTTCTATCTGGTCGACCGACACGACGATGTTGGAGCCCATACCCTGCAGGGTCTCAAGCGCCTCTATCTGTCGATCGAGGTCGTCAAGCTTGACCTTGGCCTGAGCCGCCTCGTGCGAGCCGTAGACCGATGCGATGGCACCGCCGTTGGCCACCTTGCTTCCGTTGGCTACGGTATAGCTGAACACACCCTGATGCTCGGAGGCGACAAGGTGCTCGTTGCGGATTATATATGACTCGGTGACCGAAATGGTCTTCTTTGCGGAGAAGGAGACCGCTGTTTCGGTCTTGATGCTGGTATAGGGCACCACAAGGGCGTGGTATACAATATAGGCAAGCAAAAGCAGTCCCAAAAGGGATGCGCCTATCCGTTTTAAGACGGTCATACCTTCTTCATCCTTTCGTTGATCACGGCCAGCGCCTCGGCACAGATATCGTCGGTGCGGTCGGCGTATAGCCAACGTATATTCTGGTTGCGCCGAAACCAGCTTAGCTGGCGCTTGGCGTAACGGCGCGTCTGCTGTTTAAGTCGGTCAAGGCACTCCTCGAGGGTTGCCTGCGAATTAAAATATGGCAAAAGCTCCTTGTGGCCTATCGCCTGTGCAGAGGTGCCGGACGAGGCCTTCAAGACCCGTTCCGCCTCCTCAAGCAGACCCTCCGATACCATCAGGTCGACCCGTCGGTCGATGCGGTCGTAGAGTTTCTGTCGGTCGGCAAAGGTTATGCCGATCCATATCGGGTCATAGGGGGATTCTCCCCTCTTTGACAAGGCGAGTTGTTCGCTCATACGCACACCGGTGCCGTAATAGAGCTCCAGTGCCCTGACGATGCGCTTGCGGTCGTTGAGGTTGAGCCGCTCGGCATAAGCGGGGTCAATATCGCTCAGCTCGCGCAAGAGCACCTCGTTGCCCTCGGCCTCGGCGCGCTCGTTAAGGGTGCGGCGCAATTCATCGTCCTTTTCCCCTTCACAAAAGCGGATGCCCTCAACCAAAGAATCGGCATAAAGCCCCGTTCCCCCGACAAGCACAGGCACCTTGCCGCGCGAGTTGACATCTGCGATGACCCTTGCGGCATCCTCGCAGTAACGTGCAACGCTGTACTCTTCGTCAGGGTCGGCAAAGTCGATCATATGATGCACCACCGCCTTGCGCTCCTGCTCGGTGGGTTGAGCGGTCGCAATCGGCATAGTGCGGTATATCTGCATTGAATCGCAGGATATGATCTCTCCGTCAAGCACCCTCGCCACCGCGATTCCGAGCGCCGTTTTTCCCGACGCTGTGGGGCCCACGATGACGGGCAGCGTGATCTTATCCCTGCCGTCCAAACTGTTTCTCCAATTCCTTGCGGGTCAAGCGGAAGGCAACCGGACGTCCGTGCGGACAGTAGCGGATGTCATCACTTTTCGCAATACGCTCGGCGAGTTTTATCAGGTCCTCGCCCGACCTGTCGCCGCCCTTTACTGCGGCGCGGCAGGCCATATTGTGATAGAGCCAGTCAAGGTGGTCGATCTCCACCGAGTTTATCTGCTTTAAGAAGCCTGCGGCTATCTCCTGAACAAGGGGGGCTACATCGCAGTCGCTGAGCACCGAAGGCACCGCCCTGACAAGCAGGCAGGAGCCGCCGAAGTCCTCAAGCTCAAAGCCCGTGTCGGTAACCTCGGCCATATGCTCGTTAAGGGCGCCGTACTCATCCTTGCTCAAGGTGACTGCAATGGGTTCTAACAATATCTGCGACTCGGTGTGCAGGTGAGACTTAAGTTCTTCATAAAGTATGCGCTCGTGGGCCGCGTGCTTGTCGACGACCAATATCTCCTCGCCCACTTCAAAGAGAGCGTAGGTGCTGAAAGCCTCTCCGATAAGGCGGAGTGCAGGCTCTTCGTCGGCAGTAATATGCACCGCATTTTCGATCGGCCCAGGCAACACATTAAGCGGTTTAGAATCATATTTGGGCGCAGGCTCGCTTACCCGAACAGGCTTTGTGGGCACAAAATCGTCGACCAACAGATCGAGGTCGAATTTGGGTCGGGTGAAGCTGTTTTGCGCCTTGACAAACTCGGGTTTAGCAACCACAGGTTGCGGCTTGGTGTTTTGCAGGGCAGAGCCGCTGTAATGAAGCTGCTGTACCTCGGCATCGGTTGCACTGAGGCTGCGGAAAGGCTTTTGCGCCAGTTTGATTTCGCCGAAGCCGTCCCCTTTTTGCAAGGTGGAGCGGACTCCGTAGTAGATGGTGTCAAAGACGGATTTTTCGTTGGTAAAGCGGCATTCAAGCTTGGCGGGATGGACGTTTATGTCCACGTCGGTGTTGGGCATAGTAAGTTCAAGCACGCAGGCAGGGAATTTGCCCACCATAACCGAGCCCTTGTAGGCCTGCTCAAGAGCCGCCATCATAGTGTTGGATTTTACATATCGGCCGTTGATGAAAAAGTGCTGCATACTGCGGCTCTTTCTCGCCTCGGTCGGACGGCATATCAGTCCCTTCAGGGTCATACCGCCCGCTTGGTAGTCGACGGGGATCAGCCCTGCCGAGAACTCCCTGCCGTAGACGGCATAGACCGCCGCTTCGATTCCGCCCTTACCCGATGTGGCAAGGGTCTGCTTCCCGTCTCTGATGAAACGGAAGGCTATCTCGGGATGGGAGAGAGCCATTCGGTCGATGACGGCGGCAACGGCATTGGATTCCGACACGTCTTTTTTGAGAAATTTCATTCGCGCAGGGACGTTGTAAAAGAGGTCGCGCACGACGATGGTGGTGCCCTTGGGGCAACCGGTTTCATCGTGGGATATCTCCTCGCCGCCGTGAATGGCGTAGGCACAGCCTGCGCCCTTTCCCGTGCAGGTCAGCATATCCACCTTTGCGACCGCCGCAACCGACGCCAAGGCTTCTCCTCGGAAGCCGAGGGTGCCGATACAGGCGAGATCGTCCTCGGTGCGCACCTTGCTGGTTGCGTGGCGCAAAAAGGCAATCGGCACCTCGTCAAATGGGATGCCACAGCCGTTGTCGGTAATTCGCATATAGGTGATGCCGCCGTTTTGTATCTCGACCGTGATTGCGGTGGCACCTGCGTCGATGGAATTTTCCACCAGTTCCTTTATGACAGAAGAGGGACGCTCGACCACCTCTCCTGCCGCGATAAGCTCCGCGACGTGCTTGTCCAATACTTTAACAGGCATTTTGCGCCCTCCTTTTCGTAAAATTTATCAGCCTATCTCCTTAGCTCTGCCTGCAAGCTCGTGGAGCCTGCTCATAGCCTCGATAGGTGTCAGAACGTTGACGTCAAGGGTCTTTAACTCGTCAATAAGCTCAGCGGTAGCACGGTCGGACAGGGTTATCTCTCCTTCCATAGAGCCGCTCGCCTGCTTCTTCATAGCAGACCTCGGCACAGCCACCTGCTGACTTTCCTCAAGGCCTCTGAGTATCTTATGTGCGCGGGCGACCACCTCGTCGGGTATGCCCGCAAGCTTTGCGACCTCGATACCGTAGCTTCCGTCGGCACAGCCGCGCACGATACGGCGCAGGAAGGTGATATCGTCACCGCGCTTTTTGACGGTGGTGTTATAGTTGCGCACCCCCTCAAGCTCGTCCTCCATTTCGGTAAGCTCGTGGTAGTGGGTAGCAAAGAGGGTCTTTGCTCCAAGCTTTTTGCGGTTGCATACGAACTCAAGCACGCTTCTTGCGATGGCCATTCCGTCAAAGGTAGAGGTGCCGCGTCCTATCTCGTCGAAGATGAGCAGGCTTCTCTCGGTAGCGTTTGCAAGTATGTTTGCCACCTCGCTCATCTCCACCATAAAGGTGGACTGACCTGCCGACAGGTCGTCGGATGCGCCGACACGGGTGAATATCGCATCAACGATGCCCACGTCGGCAGAGTCGGCAGGCACAAAGGAGCCTGCCTGCGCCATCAGGGTAATGAGTGCGACCTGACGCATATAGGTGGATTTACCCGCCATATTTGGTCCCGTGATGATGGCACAGCGGTCAGCGTGCATATCAAGATGGGTGTCGTTGGGGACAAAGGGCATTTTTGAAAGGCTCTCGACAACGGGATGCCGTCCGCCGACGATGGTGATGCGTCCGTCGACGTTTATCTTGGGCCTTACATATCGGTTGTCGTCTGCACTCTGCGCGAAGGAGCAGAGCACGTCCAGCCGTGCGACAGCGGCGGCGGTGGTCTGGATACGTACCAACTGCTCGGCTACCGAGCCTCTTATTCCGTCGAAAATGTCTCTTTCAAGCCGCTCAAGTCGGTCGCGAGCGCCGAGCACTCGGCTCTCGGTCTCTTTGAGCTCCTCGGTTATATATCTCTCGCAGTTGGTAAGAGTCTGCTTTCTTATGTAGCGGTCAGGAACGAGGTCGCTGTATGAATTAGTGACCTCGATGCAATAGCCGAAGACCTTGTTATACTTTATCCTCAGGTTTTTAATACCAGTGCGCTCTCGTTCCTCATTCTCAATGCGGACGATAAATCCGTGTCCATCCTTGAGGTCGGCGCGCAGGGTATCGATCTCCTCGCAGTAGCCGTCGCGGATGACGTTGCCGTCCTTGAGGGTCAGCGGCGGTTGATCGACGATAGCCGAATTGACCAGCTCGCGAACGTCCTCAAGCTCGTCTATCTGAGCATAGATATCCCGCAGTATTGAACTGCCGCAAAGGCTGATCCTGCCCTTTATCTCAGGCAGATGGGAGAGGGTGTCGGCAAGGGAGCGAAGCTCGCGCGGAGTAACGCTTCCGTGAAGCACCTTCGACATAAGCCGCTCAAGGTCATAGACACCGCCCATAGCATTTATCAGTTCGGCACGGTTGACGGGGTCGGCAAGCAGTTCTTCAACGCCGTTTTGGCGCGAGATTATAGCGGCAGGGTTGAGCAGAGGCTGCTCAAGCCAGGAGCGGATAAGCCTGCGTCCCATAGCGGTACGGGTCCTGTCCAGCACGTGAATGAGGGATCCGCGCTGATTGCGCGAACGCATAGTTTCGGATATTTCAAGGCTGTTCCTTGTCGACAGGTCGAGCCGCATATACTGCGCCTCGGTATAAAGATTGACGCGGTTGTTGCTCGCAAGGCCGACACGCTTGGTCTCATAGAGGTAATCCAAGGCCGCGCCCAACGCCGAAAGCTCGCTTGAGCCCTCGTCGATGCCCAACGAGGACAGCGGCTGTGCGAAATGCTCGCAGACCTTGTCCTTGCAGTTGTTGGGGTCAAACTGACTGTCGGTGCGGGTCTCCATACGGCACTTGACACGGGTGGACAAAAATTCGGTCAGCCCCTCGTCGATGGCGGCAATGGCGTTGAGCAACACCTCTGAGGGCTGGAAACGGGCAAGCTCGCCAATTATCTTCGCGGTCAGGCTGTCCCCCTCTACCCGAGTAAGATGCAGTTCACCCGTAGAGGCATCGACAAAGCAGATGCCCGCGTCGGTGGTATGCTTGCAGACAGCACACAGATAGTTGTTGCGGCCCTCCTCGAGCATACAGTCCTCGATGACTGTTCCTGGGGTGATGACACGCACGATGTCGCGCTTGACCAGACCCTTGGTCTTGGCAGGGTCCTCCATCTGCTGGCAGATGCCAACCTTGTACCCTCTGTCGACCAGACGGGAGACGTAGGGCTCGTAGCTATGGTAAGGAACGCCGCACATAGGC
>JAZQID010000014.1:0-11611 GCA_045540915.1 Acutalibacteraceae bacterium
GGTAAGCGTCCACGTCACCTGCAACACCACTCCCCACAACGACGAGATCGACCGCATCGGCGACTTTGCAAGGATAGCATACGATTTGGGTGCCGACGCCTTTATTGTCGGTGACCTCGGCGCTATGTCGGTCGTCAGGGAAGCAGTGCCGCAGGCGGTCATTCACGCGTCGGTGCAGTCGGGCGTTACTAACTACCGCACCGCCCGTCAGCTCTATGAATTGGGCGTAAAGCGTGCCGTGCTTGCGAGGGAACTTTCCCTTGACGAGATCGCCGATATCAGAGCCAAGACTCCCAAGGAGTTAGAGCTCGAATGCTTCGTTCACGGCGCTATGTGCGTGTCCTATTCGGGACGTTGCCTGCTTTCGAGCTATATGACAGGCCGCGACGCCAATCGTGGTGATTGCGCCCAGCCTTGCCGCTGGAGCTACAGCCTTATGGAGCAAAAGCGGCCGGGTGAGCTTTTCGATATCACCGAGACCGACAAGGGCACCTATATCCTGAATGCCAACGATCTTTGTATGGCCGAGCATATCGGCAAGCTGGTCGACGCAGGTGTGTCGAGCCTTAAGATCGAGGGCAGGGCCAAGTCCCATTACTACGTCGCGGTGACCACTAACGCCTATCGCGGCGCCATCGACGCTTATGCCGCCGACCCGACCGCGAGTGTGCCTGAGTGGGTCATCGACGAGCTCGGGAAGATAAGCCACCGCGCCTATTCCACAGGCTTTTATTTCGGCAAGCCGACCAATTCGCAGACCTACCTCACCGCAGGCTATGTGCGTGATTACGCGGTAGCCGCCGTCGTTGAGGGATACGAGGACGGATATGTCATCGCATCTCTGAAGAATAAGTTTGCCGCGTCGACGGTGCTCGACTGCCTTGAGGCAAAGAGTGTGCCTTTTGAGGTGCGCACCGAGGGTATGCAGGATGAAAACGGCCATCCCCTCGAGGTCGCAAATAAACCAACGATGCTTATCCGTATTCCGTTTGAGCGTCCGATAACAGTCGGCTCGCTCTTGCGGATGAAGACCGATGAGTAACATAAATCTTGCCGTCGGAGGCCTTCTCCGACGGCTGCCTTTGTATAGGAAGATCATATGAAAAAGAACGACATTGTGGAACTGAATATCCAATCGATGACAGCCGAAGGCTCAGGTGTGGGCAGGGTGGACGGATTTGCTGTCTTTGTGCCCTGTACCGCTGTCGGTGACAGGGTGCGCGCCCACATTATTAAGGTGACCAAGTCATACGCCGTCGGTAAGCTTGTGGAACTGCTTGACAGCTCGCCCGACAGGGTGGAAAGCGATTGCCCTGTCTTTGACAAATGCGGCGGATGTGCCCTGCGCCATATTGATTTTGAGGCCGAATGCCGCATCAAAAAGCAGAGGGTCGAGGATTGCCTGCGCCGTATAGGCGGACTTGATATCTCGGTCGAATCGATCGAGTGCGGCGCCCCTGAAGGCTATCGGAACAAGGCGCAGTACCCCGTGGGTATGTCTGAACAAGGCGTGCAGATCGGCTTTTTCGCGCCCCACAGCCACCGCATTATCGAGTGCCGCAACTGCAGGTTGCAGCCTGCTGAATTCGAGACGGTGCTCGAGGTCTTTGAGGACTATATGACCCAATGCCGCGTGCCTGCGTATGACGAGCAGACGGGCAGGGGGCTTATTCGCCATATTTACATTCGTCAGGCGGCGGTCGATGGCAAAATGATGGTCTGTGCCGTCATAAACGGCAAGGAATTGCCGAACGGGGAGCGCCTTGTCGAACTGCTCAAAGAAAGGCTCGGCGACCGACTCAAAACCGTCGTGCTGAATATCAATACCAAGGCTACCAACGTCATTTTGTCGGAGAAATGCCGTGTCATTTACGGCGACGGTTATCTTAACGACATCCTATGCGGTGTAAAGGTGCGGCTGAATGCACTTTCATTTTATCAGGTCAATCACGATATGGCCGAGCGGCTTTATGAGGCGGCGGCCGAGCTTGCAGGCGAGGGAAAGGTCTTGCTCGACCTCTACTGCGGAGCGGGCACCATCGGTCTGTCGATGGCGAATAGGTTTGAGCGGCTTATCGGCGTCGAGGTGATAGATAAGGCGGTCGAGGACGCACGGTTCAACGCCGCCGAAAACGGCATCAATAATGCTGATTTTATATGTGCCGACGCCCACGAAGCTGCAAAAAGGCTTGAAGCTGAGGGACTGCGCCCCGATGTAGTTGTGGTCGACCCGCCGCGCAAGGGGCTTGCCCAAGGCCTGCCCAAGCTGATTGCAGAGAAAATGCAGCCCGAACGGGTGGTCTACGTCTCCTGTGACCCCGCAACGCTTGCGCGCGACCTCGCGGCATTTGCCGAAAGCGGCTACGCCACCCGTTGCGTCAAGGCCTTTAACCTGTTCCCCCGCACCGCGCACGTTGAGACGGTTGCTCTGTTGGAGCAGGTTAATGAATCAACTGTTTCAAAATAAATAACACAACCAAACGTCACAGGGAGGAAGCTATGTACGACATACAAAACAGATGGAAGCTTGAAAACAATGTTTTAAGATATTACGGGCTGCGAAACTGTCCCGATATGTTCAAAAACACTGTAAAACTGTCCAAGAAGCAAAAGGCCATCGTCGAAAAGATGCCCTGTGAACTGACCGATGAACAGGTTAAGGTGTTAAAGCAACTTATCGGCGTGCAGATAGTGGAGCCTGACGATAAGAAAGTGACCCCTGCATCTTTAAGGGAAGCTAAGTTTTGCAAGACCTGTGTTGCCAATGATTATATAATCCCCGGCCTTGAATTTGATGAGAGTGGCAGATGTCCCATCTGTCAGTCTGAGGAAACCGCAAAAGATCTCAAGAGCGTCGTTCCGGTTATGAACACCTTTCCGAAATCCAAAAGATCGAGGTTTGATATTGCCGTCTTTTATACAGGCGGAAAGGACTCTACATATCTGCTTTACTATCTTTCAAGGGTGTTAAAGCTTCGGGTCCTTGCACTTACCTGGGAAATTCCTTATATGTCCGAGTGTGCCAAAAAGAGCATTGAAAATGCAAAGGTTTTGTTGGACACGGTGGAGTTCATAAACAGAAAAGTATCAAACGCAGACTTAAGAAGAATATACGAAAAATTATATTCCTTGAGTGAAAATACTTGTGCGTGCCCCTCTTTAGCGTATGTGATGTTCTATCCCGAACTTGTGGCGAACAGGGTGCCCTATTTCGTTGTGGGCAACGAGCCTGCGCAACTGTTGGGACTCTATTTCAACCATATGGCTCCCAAAATTGCGTATAGCTTTTCTGAAAACAAAATGTTAAACGCTTTGATAAACATCGGCAGGGTATTGACCTTGCGTCCGCCGCTTAAAATAGGGCAGTTCCACACCCTCGCTACTATGAAGCAGCTTGCTTACGGGGATAATCCCATCAAGAAGTTGGCGGGCTATTCAAATCAGCTGGTTTATAATGTTTGCGAAGCTATAAAAGAGGTGCCGCAGATCACTGCGCCGTTAAAAAGAGCAATAAGAGTTTCTTCTTTTACGGGCAACATTCCCGCTTTTGTTCAGGTCGACCTCGATGACATAAGCGGAGGAGTATATGAGTGGAATAAGATAAAGGACACCATCGTTAAGGAATGCGGATGGGTTGCTCCCGAGGAGACCGACAAAGGCTTACATACAAGCTGTAAGATAGAAAAATGTAAGGAGCATTCTCAGTTTGTAAGATTCTATCATATGCGAAGCTCTATGATACCCTTCAGCGCACTTGAAATTTCAATTGCGAGTAAGAATAAAAATCTGTCGCGTGAACAGGCTCTTGCAGAACTAAGCACAACGCTGGGCTTTTCGCTTGATGAAATTCCTGAGTGTGCTGTTATGAAGGAGTATTTCCAAAGATGAACGCGGTGGTTTTTTACTCCAACACGGGACAAAGTGAAAAAATAGCAAATTATTTTGCCAAAACCCTTTGCTATCCTATTTTTGAAATAACCAAGACCGTCGGTGAGAAATATGAAAACCTTGTGTTGATATTTCCTGTGCATTGTCAGAACATCCCCGATGTCGTTAAAGGCTTCTTAACGGAACTTAAAGCAGAGCATCTGACCGTGATTGCGACCTACGGCAAAATGTGTTGCGGAAATGTTCTGTACGAAATCCAAAACAGGTATGATTTGAGGGTTGTAGCCGGGGCTTATGTTCCGTGCAAGCACACGTATCTTGATAACGATGATGAGTTTTGCGATTTTGACCGATTATCGCCGATAATAGAGAAGATAAAGTCGCCTTCCGAAATCAAGCTACCGAAGCTGTATAAGAACCCTTTGTCAAATCTGTTTCCTATACTCAGAAGCAGAATAGGAATTAAAATTTATAAGAATTCCGCTTGCAATAATTGCGGTGTCTGTTCCGAACTATGCGGACTTAACGCGATAGAGCAGGGTGTGCCCAACGGCAAGTGTATTCGTTGCCTGAAATGCGTGAGACACTGCCCGAGCAACGCTTTAAGCTTCAGTGCCCGTTTGCCGTTGAAGGCCTATTTAAGCAAAAAACGAATGGATAGAATAATAGTATATATTTGAGGTGTACCGATGAACGAAAACCGTTGCCCCGTGTCGAAGAAATGCGGCGGCTGTCAACTGCAAAACCTGACCTACGACCGCCAGCTAAGCTTCAAGCAGGTGCGTGTCATAAAACTGTTGGGCAAATATCACCACGTCAACGAGATAATCGGAATGGAGCACCCCTACCACTATCGCAACAAGGTGCAGGCCGCCTTCGGTGAGAAGAGCGGCAAGGTCGTGTCGGGCGTCTATCAGTCCTCGACCCACAACATCGTCCCCATCGACAGCTGTATGATCGAGGACGAAAAGGCGGATGCTATCATCGTGACCATTCGCAAGCTTTTGGTCAGCTTCAAACTGCGCCCCTTTAATGACAAGACGATGCGCGGCTTTTTGCGTCACGTGCTGGTGCGCCGCGGCTTTGTCAGCGGTCAGATAATGGTGGTGCTTGTTACCGGTCAGGAAGAATTCCCGCGCGCAGACAAGTTTGTAAACGCCCTTTTGGAACGGCACCCCGATATTACAACAATCGTGCAGAACGTCAACGACCGACATACGAGCTTGGTGCTCGGCGACAAGTCGAAGGTGCTCTACGGGGAGGGGTATATCGAGGAGACACTTTGCGGCCACCGCTTCAGGATGTCGCCCAAGGCCTTTTATCAGATAAATCCCACGCAGACCGAGGTGCTTTATTCCAAGGCGCTCGAGTATGCCGAGCTTGATGGCAGCCAGACGGTCATCGATGCCTATTGCGGCACGGGAACCATCGGCATAATCGCCGCATCCAAGGCAAAAAAGGTCATCGGTGTAGAACTCAACGCCGATGCTGTTGCCGATGCAAAGGTCAACGCCGCCCTCAACGGAGTGGATAACATTGAGTTTTACGAGGCAGACGCAGGCGAGTTTATGATCGAAGCGGCGGCTGAGGGCGTGGCGGTCGACGTCGTAATAATGGACCCGCCCCGCGCAGGCGCAAGCCTTGACTTTTTGAAAGCGCTGACGACGCTTGCGCCCGAAAAGATAGTGTATGTTTCTTGCAATCCGCAGACGCAGGCGCGCGACTTGTCCTACCTGACCCGAAAGGGATATAAGGTGCGCCGCATCCAGCCCGTCGATATGTTCCCCCACACCGAGCATGTCGAAACGGTGGTATGCTTGAGCCAAAAATAGCGTTATAGCTAAACAAGTTAATACATTGAAAAGAGGAAGAGGAATTGAGCGAGGATAAAAAGAACATCGTACAAGCTATTGCAGATGTGCTGTCACTAGCGGTCGGTGGTGAATCGATCGAAGTATCGCCATCCACTTGGCAAGATAAAATCCCTGTATCTGAGGAAATCAATGCTGCGTATGTTGAAGAAATAGAAGCATATAAAGAAGCACCTGTTCCGGCTTGTGATAAAGCAACTGCGCTTAAATTGTTGAAGAAATTTAAGCGCAAGAATTTCCGTGATTTTTGGACTGCTCCTGTTGCGGAATATCTTCCTGCTGTAAGTGAGGGAACGATGAAATTGTGCGAAAAGGTTTACCCGCACGACGAAGCTATTCGTTATGCGAAAGAGCTGATCTCCACGCTTTCACCAAAAGAACTGGCGAAGGACTTTCTCTATGGCGTTGCACATAATGCACCCGAATATAGAACTGCGCTTGCTTGCTATTACTATATAAAAAATCTTCCCGAGCACGAGTTTGTTAAAAAGTACGTTGGGTCAACTTATGGCGAAGACGGTGAGTGGGAGGATAGATATTCCGAGACTTTATGCGAGATTTGCGGATATAATCACGAGGTTAGTGACGAGCCAAAAATGCGATTTTGGTACATTAATGGAAGAATGGCAAGTTTTTGTTTTGGCGGTCGAATGTCGCGAAGCAGTCTAAATACGGCAATTTTTTATTTGGAAGAATATAAAAAACTCACTCGACCAAAACATTTAATAACGGATTATGAGCATTTTAAGAAAATTATAGAAGTGATTGATAGAACGCCTGAAAATATGACTTCGGGGAAACTGCGCCGTGAATTAAAACAATCTGGCCTGCTTAATATGACAATCCGACAGATAGAAGCGTTTATCGATATGCTTGGATATTTGGACATTCTTCACCCCGATGATTCTCACGGTATGATTTACAAGCATACACCAGATAGAGATATGCTTTATCCGCTCAGCGATGGGTATGCGGCGCATCCTGTGAACCGTTGGACACGCAAATGCGGCATCGACTATGATAGTATTTCGATGCTCTTTGACGGGATTTATAGTTAAAAACGAAACATCTGCATTCTTACTGTGCGTCGAAACGGTGGTATGCCTCGAGAGGAGATAGTTATGGAAAAAATTTGGACTGAAATGTATGATGCGGCAAAGGCCGTTCTGAATGAACGCAGTAAATGCGCGGAGTGTTGGGTCAAAAAGAATATGTGGGAAGCGAAAGCTGAAGGAGAGGAAAAATGAAACACAAAATGTATGATCCTTGTACTGCTGTTATTATAATTATTATTTTGGTTGTATGTTGTGGCATTTTGGCATTTTTGTTTTATGTTTCTGATATGATGATTGGATTTGTTATTTCGTTATGTCTATTTATGATACCAATAGGTTTAGTCGTTGATATCTATAACTCAAGAGTGCAGATTACGAATGAATATATTATACACGGGTTGTTTAAGAAGAAAATCGCTATTTCTGATATTCAAACTATTGACCTCAAAGACACGGGGTTTGGAAAAAATGACGTTTGGGTACTGGGGATGGGTGAATTGGCCTTTGAGATTATTACAAAGACAGGGGATAGGCATAAGATCAGTGCAGGTTTTCTCTGCTCAGAAAAAAGGTGTTTAGCCATTAAAAAAGTGATGGAGAAGAGCCTGTAAAAAAACACACTTTTCACAATCCTTCCAACCCAGAAAGGAGAACTGCTATGCAAAGAGCATATTCGGATTTCACTCTGCTGGTCGACGGGAAGAGGGCCTTCCCTGAGATAATCGACTGCATCGAAAGTGCGCGTCGCTCGGTTTACATAAATATGTTCATCTGGCGCGACGATGCCATCGGCAACCGAATGGCGCAGGCGGTTCTTGCGGCGGCTGACAAGGGTGCAAAGGTATACATTTCGGTCGACCGCTACGGCGTTGTCTTGGAGAAGGCAGAGGAGTGCAAGCGCCCCTTTTTCCACAAAAGCACGACCCTCGCCGAGCGGATAAAGATACTTTCGCTCGAACTGCTCTACCCGATGAAAAACGCGCCCAAAAGGGCGACTGACCGCGAGAGCGAGCTTTACAAAAGGGTCACGTCCCATCCCAACATCACCGTCAGCCGCGACGTTTTCAAAGCCGACCACTCCAAATACTACGTCATTGACGACGAGATACTGTTTCTGGGCGGCATCAACATCGAGGACAAGGAAAACGGCGCCGATATGCAGGGCAGAGAGTACGGCGACTATATGGCTAAGCTGGTCGGTAGGGAATACGTCGACGCCTTCCGCACCAAGATGAACGGCGGCCCCGACTGCTCGCAGGACTACGCTTTCTGCGCCAATTCAAAGAAAAACCGCCGCTTCGAAATGGAGTCACGCTACCTCCAAATGATAGACTCAGCAAGGGAGCGTTTGCACGTCACGATGGCATATTTCACGCCCTTGAAGCCATTTGTCGATGCGCTTGTCAGGGCGCACGAGCGAGGCGTTCGAGTCACCGTTATCCTGCCGGAGCGTGCAAATTATCAGGCGGACAGCAACCTCAAGACCGCCCGCAAACTGCTTAAGGCGACCGACGGAGGCATCGAGATCTATCTTTCACCGAGGATGCTCCACACCAAGCTGGTGATGAACGACGACCTCATTTCCTTCGGGTCGACCAACATCACCAAAAAGGCCTTCCGTCAGCTTGACGAGCTGAATTTGTCGGTTAAGAATGTCGACTCCGACCTTCGCGACACCCTTGTGAGCAGTATCGCGTCGGATATGCGCGGCGCAAGGCGCGTCTACCGCCACAGCGAGATAAAATATAACCGCCTTCTCGCCTTCTTAGAAGGCTTTATAGTGTAAAAGCGCGACCGAAAGGCCGCGCTTTTCATATAATATCCTGTACAACGAGTTCTCTTATTATCGATGCGGCAAAGGGTGCAAGAAGCAGACCCCAAATCCCGAACACTCTGTACCCGATGAAGATGCATATGAGCACTATCAGGGGGCTGAGTTTTATCTGTGCGCCGATAATGTGCGGCTCGATGACGTTTCGCACGATGGTAACAACGGCATAGAGCACCGCGAGCCCCACTCCGAGCGGAATATTGCCCTGAATAAGCATCACCACCGCCCAAGGAATGAGGAATGCGCCCGTTCCCAAGATTGGCAGTATGTCTGCAAGGGCGATTATCAGGGCGAGCATCACCGCCCTTTTTACCCCCAACAAGAGCAGGCCGACCGTCAACTCAGCAAAGGTGATGCCGAGCAGTATGCCGTACCCACGCGCAAGCCGTCTGAGCTTGCCCAGCACCACCTTGCGCACGGTGATGAACTTTTCTACCGTCTGCGGCTTGAATATCTGCCTTGCGAAGCGGCCTAACCTGTGATAATCGGCTGACACGAAGTAGCTTGCGATAACCGTCACTGCAACGCTCAGCAGGCCCGACGGAATTCGCCCTGCGATGCCCGTCAGGAATGAGGTCAGCCCCTCGAGTGCCGATTGAATAATGGCGGTCGGCGCGTCGGCTATTTGAGCCGCGAGGGACTCAGGCAGGTTTGCGTTGAGGGCGCCGGCTGCATTGCGAAAAAGTTTAGCGCATTCTTGAAGCAGGGGCAGTAGCTTCGGCAGGTGCTCGAGCCCTGCCTGAGCGGCTGAATAGAGCCCGTAGACCGCGCACCACAGCAGTCCCAAAAAGGCGAGCAGGGCGAGGGTTACGGTCAGGAACGAAGCGAGCCGACGGGGCATTTTTGTCCGCTCGCTCAGGCGGTCGATGGGCCTTTTTGTCAGCTCGGCGATAACCGCCGCGATCAGAAAGGGAAGGGCAAGTCCTAACAGATACCTGAGGGTCAGGTAAACTGCCGCCGCAATAAAAATGATATAGATTGCCTTTGTCAATCGGTCCCTTATTACCTCGGGTTGCATATTTTGCCCTGCCTTTCTGCAAAAAATCACATTATATTTGTATATTATTGTTTGCATATTATTCTTGATTACGCCGAAAGAGTGTGCTATAATTAACTGTAATTTTTTTACTTATGTGAAAAAACGGTTTTTTCATGATAGGAAAAGGAGTTGAGAGTTGTGGTAGATATCGCTATTATGGGCCACGGTGTCGTCGGCTCTGGCGTAGTTGAAGTGCTTCGTCACAACTGCGAAAGTATTACCAAGCGATCGGGCGAGACCATCAACATTAAGTATATTCTGGATCTGCGTGATTTCCCCGACAGTCCTCTTGTGGACTTCTTCATCAAGGACTTCGCCATTATCGAGCGTGACCCCGACGTAAAGATAGTTGTCGAATGCATGGGCGGCCTCCGTCCTGCCTACGACTTTGTCAAGCGTTGCTTGCTCGCGGGAAAGAGCGTTGTCACCTCCAACAAGGAGCTTATTGCTACCAAGGGCTGCGAGCTGCTCGCGATCGCCCGTCAGCGCAACCTCAACCTGCTCTTCGAGGCAAGCGTCGGCGGCGGTATTCCCATCATCCGCCCGATAGTGCAGTGCCTTGCCGCTAACGAGATATCCGACATCGTAGGTATACTTAACGGTACCACCAACTTTATTCTCACCAAGATGGTGCGCGAGGGTATGACCTTCGACGATGCACTTGCACAGGCTCAGGAACTTGGCTATGCCGAGCGCGACCCGTCGGCCGACGTCGACGGCATCGATGCCTGCCGCAAGATAGCCATTCTTACCTCTCTCGCCTTCGGCAAGCACGTCGACCCCGATCTCATCTACACCGAGGGCATCACCGGTATCACCCTTACCGACGTGGCATATGCTGAAAAGTGGGGCGGTGTCATTAAACTTATTGGCCGTGTGCGCCGTTTTGAAGACGGACGGGTTATGCCGACCGTTTATCCCGCCTTCATACCGGGATACAGCCAGCTTTCCTCGGTCGACGATGTCTTTAACGCCATAATGGTTCGCGGCGACGCCATCGGCGACGTAATGTTCTACGGACGCGGTGCAGGCAAACTGCCCACAGCGAGCGCTGTCGTTGCCGACGTAGTCGACTGCGTCAAGCACATCAAAGCGCGCAAGTATCTCTATTGGGAAGAGAGTATGCCCGGCTACGTCAAGGATCACTCCTTGGCAGAGGGTGAGATGTTCCTGCGCGCAGAGACCGATGACTATACTGCGGCGCGCGCCTTCGTTGAGTCGCACTTCAAGGTCATCGATGAGCTCAGCGACCCCAACGGCAAGGAGATCGCCCTTATCATTATGGGTGTCGAGGGCGAGATCAGGAAGACCCTCGTTTCAAGCGAATTGCTCGACGTTAAGTCGCTTATTCACGTAATGGAATAAGCGGTTGGACTCATATTTGGAGGTTTAGTGAAATGTCATTGATCGTACAAAAGTTTGGCGGCAGTTCGGTCGCCAACGCAGAGCGTGTAATGAACGTCGCCCGTATCATTACCGATACCTACAAGGCGGGCAACAGCGTCGTTGTTGCCGTCTCGGCTCAGGGCGACACCACCGACGACCTTATCGAAAAGGCCAAGGAGATCAATCCCAACGCATCAAAGCGCGAGATGGATATGCTCCTTTCGGCAGGAGAGCAGATATCTATCTCCCTGCTTGCTATGGCCATTGAGTCGCTCGGCTATCCGGTCGTTTCGCTTCTCGGCTGGCAGGCCGGAGTCCAGACCGACTCCAACTACGGCGTTGCCAAGATCAAGTCGGTCGCTTCTGAGCGTCTTACCGCCGAACTGGCCAAGAAGAACATCGTTATCGTCGCAGGTTTTCAGGGCATCAACAAGTACGAGGATATCACCACCCTCGGACGCGGAGGCTCGGATACCAGCGCGGTGGCTCTTGCCTGTGCCCTGAGGGCAGACAAGTGCCAGATATACACCGATGTTGACGG
>JAZQID010000015.1:0-9273 GCA_045540915.1 Acutalibacteraceae bacterium
GGGCTACTTTATCAATAAGATGGTCACCGCCCGTTGCCGTGACCAGTTCCTTGAGATCACCCCCGACCACGCACAGTATATGGACGTTTCGCCGAAGATGGTCGTATCGGTTGCCACCGCTATGATCCCCTTCCTTGAAAACGACGATACCAACCGTGCGCTGATGGGCTCCAACATGCAGAAGCAGGCTGTTCCGCTTCTGAGGACCGAGGCTCCCATCGTCGGAACCGGTATGGAGTACAAGGCGGCCCTTGACTCAGGTGTCGTCGTTGTTTCCAAGCGCGCAGGTACCGTTAAGTCGGTCGATGCCGACCGCATCGTCGTCACTACCGAGAATGGAGAAACCGACGAGTATAAGCTTATCAAGTTCCTGCGTTCCAACCACAGCACCTGCATCAATCAGCGCCCCATCGTTGACGTCGGCCAGAAGATTGAGGCAGGGGAGGTCATCGCCGACGGCCCTGCTACCTGCAACGGTGAGGTCTCCCTCGGTAAGAATGCCCTTATCGGTTTTATGACCTGGGAAGGTTACAACTACGAGGACGCCGTCCTTATCAACGAGAAGATCGTTCGCGAGGACGTTTACACCTCTATTCACATTGAAAAGTTCGAGATCGAAGCCCGCGACACCAAGCTTGGACCGGAGGACATCACCCGTGATATCCCCAACGTCGGCGAGGACGCTTTGAAGGATCTCGATGAAAACGGTATCATCCGTGTCGGTGCCGAGGTTCGTGCCGGCGACATCCTTGTCGGTAAGGTCACTCCGAAGGGCGAGACCGAGCTGACCGCCGAGGAGCGCCTGCTTCGCGCCATCTTCGGTGAGAAGGCACGCGAGGTTCGCGACACCTCTCTGCGCCTGCCCCACGGTGAGTACGGCACCATCGTCAACGTTGATGTCTTCACCCGTGAGAATTCGAGCGAGCTTGCCCCCGGTGTCAACACCGTCGTTCGCTGCTATATCGCCCAGAAGCGTAAGATCTCTGTCGGCGATAAGATGGCGGGACGCCACGGAAATAAGGGCGTTGTTTCCCGCATTCTGCCGCAGGAGGATATGCCCTTCCTGCCCGACGGACGTCCGCTTGACATCGTTCTTAACCCGCTGGGCGTTCCTTCCCGAATGAACATCGGACAGGTTCTTGAGGTTCATCTCGGTATGGCCGCCAAGGCTCTCGGATGGAAGGTCTGCACCCCCGTATTTGACGGCGCTCACGAAAGCGATATCCGCGAGATGTTCAAGCAGGCGGGTATGCGTGAGGACGGCAAGACCATCCTTTACGACGGACGCACGGGCGAACAGTTCGATAACCCCGTTACCGTCGGTTATATGTACTACCTCAAGCTGCATCACCTTGTTGATGATAAGATCCACGCACGTTCGACCGGTCCCTACTCACTGGTAACCCAGCAGCCCTTGGGCGGTAAGGCCCAGTTCGGCGGCCAGCGTTTCGGTGAGATGGAGGTTTGGGCGCTCGAAGCTTACGGCGCCGCCTACACCCTTCAGGAGATCCTGACCGTCAAGTCGGACGACGTTGTCGGACGTGTCAAGACCTATGAGTCCATCGTTAAGGGCCAGAACATTCCCAAGCCGGGTGTTCCCGAATCCTTCAAGGTCTTGATTAAGGAGCTTCAGTCGCTCGGTCTTGATGTCCGTGTCCTCGACAAGTACAACGAGGAGATCGACCTCAAGCAGACCTTCGACGATGACGAGAATCTCGGCTTCAGTATGGTTGAAAACGAGAATCTTTTCCAGGAGCAGACCAATGTCAACGACGGACTTGAGGGCTATTCCCTTGAGGACGAGAACGGCGATGCTATCGTCGAGGAGACCGTTGATTACGATACCGACGACGTCGCATACGATGACGAAGAAGAAAACGCATAAGGAGGCTGACGGATATGGAATTTAACGAATTTGAATCAATCAAGATCGGCCTTGCTTCTCCCGAACAGGTCCGCAAGTGGTCCTACGGCGAGGTCACCAAGCCTGAGACCATCAACTACCGTACACTGAAGCCTGAGCGTGACGGACTGTTCTGCGAGCGCATTTTCGGACCCCAGAAGGACTGGGAATGCCACTGCGGAAAGTATAAGCGTATACGCTATAAGGGCAAGATATGCGAGCGTTGCGGAGTCGAGGTCACTCGTTCTAAGGTTCGCCGCGAGCGTATGGGCTCCATCGAGCTTGCCGCTCCCGTTTCGCACATCTGGTATTACAAGACCAACCCCTCCCGTATGGGACTTATCCTCGGAGTCACCCCTCGCGTGCTCGAGCAGGTGCTCTATTTCTCCTCCTATATCGTTATCGATCCGGGCGAGACTCCGCTCGAGAAGCTGCAGCTTCTTAATGAGAAGCAGTACCGCGATATGCGTGAGAAGTATGAGGATGATTTCGAGGCAGGAATGGGCGCTGAGTCCATTCAGAAGCTGCTTCGCAGCATCGACCTCGACCAGCTCAGCGAGGAGCTGAAGGCTGAGATCGTCGACGCCAGCGCACAGAAAAAGGCTCGCCTTATCAAGCGTCTGGAGGTCGTCGAAGCCTTCCGTCAGTCAGGTAACCGTCCTGAGTGGATGATCATGGACGTTATTCCGGTCATTCCGCCCGATCTTCGCCCGATGGTGCAGTTGGACGGCGGCCGCTTTGCGACCAGCGACCTGAACGACCTTTACCGCCGTGTTATCAACCGTAACAACCGTCTTAAGAGACTGCTTGAGCTCAACGCTCCCGACATCATCGTCCGCAACGAGAAGCGTATGCTTCAGGAGGCGGTCGACGCCCTTATCGACAACGGCCGCCGCGGCCGCTCGGTCACCGGACCCAACAACCGCGCGCTCAAGTCGCTGTCCGATATGCTCAAGGGTAAGCAGGGACGCTTTCGTCAGAACCTGCTCGGTAAGCGTGTCGACTATTCGGGACGTTCGGTTATCGTTGTCGGCCCCGAGCTGAAGATGTATCAGTGCGGCGTGCCGAAGGAAATGGCCATCGAGCTCTTCAAGCCCTTTGTTATGAAGCGCCTTGTCGAAACAGGCGTTGCTCAGAATATCAAGACCGCGCGCAAGATGGTTGAGCGTCTGCGTGAGGAGGTCTGGGACGCACTCGGAACGGTCATCAAGGAGCATCCCGTGCTTCTCAACCGCGCTCCGACCCTTCACCGCCTGGGTATTCAGGCCTTCGAGCCGGTACTCGTAGAGGGACGCGCCCTTAAGCTTCATCCGCTGGTATGTACCGCTTACAACGCCGACTTCGACGGCGACCAGATGGCTATCCACGTACCCCTTTCGGCTGAGGCACAGGCTGAGGCACGCTTCCTTATGCTTGCCGCTAATAACCTGCTCAAGCCCTCCGACGGAAAGCCTGTCTGCGTACCTACGCAGGATATGATCCTCGGCTCCTACTACCTGTCTTTGTGCAAGTTTGACGAGCCCGGTATCGGTAAGGTCTTCCGCAACAAAGAGGAGGCCATTATGGCCTTCAACGAGGGTGTCGTCGGACTCCATTCACCCATTCGCGTGCGTATGACCGGCGAGGTCAACGGCGAGACGGTCAACCGCCTTGTCGATGCTACCGTCGGCGCACTCATCTTCAATGAATCCATTCCGCAGGATCTTGGCTTTGTCGACCGCTCGGTCGAGGGCCACGAGCTTGACCTTGAGATCTGCTTCACCCGTAAGGATCCCTCCAAGCCGGAGATCACCTCTGAGGCTGATATCAATCAGAGAAAGGTCGACAAGAAGCTGCTTGGTAAGATCATTGACCGTTGCATTAAGATCCACGGAACCTCTCTTTCCGCTATCGTACTTGACAAGATCAAGTCCACCGGTTACAAGTACTCCACTCGCGGTGCTATCACCGTTGCCGTTTGCGACGCTGTTATCCCGCCCAAGAAGTATGACTATGTTGCCGAGAGCGACAAGCTGGTCGAGAAGATCCAGACCAAGTATCGCAGAGGCTTCCTGACCGCAGACGAACGCTACAACGAGGTCATCAAGCTGTGGAACGAAACCGCTGAGAAGGTTGCTAACGCACTGAAGGATAACCTTGACGATTACAACCCGATCTATATGATGGCCGACTCCGGAGCCCGTGGTTCTATGAACCAGATCCGTCAGCTCGCAGGTATGCGCGGACTTATCGCCAACACCTCGGGACGCGCCATCGAGATCCCGATTCGTTCCAACTACCGTGAAGGTCTGAACGTTTTGGAATACTTCATTTCTTCGCGCGGTGCCCGAAAGGGATTGGCCGATACCGCGTTGCGTACCGCTGACTCGGGTTACCTGACCCGCCGTCTTGTCGACGTATCGCAGGAGGTCATCATCCGCGACGACGACTGCCGTTCCGATTCGGGACTTTACGTTACCGACATCTACGATAAGAGCCTTGACCTGTTCAAGCAGCGCGATGCCGACATTATTGCCGAGCTGACCGCCCTGAACGGTAAGGAGCCTACCGTTGAGGAACGTGTCGCCGCCCTCAAGGAGAAGTACACCGATAAGCCCATCGAGGCACTTGATGAGCGCCTTGTCGGACGCTTCCTCATCAACGACTGTGTTGACAATGCTACCGGCGAGGTGGTTGTGTCCGCCAACGATATCATCACCGATGATATGGCTGCCAAGATCATCCGCACCGAGATGCATAATCAGAATACACCCTACCCGTCGATCGGCATCCGCTCCATCCTTGGATGTAAGTCGCGCCACGGCGTCTGCCGTAAGTGCTACGGCTCCAACCTTGCGAACGGAGTCCCCGTTACCGTTGGGGGAGCGGTCGGGATCATCGCCGCTCAGTCCATCGGTGAGCCGGGTACCCAGCTTACCATGCGTAACTTCCACACCGGCGGTGTTGCCGACGCGGACGATATTACTCAGGGTCTGCCGCGTGTTGAGGAGCTCTTCGAGGCCCGCAAGCCTAAGCGTGCCGCCATCCTCAGCGAGATCGCAGGTAAGGTCAGCTTCCAGGATGTCAAGCGTAACCACGAGATCGTCGTTACGAGCGATGACCTCGATAACCCCGATACACGCAGCTACACCGTGCCCTTCGGCTACCGTGTCCGCGTCAACGAGGGCGACTACGTCGAGAAGGGTGAAAACCTGACCGAAGGTGCGCTCAATCCCCACGACCTGCTTGCCATTATGGGACCCGACGCTGTTCAGGACTACATCATCAAGGAAGTCCAGAGCACCTATCGCAGTCAGGGTGTTGAGATCAACGATAAGCACATCGAGGTAATCGTACATCAGATGATGCGTCAGTATCGCATCACCGATGCAGGTGACACCGATCTTATCGTCGGCACCAACGTCGAGCGCGGTTCCTTCTATGAGGCTAACTATCAGGTCGATTGCCGCAAGGAAGCGGGCGAAGAGGGTCTGCGTTATGCAGAGTTCGAGCCGACCTTGCTCGGTATCACCAAGGCTTCTCTTGCCACCGATTCCTTCCTGTCCGCCGCCTCCTTCCAGGAGACTACGCGCGTGCTCACCGATGCCGCCGTCAAGGGCAAGATCGACCGTCTGGTCGGCCTTAAGGAGAACGTCATCATCGGTAAGCTCATTCCTGCCGGTACCGGTATGAAGTGCTTCCAGAAGAGCGACGAGCCTGAGGTTGCCGTAGAGGTTGAGGCTGTTGAAGAGGTCGAGATGGCCGAAGAGGCTTTTGTGACCGCTGAATAACTAAAGCATAAAAAATCCGAACTATCGCCGATGGTTCGGATTTTTTGCGTCTTGTAGACGGCGTTTTCGGTTGAAAAAGGTCGCTTCGGGGCAGGGAATGAGCCTAAAATCCGACAACCTGCTCAAAAGGGGGCAAAATACGGCCGAATTATTGCGAAAATCAGGAAAAAAGGCTTGACAAAACGGGTGTTTTGGTGATATTATCTATTATTGCGTGGGGGTGTACTGTGCCCAAATGCGTCCGGATGCAATTTTCCATCCGAGAAAATTCGAGAGGAGGAAAAATATGCCTACTTTTAACCAGCTTGTCCGTAAGGGAAGAGAGTCTCAGGTTCGCAAGCCTACCGCTCCGGCACTTCTGAAGAGCCTTAACACCAAGAAGCAGGTTCTCAACGATCAGTGCTCACCTCAAAAGCGCGGCGTCTGCACCAAGGTTACTACCTTCACCCCGAAGAAGCCGAACTCCGCTCTTCGTAAGATCGCGAGAGTACGTCTGTCCAACGGTATCGAGGTAACCTCTTATATCCCCGGTGAAGGACACAATCTGCAGGAGCATAGCGTAGTTCTCATTCGCGGCGGACGTGTTAAGGACCTGCCCGGTGTGCGTTACCACATCATTCGCGGTACCCTTGATACTCAGGGCGTTGCCAAGAGAATGCAGGCCCGTTCCAAGTACGGCGCCAAGAGGCCGAAGGCTTCCGCAAAGTAAAGTAGCATTTTCAACTGCTGCAAAGAAAATGATCAAGCAGCGGCGTGTATATAATATAATGTATACGCCTTGCTTGGCCAACGGATCGTAATAACGATTCGAGTACCAATGATATCATTATGTGAAGGAGGGAAGCGAAATGCCAAGAAGAGGCTTTATCGCAAAACGTGATGTTTTGCCCGATCCGCTTTACAATTCCAAGATCGTTACCCGTCTGATCAACAATATTATGCTCGACGGCAAAAAGGGCGTCGCGCAGAAGATTGTTTATGATGCATTCGACATCATCCAGGAGAAGACAGGAAAGGAACCCCTTGAGGTTTTCGAGGCCGCTATGGAGAACGTTATGCCTCAGCTCGAGGTTAAGGCTCGCCGTGTAGGTGGCTCTACCTATCAGGTTCCTATGGAGGTTCGTCCCGAGAGACGTCAGACCCTCGGTCTGCGTTGGATCACCGTTTACAGCCGCGCCCGTTCTGAGAGAACGATGAAGGAGCGTCTTGCCGGTGAGATCATGGATGCTACCAACGGTTTGGGCGGAGCAGCCAAGAAGCGTGACGAGACGCACAGAATGGCTGAAGCGAACAAGGCGTTTGCTCACTACAGGTGGTAATTTACACCGGATGTTAAGGACCGCTTGATACAAGCGGCAATGTTTGGAGGATATTATGCCAAGAAAAGTTTCGCTTGAAATGACAAGAAACATTGGTATTATGGCTCATATCGACGCTGGTAAGACTACCACCACCGAGCGTATCCTGTTCTATACGGGCGTTAACCGTAAGATGGGCGAAACGCACGACGGTGCGTCGACAATGGACTGGATGGAGCAGGAGCAGGAGCGTGGTATTACCATCACCTCTGCTGCTACCACTTGTTTCTGGAAGGACCATCGTATCAATATCATCGACACCCCCGGACACGTTGACTTCACCGTTGAGGTTCAGCGTTCACTGCGCGTTCTGGACGGCTCTGTTACCGTTCTGTGCGCTAAGGGCGGCGTCGAGCCGCAGTCTGAAACCGTTTGGAGACAGGCTGACGAATATCGCGTCCCGCGCATGATCTACGTCAACAAGATGGACATCATGGGCGCCGACTTCTATCGCGTTCTTGGAATGGTCAAGGACCGATTCAACTGCAATGCAGTTCCGATCCAGCTTCCTATCGGTGCCGAGGATACCTTCAAGGGTATCATCGACCTGATCAATATGGAGGCTGAGGTCTACTATGACGACTTGGGTAAGGATGTCCGCAAGGAGCCTATCCCCGAGGATATGAAGGAGATCGCCGACAAGTACCGTCAGGAGCTCATCGAGAATATCGTCGAACAGGACGAGGAGCTTATGGAGAAGTACTTTGAGGGCGAGGAGCCTTCTGTCGAGCAGATGAAGAAGATCATCCGCAAGGCTACCATCGCTAACGAGATGGTTCCCATCTGCTGCGGTACTTCCTATCGCAACAAGGGCGTTCAGCCTCTGCTTGACGCCATCATCGACTTTATGCCCGCTCCGACCGACATCGAGGCTATCCGCGGTGTCAACCCCGATACCGAAGAAGAGGAAGCAAGACATTCTTCCGACTCCGAGCCCTTCTCGGCTCTGGCCTTCAAGATCGCTACCGACCCCTTCGTTGGTAAGATCTGCTTCTTCCGTGTCTATTCGGGTACCGTTGATGCCGGCGCAAGCGTCTACAACACCTGCAAGGACAATAAGGAAAGAATGGGCCGCATCCTTCAGATGCACGCCAACCACCGCGAAGACCTCGACACCTGCTACGCCGGCGATATCGCTGCTGCAGTCGGTCTGAAGAACACCACCACCGGTGATACCCTTTGCGATGAGAAGCACCCCATCATCCTTGAGTCTATGAACTTCCCCGAGCCTGTTATCCGCGTTGCCATCGAGCCCAAGACCAAAGCCGGTCAGGAGAAGATGGGTATTGCGCTGGCTAAGCTGGCCGAGGAGGACCCGACCTTCCGTTGCTACACCGACGAGGAAACGGGTCAGACCATCATCGCCGGAATGGGCGAGCTGCATCTGGAGATCATCGTCGACCGCTTGCTCCGCGAGTTCAAGGTCGAGGCTAACGTAGGTGCTCCTCAGGTTGCCTATAAAGAGAGCATTCGCTCCAAGGTCGACCACGAGTGCAAGTACAAGCGTCAGTCGGGTGGTTCCGGTCAGTACGGTCACGTTAAGATCATCGTCGAGCCCAACGAGTCCGGCAAGGGATACGAGTTCATCAACTCGGTCACCGGCGGTTCCATTCCGAAGGAATATATCGGACCGGTCGATATGGGTATTCAGGGCGCCTTGCACGCCGGTGTACTTGCCGGTTATCCGGTAGTCGACGTCAAGGTTACTCTGTACGACGCTTCTTACCACGAGGTCGACTCTTCTGAAATGGCCTTTAAGATCGCAGGTTCTATGGCTTTCAAGGAAGCCTGCCGCAAGGCTGACCCTGTCCTTCTTGAGCCCATTATGAAGGTTACCGTCCTTGTTCCCGAAGATTATATGGGCGACGTTATCGGCGAACTGAATGCACGCCGCGGCGAGATTCAGGGCTTCGAGGACCGTTCGGGAATCAAGCAGATCAACGCCCGTGTTCCGTTGGGTGATATGTTCGGCTACGCCACCGATCTTCGTTCGAAGACTCAGGGCCGCGGCCAGTACGTTATGGAGCCCGACGGCTATAAGGAAGTGCCGAAGTCCATCGCAGAGAAGATCATCAGCTCTCGCGCAAAGCAGGACTAATCTGCTCTGAGGATTTGGTACAAGCTTATTAAAATAATGCTTGCTATTTTCCGCAATTATGGTAAAATAGGGTTAGCATTGTTCGCTATCCAACTATATTTATAATTACAAGGGAGGATCATTCAAATGGCAAAAGCTAAATTT
>JAZQID010000016.1:0-10697 GCA_045540915.1 Acutalibacteraceae bacterium
TCTACGGCGGTCTTTACCGTAACGTCAGCATTATCTGTGTTAGTGAGTCCCACTTTGACCTTGACTATTACGGCGGCCCCGGACTTAAGGTCACTCCCGAGATCTGCGACACTGACGCCAAGGTTGAGATCGAGGCGTACCTTACGGGCTTTAAGGCAGGTCAGACCCTGCGTTACGTTATAGAGGACAAGGCGGGCAATAAGGTGGCGGAGAATACTACCGCTGACGCAAAGGTGGTCCTTGATATCCCTTCTGTCATCCTTTGGCACGGAAAGCGTAATCCTTATCTCTATACTGCGAAGATAGAGCTTATTGAAGACGGAGCGGTTATTGATGCTGTATCCACCCGCTTCGGATGCCGTACCTTTAAGATAGACCCTGATAACGGCATTATCTTAAACGGTGAGGAATATCCTCTGCGCGGTGTTTCCCGCCATCAGGACAGATGGGGCTTCGGTAATGCGCTTCTTCCCGAGCATCATAAGGAGGATATCGAGCTTATCAACGAGATGGGCGCTACCACCATCCGCCTTGCACACTATCAGCACGATCAGTATTTCTACGATCTTTGCGATGAGTACGGTCTCGTTATCTGGGCGGAGATACCCTATATCTCAAAGCATATGCCCGGCGGCAGAGAGAACACTATCTTTCAGATGAAGGAGCTTATCACTCAGAATTATAATCATCCCTCTATCGTTGTATGGGGACTTTCCAACGAGTTCGGTATCGGCGGCGCTGACGACGACCTTCTTGAGAATCACCGTATCCTAAACGATATGTGTCACGAGATGGATAAGACCCGCCTGACTACTATCGCGGCGGTATCTATGTGCAAGATCGACGACCCCTACCTGCAGATACCCGACGTCGTATCCTACAACCACTACTTCGGCTGGTACGGCGGCGAGACCGATATGAACGGCCCGTGGTTTGACAAGTTCCACGCCACCCATCCGAATATCCCCATCGGATGCAGTGAGTACGGCTGTGAGGCACTCAACTGGCACACCTCAACCCCGATGCAGGGTGACTACACCGAGGAGTATCAGTCATACTACCACGAGGAGCTCATCAAGCAGCTCTTCAGCCGCAAATATATGTGGGCAACTCACGTCTGGAATATGTTTGACTTCGGTGCAGATGCGCGCAACGAGGGCGGCGAAAACGGACAGAACCACAAGGGACTGGTCACCTTCGACCGCAAGTACAAGAAGGACTCCTTCTATGCATACAAGGCATGGCTGTCGGATGAGCCCTTCGTCCACCTTTGCAGCAAGCGTTACGTCGACCGCGTCGAAGACGTAACCAAGGTCACCGTCTACTCCAATCAGCCCGAGGTCGAACTTTTTGCCAACGGCGTCTCCCTCGGTAAGAAGTCAAGCGCCGAGCACTTCTTCTACTTCGAGGTTGAAAACGTCGGTGAGGTAAAGCTGGTTGCCGTTGCAGGCGACTGCAGGGATGAGAGCGTCATCCGCAAGGTCGACACCTTCAACGAGGACTACCGCCTGCGTGAAAAGGGTGCCATACTCAACTGGTTCGACATCGATGCGCCCGAGGGCTACCTCTCACTCAACGATAAGATGAGCGACGTCATCAGCACTATGCAGGGCAAGCTTATCTTTATGGGACTTGTCGGCAAGCTTATGGGCGGCAAGGACAAGGGCGGCAAGGATGGCAAGATCAAGGCAGGCGGCTTCGAAGTCGGTCCTGAGATGATGAGTATGATGGGCGGATTTACCGTTCTCAGACTCTTCACCCTTATGGGCGGAATGATGGACGTCAAGTTCACCAAGGAAGAACTGCTCGACCTCAACGCCAAACTCAACAAGATCAAAAGACCCAAGAAGAAGTAAGTCTTAGAATTAAAAAACAGGAATGACACCTCGTCATTCCTGTTTTTTTATCTTATTTTCAGTTTAATATTGTTGCATGCTTTCTTAAGCACCTTTGACAAGGGAAGAACTAACATACCTGCACAGAGGTTGCCTACCCCGTGGATCGCATCCCAAGGCAGTCCGGTGATTATCCACGCAATCATCTGCTTGAAATTAAGCCCGAACATCAGCGCCTGCACCGGCGCGGACATCGTGCCGTAGACAAGGCCGTGCAGACAGCAGACCGCAGGATAAACGATGCAGGCCACCATGGTCGGCATTTTGCGTGGCAAAATCATAGTCATACCCCACAGCACCGTCCAGGTGTAAATATTGGGCAACCACCACACAAATCCGGAGTAGACACCGACGAGGATCACGTAAATGTATATCGGTATGAGTGCCTTTGCACGAAAGACAAGGGTGAACACCATTATGAACATTCCGACCAAATGTATGTTCGGCAGGGCGTCCATCAGCACCTTTGAGCCAAACATAAGGGCGCCGAGCATGGCGAACAGGACCAGCTCGTACACCGTAAGCAGCCGCTTGCGGCGGCGCTCAGCCTTATTTTGCTCTTTCAAGGCGGTATGCAGCACTTTCGTCGATATCGGTCATATCAACACCGGTCATAGCAAGTTCTCCGTCGATGTAAAACGCCCAGTAGGTCTGATCCTCGTCAAAGTCTGCGGTTATACCGTTGGCCTGCTTTACATAGAGCCCGAAATCGCCCTCATCGCCGTCTATAAGCTTATGCTCAAGCAGAGCTTCGCCGACCGTTTTTTTATCGGTGTGGATGGTGAAGAGAACCGACTTGTCCTCCGCCTTCACCTCAACCGAAAGGGTCTTTTCGCCCTCGCCGAGCTCGGTGTCGGTCAAATAGTCGGCGTTTTCCCACAGGTCAACCTTGCCGTCAGCCTTGCAGGCGGCAAGGGAAAGCACCACCATAACCGCGGCAAGCACCGCGAGGGTCGATCTCATAATTTGTTTCATTTCGCATTATCCTTTCTTTTTTATACTACAAAAGGATAAAATAAAAGCACCCTTCGGGGTGCTGTGTCGGTGTCCTGCCACACCGAAGCAAAGCCAAAGGCGAAGCCTTTGACCGAGCGATCACATCTCCCCATATTGCCCAAGAGACTTTTATATTCGCAGAACGATAAGCATTCCGACTTGACCTGCCGCAAAAGCAGGAGATACGGTAATGGCTGTTGCTACGGATTCCCACCGTGATTTCCTTATCCCCGAACATACCGTCTTTGCAGTATGCCCGACAACCGATGCTGTCAGCACCGAGATGAACTGCGTTATTCTTTTGTCCTGACCATTATACTACAAAAGTAAAAACATTTCAATGGGTAAACGACCTCTTTTGTTTTGTAAATAAATAACGGTCGATAGCAAGAAATGTTAAATAATAAAGCGTTGACTGACAAAGACAAAAAGTTGCGCCTGTTGGTATAATGAGGACAGAATATATGTGAGATCTACTTGCCCTTTTTGACCTGACTGGGTGGGGCAGAATGTACCGCCTTGTAGGCTCGGGTAAAGGCGTGGACTGAGGAATAACCGAGCAGGTCGGAGACCTCGGTGACCGACTTGCTTTCGAGCAGCTCGGTAGCGGCATCCATTCTCAGACGGGCAAAAAAATCTTTTAGACTTTGTCCCATCCTTTTGGAGAAAAGATGGGAGATATATGAATAACTGTAACCGGTATCCTCTGCCAAGGAGGATAGGGCGTTTATATTATATACATTGTTCTTCAGGTAACTGACAATGTAGAAAACAAGGCTTCCTTTCATCGAAATATTGGTTTTTGTATTCTCGCTTTTGACATTCAGGAAGTCGCTGAAGACCGACGAGAGAATGAAGTTGACGGTGTTGGTGATGATGGCCTTGTTAGTTTCGATGTTGTCCTCGGAGTATATTGCCGACAGGGCAAGTTGGAAGGACTGGAGAAGATCGGTCCTGCCGCTGAGCATAGCATTTGACGAGCGGATGATCTCCTCTTTTGCCGCTTGGAAGAGGGGGTAGAGCGGATTCTGCCTGTCCAGAATGAAGCCGATGCAGAAGAACCTTAACGGAGAGGTTTTTGACGGGATTATCTGATGCATCTCGTCGGTGAAGCAGAGGTGTACCTGACCGCTCTTTACGGTGTAGCGGTTATTTCCGCTTACGATCTCACCTTCGCCGCTGTAAACAAAGGTGATCTCGTCACACCATTGGCGGTGTATATTGTTGTAATCGTTGTCTGTTTTACAGTGAACATCGGCAAATTGAAAGAGCTTAAGCCTGTTCTCGCAGGAGAGGTCCATAATGTTTTTTGACTGGAAAACGGCAAAATATTGCTTTTGCTGGATTTGAGAAAGGTTGCTTTTCATCTTGACACCGCCTTTTTAACAGTTTATGTTATGATAGCATAAACCAATCGTAAAATCAACCAAAAGGGAATGGTGATCCTATGCTCATTAAAAACGGAACCGTTATAACCCCTGACGGAATGTTGGAAAACACCGATGTTCTGATTAAGGAAGGCAAGATAGCGGCCATCGGGAAGGATATTTCTTCCGATGGGGAAGAGACGGTCGACGCGACCGGCCTTTACGTATCGCCCGGCTTTGTCGAGATACATACCCACGGCGGCGGTGGCGGCGACTTTATGGATTGCGAGGAGCAGGCTCATCTTGCGGCGCTCAGATTTCACGCAAAGAACGGCGTCACCTCTCTGCTTGCGACCTCGGTAACCGCCCCCGTTTCGCAGACCGTTGATATGATAAACTTTACCAGACCCTATCTTGCTCGCGAGGATCTGCCCTGCAGGATATTGGGGGTTCACCTTGAGGGACCTTATCTTTCCCTGAAGAACAAAGGCGCCCAGCACGAGAGTTTCCTTAGAGTTCCGAGCAGGGACGACTACTCTTTCATCACCGACAACAGCGATACCGTCCGCAGAGTTACACTTGCTCCCGAGCTTGACGGCGCTAAGGAGATGATCGAGCAGCTTACTCATAAGGGGATAGTGGTGTCGGGCGGACACGATGACGCAAGGTACGAGGACATTCTGCCTGCGATCAAGGCAGGTATGACCCATACGACACATCATTGGTGCGCGATGTCGATGGTGTCTATGCGTGACGGAGTGCGTAGTATCGGGCTTGTCGAGTCGGGAATGCTCCACGATGAACTTACCATCGAGGTGATTGCCGATAACCATCATATGACACCCGAAATGGTAAGGCTTCTTTATAACTGCAAGGGCGCGGACGGCATATGTGCCGTTTCCGATTCCCTCAGGGCAGGCGGAATGCCTGTTGGCGATACCCTCTACACTTTGGGGGTCAAGACCGACCCCAACGCGCAGAAGTTCATCGTATCAAACGGAGTTGCCCGTCTGCCTGACGGCTCAAGATATGCGGGCAGTATTCAGCCCTTGGGCCAGATGCTCAAGAACATAGTCTTTGATGCCGGAATCCCCCTTGCCGACGGAGTGAAGATGGTCTCCACGACTCCTGCTGCAATAATTGGAGAAGGGGATAGGCTCGGCTCAATAGAGGTTGGAAAACTCGGTGATATTTGTCTCTTTGATGAGGCTATCAATATAAAGGCCACCTTTATCGGTGGAAGAAGAACGGAGGAGCACGATGTTGGAAATTTATAAGATGAGCCGTGAGGAATTTTTGGAGAAGGCCAAAATTCCGACCAGAGTAAAGGAGTCCGAAGAGGCGCTTTACGAAGAAATGGCACAGATAATGGTGGATACCATTCTCAAGAACAACGGCAAGCAGACGGTCATCATCTGCCCCGTAGGACCGATCGGCCACTACCCGATCTTTGCTGAGAAGGTCAACAAGTTGCGTCTGTCTCTTAAGAATTGTTGGTTCATTAATATGGACGAATATCTTGTCAATGATGACAAGGTCATTCCCTACGAGCATCCGTTGGGCTTCAAGGGCACTATGGATAGAATGCTTTACAGCCGTGTTGATGAGGAGTTGCTTATGCCTGAGCAACAGCGCATTTTCCCCGAACCCGGCAAGGAAGAGGAAATGGATGCGCTCTTTGAGAGCTTTGAGAAGGTCGACCTTTGCCTTACAAGCGTGGGAATCAACGGACATATCGCATTTAACGAGCCTTGCTGTGAGGATATAACAAACGAGCAGTTTGCTCAGACGGGAACCCGTTGCCTTGATATCGCGCCTCAGACAATAGCTATCAACGGCTCGGGAAAATTCGCAGGTGCACTTGACATCTTCCCGAAACGCTGCATCACACTCGGTATGAAGCAGTTGCTTTCTGCTGAGGTTCTGAAGATATATATGTTCAAGGATTGGCATTGGGGAATTATGCGCAAGATAACCCTTTTGCCCTATTCCAAAGAGGCTCCTGCATCATATCTGCAGACCCATCCCAATGCCGAGATGGTGATTACAGAAGCTTTGGCAAATCACTCGATCTTCTAAATAACTAAGGAGGAAACAACAATGAAAAAACGTATAGGTATTATTGGATTTGGCTGGATCGCAAGGGACGTTCACACCCCCTATTACAAGACCATCGAGGATATGTGCGAAATAACCGCTGTGTGTGACATTGATCCTAAGGCGATCGAAAACGCAAAGGAAAAGACCGGACTTTCCGACGACAGAATATTCACCGATTATAAAGAGCTTATCGACAGCGGACTTTGCGATGCTGTCGACATCTGCACCCCCAACTATCTGCACTGCGAGATTGCTAAATACGCCCTTAATGCAGGCCTGCCTGTAAGCATTGAGAAGCCTGTCGGTATGAACGCCGCAGAGGTTGAAGAGGTCAAGAAGCTGTCCGAGGAGAAGGGACTGCCTGTTTTCGTCTGCTTCACCTGGCGCCACAGACCCGCCCTCAGATACCTCAAGGACACTCTTGATTCGGGCGAAATCGGCAAGATCAACCACGTTTACATCAAGTGCATCAAGGACAGCGCACTGTGGCCGGGACGCCGTCTTGAGTGGAGATTCCAGAAGGATAAGGCGGGCACAGGCGTTTTGTGCGACCTTGGCTCCCATATGCTTGACCTGCTGAACTGGCTGGGAACAGACGTACAGGGTGTTTCTGCAAGCTACGGTACCTTTGTTAAGCGCCGTCAGCTCATCGACTCTGATGAGTGGGGCGATGTTACAACTGATGACTGGGCAAACATTATCCTTGACCTTAAAAACGGAGCTAACGCGACCGTCATTCTTTCCCGCGGATGCGCTACCTGCAAATCTCTTACCGAGGTCGAGGTATACGGCGATAAGGGATATCTCAAGTTCAGTGAGTCCAATATGACCGTTATGACTATGCAGGTTGAAGGCGGTCCTCGCGAAGAGCGTCCGATTCCGGAAAGCTACGGCGATCCCAAATATATCCGTCAGTACATATCCTTTATAAACCTGCTCAACGGTATCAAGGATGAGTACACATCTACCATCAGCGACGGCCTTAAGTCACAGATGATCCTCGATGCAGCCGATATAGCTGCCGCTGAGAAGCGTTACGTTTCCATTGAAGAGCTTAATAAAAAACTCAAATAAGAGGAGAGATCTGTGTGGGTTATAAGGCTGGTATAATCGGATACGGTACGATGGGCTCCTGGCACGCCGAGAACATCAATAAGCGAATTGATGATCTTGAGGTCGTCGGAGTGTATGACATCGATGAGGAGAGGTGCGCCCTTGCCCGCGAAAACGGACTCACTGTCTATGAAAGCGCCGAGGCTCTTATTCAGAGTGGCATTGATTTTGTAGTTATCGCAACCCCCAACAACTTCCACAAACACTATTCTATTCTTGCGATGGAGATGGGCATAAACGTCGTTTGCGAGAAGCCTGCCTGTCTCAACTGTGAGGAATTGGAGGATATAATTGCCGTAAGTGAGAAGACGGGAAAACTCTTTACCGTCCATCAGAACAGAAGGTTTGATACCGACTTCATCACTATGAAGAACATAATCGACTCCAAAATGCTCGGCAAGCTTTATTTCCTCGACTCGCGCCTTTACAGCAACCGCGGAAGCTCTGGCGGATGGCGCAGTACCTATGAGGCAGGCGGCGGCACCCTCTATGACTGGGGTATACATATGATCGATCAGGTGCTCTGCCTTATCGACAGCGAGCCTGAATATGTTTTCGCCCAGCTGCAGAGCGTGCGCTTCCCCAAGGTAGACGACGTTTGCCGTGTTGTGATCGGCTTCAAAAACGGAGTCAGGGCGCAGATAGTTGCAGACCTCTGGTGCTATGTTAACGAGCCCCGTTGGCACCTCTCGGGTGACGACGGCACAGCCACCATCTATAAGTGGTTCGGCAAAGAGGGTCAGGTCATTAAGGCCAACATTAAAGAGGTAGACTGGCAGCAGGGTTGCGTTTATACCCCCAACGGCCTGTCCAGAACGATGTGGCCCCGTCCTAAGCAGGAGATAGAGGAGCTTCCTTTGCCACTTCCCGAGAAGGATCCTCGTTGGGAGGAGTACTACGAGAATATTCTTGAGGTTCTTGCAGGAAAGGCAACGCCTATCGTTACCCACGACCAGATTCGTCTTTCTATGAAGGTTATGATGGCGGCATTTGAGTCCGCCAGAACCAATCAGACGGTTAAGTTTTAAGGAGAAACATTATGAAAAAGGTTGGAATTATTGATAATTATATCAGTAATTGGCACGCCAATACCTACTACAAACTGTTTCGCGAGATCGCTCAGGAAGAGGGAAGCGAAGAGTATGTAATAACCCATATCTACACTGTAAACGGTGTTTCTCACTCCAATGGAGAAACAACTGAGCAGTGGTGCGAAAGAACAGGCGCGGTTGCCTGCGAGACCATAAAGGAGGTCTGCGACGCCGTTGATGTTATTATGGTGCTTGCACCTAATAACCCCGAGATGCACGAGGAACTGTGCAAGGAGCCGCTCAAGAGCGGAAAGCGCGTCTACGTTGACAAGACCTTTGCCCCGGACTATGCTTCGGCCAAGCGCATAATTGATTACGGCAGGGAAAACGGAGCTAACTTCTGGTCAAGCTCGGCCACAAGATTTGAGCCTGCGCTCAAGGAATTCCTCTCCGACAATCCTCCTGAGGTCTCAAACTTTGCCGTGTCCTGCGGAAATGTATTTGAAATATACATTATCCATTTGGTCGAGCTGATGAACACCTTTATGAAGAACGGCGCCAAGAGCGTTATCTGCCGTAACAACGGCGTTATTCTTGTTTTTGAGGTGACCTTTAAGGACGGAAGAAAGGCTTTCATCAATCAGCATCAGGGTGCCTCCGGCCCCTTCTATTGCCATCCGGAGATCGATGGAAAATGCAAGCCTTATTGCTGCAAGGACGAATTTTGGAAGGGCTTTGCCAAGGCAATTCTGGAATTCTTTGAAACGGGCAAGGCGCCTATTCCTCTCGAGAACACCCTTGAGTGTATCGCCGTCCGCTCCGCCTTGGTAAAGGCAAAGGAGAACCCCAACGTTGAGATCGAAGTCGAGGGTAACTGATGAGCTACGGTACTTTCTTAAGACTTTCCTCGGTCGACAGGGCAGAGGAGGAGTTCGGCAAGCTCAGGGCTGTCGGTTTTGACTGTTGCCATCTGGTGTATAAGCCCGAGACCTACACAAAGGAGGACGCCGATATCGTCCGTGCCGCTGCCGACAGCAACGGCGTTGAGATATCCGCCCTTTTCGCAGGCTTCAGGGACAACTATACCAAATGGAACCTCTATTCCGATTTTAAGGATGCAGGAATAAACAGCAAGGCCTACGGCGAGGAGAGGATTGCATATCTTAAGCAGGCGGCTGAGTTCTGCCGACTTGCAGGCATAGAGAATATGCTCATCCACGCAGGATTTGTTGCCAACGATCCCTTCTCGGACGACTACCTGCTTATGCTCGGGCTTGTAAAAGAACTGGCCGAGTTTATGAAGGAGAAGGGGGTCGATCTCCTGCTTGAAACAGGCGGAGAAAGCCCTGTGACTCTGCGTCGTCTTATCGAGGATGCCGCTGAGGGCAACATCTTTGCAAATCTTGATACGGCAAACCTGATTATGTATGGCTTCGGCAACCCCGTTGATGCGGTGGTTACCCTTCATCCTTACATCAGGAGCGTGCACATCAAGGACGGACTACCGCCCGAGGACCCGAAGGAGCTCGGAAAAGAGACTGAGTTCGGAGAGGGCCACGCCGATTTCCCGAGGATATTCAATTTGTTGAACAGGTACGGCTTTGACGGCCCCTACATCATTGAAAGAGAGATATCGGACGAAAAGGCCGCGGAGAAGATCGCGCAGACCCTTGCGAAAGTTCGCTCAATGCTCGCAGAATAACAGATCAATAGAAAGGGTTCTGCAACCTTTTTGTTGCAGAACCCTTTCTTTGTAAAACAAAAACCACGCGTTAGACGCGCGGTTCGGTTAATGCAATCAGTTATTTTAATTATTATAGTTCTTGCGCAATAACAACTATTGTCGTCTATCTTTTCCTCAGCAACCTCAATTAACAGTGAAACATATAGTAACGGCGGCAGGGAGAAAATCTCCTTGCCGCCGTTTTACTTTAGTGACAGTTATGTCCGCAACCGTGGTCGCCGCAGGTGTGACCTTCGCCGTGGTGGTCGTGATGGTCGCACTTTACGTTGGGATTAAATCCAAGCGTGCCGCAAAGCAACGCTTCGACTGCGGCATCGCAGGAACCGCTGACACCGCCGTAAAGCTTGATGCCGGCCTCGGCAAGTGCCACCTGTGCGCCACCGCCGATGCCGCCGCAAATAAGAGCGTCAACACCGAGCGCCGAAAGCAGTCCTGCAAGCGCTCCGTGACC
>JAZQID010000017.1:0-4265 GCA_045540915.1 Acutalibacteraceae bacterium
GATATTCTTTGCGCGTATGCCCTTTGCTAATGAATAGCATATTAAATTAAGGGTCAAAAACGCAAAAACGAATATCAGATCGGCAAAGACCATAGTTCTCCCTCCTTAAGTAGTTGATTTTATTAAGAATTACACCTAAAAGACACTAAATCAGTGCTTCATTTTACAGCATTTAATATTCTATCATAGGTTTTTATGTAAATCAAGGTAAAATACTACAATATTTATTACAATCTTGTAACAATTTCAAACGGTGTTATGTAAACCGAACTTTCAATGGTCTTATTGACATAGGCGTACTAATATGATACTATTAGTAAAAAAGCAGGAGGGATGAAAATGAATAGAATAATTGCTTTGATTATGGTACTGATTTTGGCTGTTTCGCTTGTTGGATGTACGCCGAATGTTGATGCCGACCAGTCGAGCGGCGCGTCGTCTAAGGGTAAGACTTCATCAGCGGCTTCTTCTCAATCGGCTTCTTCTCAGCCGGTTGTACCTGTTACACTGAGCACAAAGGATGGAGCCGAGTTCTGTTTGGTACCCGAGGGAGTTGTTCAGTATTTAGAGGCGGCTAAGAACTATGATCCGGATGATTTTGAATCATCCGTGGCTCAAACCTATATGAAAAGCGGAATGAGACCCGAGCCTGTAAAGTTGTCGTGGAATTTCGACGACAACTATACCTATTCTGATATAAAGGTCCTTGTCGCACGCTCAGAGGATATGAGTGACGCTGTTGAATATCCCGTCGACGTAGATACAATTGATATTTATAACCTGATGACAGGGACTACATACTATTGGTGTGTTAAGACTAACACCGACAAGGGTGAGTTCATCTCCGATATCCGCAGTTTCAAAACTAATGAAACGCCTCGTATGATAAGGCTTTCAGGAATTGATAATGTGCGCGATATCGGCGGTTGGAAGGATAAGAACGGCAAGGCAATGAATCAGGGACTTGCCTATCGTGGCAAGGCACTGACCAGCATCACCGCTGAGGGAATTGCAGCCGCGAAACATCTCGGCATTCGAACTCAATTTGATCTCCGTAAGGTCGAAGAGTTTGAGGCAGATCTTGTCAACGGCGCAAGCAAGTTAGGCGAGGATGTCAAGACGGTAAATGTAGTTGCTACACATTATAAGGATTTCCTTACCACCTCTATCACCGCAAAGGAGATCAGAGTATTCGCCGATTGGTCGAACTATCCTATCTATTTCCACTGTGCAGGCGGTGCCGACAGAACAGGCTCACTTGCATATCTCTTGCAGGGCTTGTGCGGAGTTGAAGAACCGTCGCTCATTATGGACTACGAGCTGACCGTTTATCGCGATAGATCCTACTTAGCATTTTCTAAATTCGTAATGGCTGTCAGAGACCTCGACGGTGAGACCACGCAGGAGAAACTGTACAACCATTGTCGCAAGAGATTCAGCCTGACCCATATGGAACTGTCGAATATTTATAACATATTTATGACTGAATCTGCAGTCTTCGATTCCAATTCTCTTTCTTCAGGCAAGCAGGAGGCTAATGGAGTCAGCTTCGATCTTGTGCTTAGAAAGAGCGGAGGAGTGTCCTCGGTCAAGGTCAACGGTGCTGACGTACAATGGTCTATGAAAGGCAACACTTTGACGGTAATGAGCGATGCGGGTGAGGGCGTCATCCTGCTCAAAGACGGCGCAGAGCTAAAATTCTCGCTGTAAGTGCAATAAAAAAGGTCGGAGATATCCGACCTTTTTTCATTTAGGATTCTTTTATTTCGCCGGCTTTTTGCAGGCTGAATTTGGAGATCGCAGGGCCAACCATTTCGTAGATCAAGGTGGCACAGAGTATGATGGCGCGTATCTTGGCACCATATTGCGGCACCGCAGTTGTGGCTATAAGCGAGAGACCTATCGCAACACCCGCCTGAGGAATAAGTGCAAAGCCGAGATACTTCTTAACACTGCTTTCTGCCTTGCATATAATACCGCCAAGGGATGCACCTGCCAATTTTCCTGCTACACGCAGAAGGACGTAAAGCACACCCGCAACTCCTATGTAGGGCAGGACCGACAACTGCAGCTCAGCGCCTGATGCAACGAAGAAAAGCAGGAATATCGGGGGCGTCAGGCCGTCTGCCAATTTCAACACCGAGTTGACCTCGTTGCTGAGGTTTGCGAATGCGGCTCCCATTGCCATACAAAGAAGCAGCGAAGACAGGCCGAACAGGTCGGCGATGCCGACTCCGAGGAAGACAAAGCCGATGATAAGGGCGAGGCGGTTGCCGTCCTTTTTGAACCATCTGAGAGGGAATATGAAGAGTATTCCGAGGACAAATCCAAGCACTACGGCTCCGACTATCTCAACAATAGGCGATAAGATCGTAGATAAAAGGGAAGTGCTTTCGCCGTTGATGGCTCCTGCAATAGCGACACATATTCCGAAGAATATCAGCGCGGTTGCGTCATCGATCGCGACGACCGAAAGAAGTGTTTCGGTCATCGGGCCCTTTGCCTTATACTGCTTGATGACCATAATGGTGGCCGCGGGTGCTGTGGCAGCCGCGATGCTTCCGAGTACTAATGAGAAGGACAGCTCGAAGCCTGCTATCAAGAGGCCTGCCACGACGAAGACAACGGCCAAAAGTGACTCAAGAATTGCAATAACGATGGGGGTCGCGCCTACGCGTTTGAAATATGAGATCTTGAACTCATTACCGATAGAGAAGGCGATAAAGCCGAGGGCGACGCTCGATATTATAGTCATACCGCCGATGGCATCCTCGGGTATCAGACCAAGGATGCTCGGTCCGATAACAAGTCCTCCGACAAGATAGCCGGTTACGTTGGGTAACTTAACCAGTTTGGCAAGTCTGCCGAACAGCATTCCGGTAAAAATCATAATTGCCAGATGCAAAAGTGTATTTAACTCGATATCTATCATTTTAACTTAAATCCTTCCAGATGGTTGACGGGCAGGGTGAACAAAATGCCGGTGTCGGGCTGGTCAAGTCCTCCGGTAACGAAGTTGACGATCCTCGAAACCTTCTCGATCTCGTCATCCTTAATTACCATAAAGATGGTCTTGCTCTCCTTGTGGTCAGGATTAAGCACCTTTCTGAGAGAAAGCATAAAGTTCAACTCATTGAAATGGTCGAGGCAGTGTGCCATTCCCTTACTGTCAAGGATGGTCGCACCGTGAAGCTCGTTCTCGCTGAGTTCCTTTAATATTTCGTTAAGGCACTCGGTTTTGTTCAGTACAAGTACTAACAGTTGCATAGTTACTCCTCACTTTGCAATAAATTACCTCAACATTATACACCCGACTTGGAAAAAGTCCAGTATAAATTTTCTGCACGATAGGTTATGGTTGATTTTATGAGACTTTTGTTATAATATTAAATAAACTTGTATCAATAAGGGGTGGTGTCAAATGAGAAAAGCGATTTCGATGTTGCTTACGGTTCTTGCTGTGGGCAGTCTTTGTTTTGCGGCATCCTGTTCCCCCGTTGATAAGGGCAATGACACCTCGTCCGATATCAAGGCAGATGCAATGAATTCTCCGTATGGTATCTACTCCGACGAAATGCTAAACGCGCTGAAAAACTCGGGCGAAGTTACTGTCTATTGGGAGAGCAACACTTTTTCGGATAAGGACGCCGATTTTATCGATTACTTTGAGAAATACTACGGCGGTAAATTTGTTCGCCGTTATTGCCCGAGCAACGACGATATGACAATTTATCTGCAGGATTATTATTCGGGAACCGCTCCCGATGTGCTTCGCCTTAATGAAAGTTATTGGCCCCGCGTTGCTATGCGTAGCACAACACATTCAACCGAAAGGTTAGGAGAACTGGGTGTCGTCGGACTCGATCACCCGGCCATTAGGGATGACAGTGAGATTACGCAGGCAGCGTATTCGTACAATGGACGTTGTTACGCGGTTGCTATGGATTATATTGCGCCTACTATGATAGCCGTAAACGAAGACCTGTTCGATTACTGTATGGTCAGTTCTCCGATTTCATATTTTGAGCGCGGAGATTGGAATGTGGATTCGTTTTTGCGTTGCTCTCACGAGATAGCGCGTACCCTGTCTAACGGCAAGAAGCTCTTCGCTTGCAACAATTTCGACCTAAACTGGTTCCTTTTTACCAACCAAGTCGATCCCGTTCAATTTGATAAATACAATATGGAGCCTTCTTTGGACACTCCCGAGGCGCTTCGCTCCCTTGTCCGTTGCCGAACCTTTTTGACAACGGTCAGCACCACCG
>JAZQID010000018.1:0-25553 GCA_045540915.1 Acutalibacteraceae bacterium
TATAAAGCCTTGTATTCCATAAAGAGTTCCCCCTTCAAAAAACTGCACTAATTATATCATATCCATAATGATGTAGTAAAGGGGAATTTGCGAATTTCAGACAAAAAAAATGATGCCAATGTAAATTGACATCATTTTTTATTCGTTTAGTTTTATCCGACGATTCCGGTACGCTCGATCGACTGTACGAAGTAGCGCTGCAGCACCATATACATTATCAGCAGCGGTGCTATGTAAAGCAGTGAGCCTGCAAGCAGCTTCGGAGTGGCATCGGACAGGGTCAGATCCTTTGTAAGTGACTGGAGAATGTCCAGAGACTTTGCGATCGTAATCTTGTCAGAGATAAAGGTGCTGGTATAGAACATATCGTTCCAGTACCAAACTATCGAGAACAGGAATACGGTCAGATAGGATCCGCCCGCGTTGGGGACCATAATGCTTGTAAAGGTCTTGAAGTAGTTCGCGCCGTCAACGACCGCCGCTTCTTCAATTTCATAAGGAATGTTAAGGAAGAAGTTACGGAAGATGTAGACGTAAAGACCTGAACGAAGTCCCGTTGCCGTAATCGCTGACAGCCAGAATATAAACCAGCTGTCGATGAGATTTACGGTGAGGAAGGAAGGCATCGAGATATGGAACACGTGCTCAAGTATGGGCGAGATGATCGGAATAGAGAAGTTCTTATACTGGAAGTAAAGCGGAATTGTAATTGCCTGAGCAGGTACAATAAGGGTCATCAGAACAAGTGTGAACCAAAATCCGCTTGAACGGAACTTAAATCTCGCCAAGCCGTATCCAACCATTGAGCATGAGATCATCTGCAACAGGGTTGCAACCAGAGACATGATCAAGGTGCTCGTCAAACTCGACACGTATTTCATTTCTTCAAACGCATAGCTGAAATGCTCTGCGGTGAAATGCTTCGGAATCCACACAACACTCGGGTCGATTACGTCAGCAGAGGTTCTTACGGCCATCGAAAGCATATAGAGTATCGGATAGATCAGTACGTAAGAAAGGCCGATCAAAATGAAGAATCTCAGAATCTTCCAAATCAGTGTTCCGATTTCCGACGCAAGAATTCGTTTGTTCATTCAGAATACAGCTCCTTTCTTACCTTGCTTGACGGTTCGATAACCGTGTCATAATGCTTGCCGCCAGGAATATAAGTCCCACAATTGCAAGCAATATGATAAAGAATATCCACGACTCCAGACAGGCGACCGAGTACTTCAGACTATCGAAGGCGGTTGACTCGATCTTTTCCATAAGCTTGTTGCTCGGATCGGTAATAGAGTCGATGATAGTGTAAATGAGGTTAACCAGAATGATGGGGGTAACGTTCGGGAAGGTAACCTTCCAGAAGGATTCCCAACCGGTAGCACCCTCGATCTTAGCAGCCTCGTACAACTGAGGAGATACGCTCTGCAACGCGGCTATAAAGAGTAGGATCTGAACGCCGCACTTCCACAGGGTATCAAAGGTACGGTTGACGATGTTCGTGAAGATGTTGATGATATTATCCGGCAGGTTCATACCGACAAGGATCTTCTCGAGTCCGGCAGCCTTAAAGATGGTTGAAGATGCTTCGGTCTCGACCTGTTCGATAAAGGTGTCGCCCTGAACAAACTTAATGACGATACCCGATGTTACTACGACCGGCATGAAGAATACGGCACGGGCGAACATTCTTCCCTTGAAGTTCTGGTTAAGGATAACAGAAATGAACAAGGAGAAAACGATAATAACAGGGGTATTGTACAGCATTTCAAACAAAGTATCTCTAAGCGAATCCCAATAATCGATATTATCAAAGATCTCAACATAGTTCTTAAGTCCGACCCAGTCCATACTCATTGCGCCGCCCTTGATGGGCTTAACCTCAAGGAAGGTGTAATAGAGCGAAAGGGCAAGCGGCTGTAAATAGAAGCAAAGGAAGCCGATAATGAAGGGGGCCGTAAACAAAAGACCTGTACGGCGGCGGCGCTGAATCTCAGTCAGCTGTTTCTTCGGTTTATTGCGTTTAACCGCAGTCAACTCTGACATTATTCTGCCACCTCCCCTTCAGGCTGGCTGTTTGCGGAAGCCTTAGCATCCGCAAACGCCTTTGCTGTTGATGTTGCATATCCCTCAGCAGGAACCTTGATGCCGTAGCAATCATATTCCTCTGACGAATAGTTTACAAGCACGACAAGGTCATCGCCATAAGTAGTGGCACGAACCTTATCGGTAATGATCTCGTGATCGGTGATGTAATCATCACAGTAGCCGTTCAATACGGAGGAAAGGGTCTTGTAGTTGGAGATCGCAGAGTCCTTCCAGGTGTTGAACTGGCTGGAGTAGATATAGTTGAAGTTGGTGTTCAGGAACACTGAGTTCTCAGCCTCAGTAAAGATATAGTAGGGAGCAGAACCTGTCTCCAACTGACGAAGCATCTGAAGTGTCGGAGACGAATTCAGATTGTGAGCAGACTCGGTGTAGTTGATAAGACCGTGAAGCGCAATCTGGAGGAAGGGAATCTCGGCCATACTCATCTCATATCCGCTGTCGTACATAGGAGGTGCAATAACGGTATCAACATAAGGAAGTGTATAGCCGTTACCGCCGTCAACAGTAACCTTTCCTACATTCTTCTCAAGACCTGCAACTGCATCAAGAATATAGTCGCGGGTGTTCTGAGCATCGTTGAAACGCTCGCCAATGTAGAAGTCGGAATAGTTGTTGTTACCCAGCGAGCCGACCGAGATACCATCAAGGCCAAGTTCCTTGTAGTCGCCGATGAAACTGTCTATCTGCTTGGAAATATAGCTTCCGCGGCAACGGTAGAAGATATTCTTCTCATCAAAGGTACCGATGTTGGGCTTGAAGATGGGCTGCTGTGCGACCGAGCTGACAAGATCACGGACAACGATCTTGCTGAAGGACCAACCTGACTTCTGCTCATAGATGTTGATCAATTCAAAGTCGGCAGTTAGGTTGCCGCCGAGCGAAGTAACGGTCTTGTTCAGGTTAAGCAGGTCGTCCTTACCGCCAAGCTTAGCTTCAATCTTTGCATCGGTCATTGCGGTAGACTCAAGGCCACCCTTATGCCAGCCCTTCAGGCGAACGTTGATGTTTTCAACATCGGCATCAGACAGTTCCTTGACCATCTTTTCGGTATCGGCAAAGGTAGTGATCGGCTTGGTGACATCGGTAATGAAACCGTACACCGACTCGGTCTTGTTGATCGCGCCTATGACGTCCATATAGAAGTTGAGATTTTCGTTGATCTCTGCACCGGCGCCCTTGCCGATGAGATAATCGCGATAGCACTCAGCCATTCCGACATAATCGGAGTCTTCACCCTGAAGTGAATAATACTGAACCTTAGCAAGCTCGGTATTGGCGTAGCGGTAGGTCGAACGGCGACTGCTTCTCTGAAGGTGGCTGGCCTTACCGCTGGAATATGTGTCAGATTTATTGACAATAAACTCAGCGTATGTAGAGGTGAAGGGGAAGGCTTCGCGAGAGCTTACCGCCTTGACCTGAGAGATGGCATCGCCGCTATCGATAACAGCGAACATCGCGGTCGAATCCGACTTAACGCCGAAGACAGGAAGAGTGGTTGCTTCGGTGTTGTTCAGGGTGATAGAGGTATTGGTACGGGCGATGGTAGTATCGTAACCGTAGACGTAGGTCTCGTAATACTTGACCGTACCGTCACGTGACGCATAGTCATTCGCAACGAGGGTGCCGCTTCCGTCGGGTATAAGCATATATCCCTCGGTACCGTAGTCGGCACCTGCAAAGTAAGGCAGAACCGCAACACTCATAACAAGGCTTGTGCACTTTTTGTCAGCCTTGATATTCTTGATCTCTACTCCGGCTTCGAAGTGATCATCAGCAACGGTGAACACAAAGGGAACGCTGAAGCCCTGTCCCTTTTTCATATCATCGAACTCGTAGGTGATGCGTATTCCGTTCTTGATATTCTCGAGCTTGTAGTTGCCCGCGATATAGGCGTCTCCGGTGTAAACGCGCTGTATAGTACCGGTCTTATCCAGATAGCTTACCGTTCCAAGCGAAACAGCGCGGATCAGCTCGTTATCCTTAAGCTGAGAAGCCTTGGAGGATACGGAATATTGAACTACGCCTGTCTTAAGATCCTTAACAGCGAGAACTACGCCGACACCCTTATACTCACGCATATACAATTCCATACCCTTGGACTTTGCAACGCTCTTAAAATCGGTGAGGTCGGTGTAGAGGGGCTGTGCAGCCTCGTTGACACCCTCGGAGTTCTCATCGTTGACAAAGCCGGTTTCAGGCAACTCGCCTGCATCAACATTGTCAGCGAATGCAACGGGGGCAGCGGAGGCGATCAGGACAGTCAAGAGGACCATTACGGTCATAAGCGCATATATTACTCTTTTTTTCATAATTCTCCCCTCCCCGCTAAATCCTTAGGATAAGTTCGTCATAGACAGACTTAACAAACGACCATATCTCCATAAACAAGCTTCCGATAAGGACGCCCAGCATCATCAGTACCAAAACTCCGAAGAGGGTCAAGATCATTGACCAAATGCTCTTCAGGAAAGAGTACTGATGAATGGTCGTATTGGCGATAAACATCAGCAATACCATCCAGACGAAAACTATGCTTGTGATAATAGTAAGGAAGGTTCCCTCATCACTTGTCAAAACGTTGGAAACAAGGGCAAGGGGTATGATCGTAATAACGTGCGGCATAACGCAGTAGCAATTGCTGACCAATATCTCGTGGAACCAGCCTTCTCCGTCCATCAGTGTACAGATAGCCCAGTTGGAGATGCACCACAGGAGAATGATCATAGCTGTGCTCATAAACTGATCTATCGCATTGAGACCCTCAACGCTGTTTTTGTTAAAAACGAAACCTTTTTCAAGATAATCGAAGATGGAACTGAAGAACCACAAGGCCAAGACGATGATACCGAGCAGGACTGAGCCTCTCTTTTCGTACTTGATCTCGGTAAATGCCTGGATGGGATGTGTCAAAACTCGGAAGGGCCATATAACCTTTTTCCAGTCGATCTTCTTAGGGGAAAAACTCTTAAAATCCATCTCATCCTTGCACTTTTTTCCGTACTTTATAATTCTGGCAATAGATCCCATAGTTCTCCCCTCCTTAACTAAATTTCATATTAGTCTTCTGTGCTCTTACACCCAGCAGGTGCTGGATCCACTTGAACAGAAGGACGGCGGCGACCAATATCGCCGCCGCTAACGGCACGATCCAATAGAAGTTGGCTCTCAGGAACTCGGTTCTGTACTCCATATAGGCAGTTGAATAGGATGTACGGTCCTGACCCTCTTCAAGCCAGTACAGTGCCTCCTCGTACTCCTCCTTCTCCAACAAGGATTTACCGATAGCAGCATATCCTCGTGCGAAGTTGGCGTCGTACTTGATAACCTCGCGCCAATAGGGCTCACCCTCAACATACCATCCGTTAAGATAGTAACTGTTGGCCTCCTGAAGCATCTTGATGTAATAGGTCGGTGAATAGGAAATTACGGCTCCGACCTTGTTGTCAAGAATGATATAATCTTCACCCAACTTATCGACCGATACCGGAACGAAGGTAGCTCCGTTCTGGGTATTACCCGAACCGTCGGTCTTATAACCGAAGACGGTCAACAGAGTGCAGGTCTCATCGTAAAGATAGATTCTGCCGCGCTCTGCATCGAGACAGGCCATTACGCCGTCATCATCAACGTGAATGTCGATCATACGGGTATCGGTGGAAGCTGACACCGTTTCTCTCTCACCGAAGACAACCTTTACCAATGAGTTGGCATCGCCGGTAAGAACGTTGTTGCCCGAAGCGTTGAGCTTTCGTACACGGAGATTCTTGTCCATATCGGCAGAGGAAGTAGTGGTGTAGATAAAGCCTTCCTTAATGAACATTCCCGATATTTCGGTAGGGACAAGGTTTTCTGTGCCCTTAGTTGCCTCACGGGAAAACAGTTTCTTCCAGGTCTGAGAAATTGAGTTTTGCCAAGTAAGTACAACCTTGTTAGCGCCGTAATAGTTTTTGAAGGCACCGTCGGAGTACTGCATAACGACCAGACCGTCGGTACACGCATTTACGTGAACATAAAGAAATCCTGAATCATCAAGCACGACCGAGCTGGGCTTGAAGTCGTCAAGCGGAATAACAGCATCGGTAGGATTTTTGAAGACCTTAGCAAGCTTTCCGTCAGCAGTACCGCTGAGAATGTAGCATTCCTTTGCAGGCTTGCCGTTTTTATCAAGTTCGGATCCGCCGGTGCAGACGAATATCTCGTCAGCTCCGAGCTCCTCACTATACTTAAGGTAGACACTCTGGGGAGCAATGAAATCATACTGAGTGCCGTCCTCAGCCTTGAAGTTGGTGTAGACGTCGAGCAACTTGTAGTTCTTATCGAGCTGCAGGATACGGTTGTTGCCGGTGTCTGCGATCCAGAGGGTCTGAACACCGTCTTTGTCGGTGTAGACGGTCATATCCTCGGGCTCGACAAGGGCCTTATCAAGTCCCATATCCTTGAAGTCGATAGTCTTATTGGGAACATATCCCAAGGGTGCGGAAGTAGCACGGCCATAGGGGTCATAGTTGTAACCCTTATAGGGTGCCGACGAAATTGCAGACGCCGGCACGGCCAAAACCGAAATCAGCATTACCGCAACGGCAAGTATGCTGAGAATTCGTGCAACCTTTCTCATAATTATCCTCCATTCATCAAATTCAATATTAAGACTATTTCAAGCCCGATGTAGACATCGTCTCCATAATGGAGCTCTGGCTGAAAATGAACAGTGCAATCGGAGGAAGCATCATGACAAACGATACTGCCGCGGCAGCTCCCTGACGGGAAACACCGCCTGCAATAATCTGACTCATCGCGGTGGGCAACATCTTCATCGGCTCGTCATAGATGTATGTGGAACCGGTGGCATGCCACATCGACTGGAACTGGAATATCGCCAAAGTCAGCCACGCGGGCTTAACGTTCGGCATAGCGACCTTCCAGAAGATACGCCATTCACCCGCACCGTCTATTCTTGCGGCTTCCAGAACGGTATCGGGAATATTGGAGATCATAAACTGGCGCATCAGGAAGAGTCCCAGCGTTCCCGAAAGTGCGGGAAGCAGAACCGCCCAGTAGGTGTTGATCATACCGAGGTTGGCGATGATAAGGTACTGCGGGATTCCGATAACCTCTCCACGGAACATCATAGCCCAGACGATGAGCTGATATATGACATCTCGGCCTCTGAATTTGTGCTTCGAAAGCGGGAAGGCACCCATAGCACCGATGATGATGTTCAACACAGTACCGAGGATCGCGATGAGAACACTGTTAAACAGGTAGCGTGAAAAAGGTACTCGAGAACCCGAGATCAGACGTACCATCGTGATAAAGCTGTCAAGAGTGGGGTTCTCAACATAAAAGCGCGGGGGGAAGATGAACAACTCGTTAAGGGGCTTAAATGCGGTGATGACGACATAGTAGAGCGGCAGAATCATAAAGGCACCGCAAAGCAACAGGAAGACAAACATCGCAATGTTACCGCCGATAGAACGGTTGATCTTTTTCTTGTTTCCGCCGCGCATACGCAAAAACCTTTTGCTGTATGTTGCGTCGGGGTTAAGTTGTTTGTTATGAACCATGTTACGTCACCTCCCCTTAATCTGTACTCCAGCGAGCAAGCACCTTATTGACCAGGAACCAATAAAGGATCATGATTACAAACATAAAGATAGCAACCGTGCTCGCGTAACCCATCTCAAATCGTACGAAGGCGTAGTCGTCCATATGAAGCAAGAGGGTGTGGGTTGAATAGTCGGTACTCGGATTTCCCGTAAGGGCTGCGTTGACAGCACCGCAGGCAAAGGAGCCCGAAATGGTAAAGACCGCGCCGAGCAAAAGCTGCGGCTTCATCTGCGGAATAGTAACGTAGATAAGCTCCTGCCAACGATTCTTAATGCCGTCGATGGCACCCGCTTCGGCAAGCTCAGGGTTAAGACCCTGCAAGCCCGCAACGAAGGTAAGGAAGCCGGAACCTGTACTCTGCCACAGAATAACGACGATACAAACCATCATCGTATAGTTTGTATTTGTCAGGAACTGAATAGGTGTGCTGATGAGTCCCGTTTCGATCAGCAGTGAATTGATAAGTCCGTAGGAGTCACCGCTGAATATGTACTGCCAGATGACGTAAACGCTTCCCGAAAGGGTCGGTGCGTAGAAGCACAGGGTCAGGAAGGAACGCCAACCGCGCTTGAACTCATTGATACACCACGCGATGACGAAACTGGCAAGGTATCCTGCCGGTCCGGTAATGACCGCGATGACGAGGGTGTTTTTAAATGAGATGCCGAAAACGTCGTCGTCAAGGAAGAGACGAACATAGTTGTCAATTCCGTTGAACTCAGGGAAGTTCAGCATATCAAAGTAGGTAAAGCTGAGCAGCATAGCTGCGAGCACGGGGATAAGCATGAACACCACGAACAGCACACCCCAAGGAGCAAGCATCGAAAAACTAGCCCATCCGCTTGTTCCAAGCCTTTTATGTTTCTTGGCTACCAATTGTTTCACTCCTTACTCACAGTTTACTTTTTGTATTTATCTGCAACGATTTCTTCGATACGGTACTGCTCATACTTACGCTCGAGCTCTTTATCCATATCTTTACTGTAGCTGATCAACGCGGCACGCGGATTCTCACTCTTATAAAGAACGGCACGGTGTGCGTTGTTGAGCATACGGGTTACATAGTAGTCACCGGGGACCTTCGGGAAGTCGATGACGTGCTTCCACTGAGCCTTGATGGACTGTGCATCGTCATAGGACCAAGGAAGCATTTCGAAGGCCTCGAGGTTTGCGGTGGAATATCGTCCGCCGGCTCCGAGTCGGGCTTCGATGTTGTTACCGTAGGTTGCCTGAGTATCGGCGCTGACCCACCAGGACATAAAGTCCCAAACCTGTTCCTTGTTATCGCAATCTTCAACCATAATGCACACGGTTCCGTCGCAGACCTCAGCGCGACTGATGGTTCCGTCCTCCTGCTCGGTTCCCGGAATGGGAGCCATCTTCCACAGACCCTTGATTTCGGGAGCACCGACAGCCAGGTTGTTGAAGAAGCTGTAGCCGGCCATAATGATCGGATACTCGCCCGAACGGAAACGGTTCAGGGCATCATAGGAGATCGGAACATCGTAATCGGTGTAGAATCTGTTGAAGGTGATAAATGCGTCGATAGCAGTCTGGTTGTTAAAGTTAGTGGCAGTTCTGCTCTCGTTATAGTAGGTGCCGCCGTTCTGATACAGATAGGTGGCGTAAGGAATCGAGTTGATACCAACGTTCATATTCTGACGCTGAATAATGTTCAGCAAGTCGCGAAGCTCCTTCCAGGTCTGAGGAGGCTCGACCTCAAGGTCGGCAAGAACGTCGGTGCGGTAGAACATCATCTGGAAGTTCTGGGTCTCGGGCAGACCGTAGACCTTTCCGTCGAAGTACTCAATGGCAACGAATGCCGAGGGATAGAACCACTCTTTCACCTCATCGAAGGTGTAGCGGTAACGCTTTTCGCCGTTTTCATCATACTGATTCTCGGCGTTGAACTGGTCCATATCCTCAAGCGAGCCACGCATTGAGTAGTTAACGGGTGTCGCACTGTCAACGTACAGGCAGGCGTCAGGTCCGACTCCTGCAAGTATGGCCTGTGTCAGCGCGGTTCCGACAGGAACAAGGCTGACCGTTACGGGAATCTTGTACTCGGGGACGAATTTGTCGTCAATCAGCGATTTCAGAACGTTGAACTGGTCGCGGCCTGCTGCCGACATCCAGACCTCAACAGGCTCGCAGATATACTCAGTCTCAGAGTCCTCGGAATAGTCGCTTCCGTATGCGTTGTAGTCGGTGACAAAGGAGGCGAAGAAGGCCTTAAAACCGAATATCAGAGAATCCCAGAAGCTTGCCTTCGTCTTGGGCAGGGACTTCTCACTCTCTGCTCCGACATAGATGGTGTCCAGAAGCAAGGACTGGTTGGTCATATCGGTAAGCATATCCGAAAGAGAGGAAATGTTGCTCTTATATGCGCTGAGTCCGGTAGTTATTTCAAGGGGATTTTTTATGAACTTATCAAGCTGCTTGACCATAACCGAGATGAAGGCAGACATACCGCCCGAAACACCGCCGTTGATCTCTCCGAGATCCTCGTCGATCTCAACGAGTCTCTTTCTTACGTCCTTCAAACTGTCGATCAGGTGAGGGATCTCGATGTCGAGGTTATAGGTACGCAGGGAGTCGGGAGTGGTACCGGTAACCGCGATGATCTCAAGATAGTCGGCATTCAACTGGTTGATGCACTTCTGCAGTTCCTGCAGGGAGTCAACCAACTGACCGAGGGAAGCCTTCAGGGTGATGGTGCGCTTTCCTTCTTCGAGATAGATGTAATAGGGATTACCCTTTTCGTCGGAAAGCATATAATTGCCCCAGTCGTTGTTGGGGTCAAAAGCAACCGTCTCGAGCTCCTGATAAGGAACGGCTCCGTCGACCATAATGGTACGGTATACTCTGAATCCGCGAACATAGTTCTGGATGTACTTGAAGGAAAGGGTATAGAATCCGCTCTCCTTAACGTCGACCTCCCAGCTTATCCACTGGCCGACCTTGTTCCAGTTCTCGCCGCCGATGGTGTTCAGGCGGATCTGAGAAGGATGGGAAGGTGATGTGGAAGCAGAGGAATAGTCGGCGACCATCGACAAACTGCGATCGGAATGCTCATAAGCATTCTCAGCCTCGATCTTAAGCGTATCGCCCGAATAGACCTTGGCATCCTTATGCTTGTTCTTGTACTCCTCGTAGCTGATAAGGCTTTCAGGACGGCTGAGGGTCAGTTCGGCAAAGCATACCGCTTCGCGCTGTGACTCAAAGCGCAGAGTATGGGTTCCCTGCTCAAAATAGAACAGGTAATCGGAGTCGGTCATATAGTCGTTGTCGTGGAGGACATACTCGGTCCAACGCTGGACCTCGACCGACTCGGGTGAAAGCTCATTGCCCGAGGAGTCGTAGCGATGACCGTACTCGTTGAGCTCAACATCCTCAGCGTAGACATCGGTCCAGATGCGGCTGAACGAAATAGAGGTAGCCTCTGTAAACGGGGTAATGCCGTCGATATAGAGGCGGATCTCGGAGTTGATCGGCTTATCCTTGATGGGCAGGTAGAGGGTCTTTATGTTATAAAAACCGCTCTTTTCCACATTGACGGTCCATTCGACATCACCGCCCGCAACCAAGGTTACTCCTTCATGCGAATTACCGTTGCCGTCGGTAAGGGTCTCGGTCTTGACACCCTCACTTCCGACGTAGTTAAGCACGTCTACCTTAACGTCGGTAACATCACCGGCAGCATCCTTATGAGCCGCAAGATACTCGAAGTATCCAAGGCCGCTAAGCGCCAGTGTAGAACCGCCGTTACCGGCAGTGCCGACCTGCTCGGAATCCGCAGCAGATCCTTCCGCCTCGTCGGCATAAGCTGTCAGCATCGCAAAGGATGACAATGCCATCAGCATAGCCAGCAAGAATGAAAGCACTCGTTTTTTGTTCATTCAGCATTTCCCCTTCTGAATTTGATATGGGTGGGTTAATACCCAAACCTCGCGTGCGCACGCGTACATATAAAAACGCGAGAAAAGACCAAGTCGCTTTTTTTCGGCGACCAGGGCCTTTGTTTCACACAAATATGTACAAAAAACACACTCGGATTTTACCATTTTAGCACACATCGGACAATATGAACAGCGTTTTCACAAACATTTTACATTTTTCGTCATTTTACACATCAAATCGCCATAATTTATGTTAAATGACACCAAAAAACCTGTCCCATTCCTATAAATGCAATCTGCAAAATGTACAATTTAACAAGCAAAACTTGCCTTATGAGGAAAACAAAGCCTTCTCAAAACACCGATCGTCCTATTAATCAAAATGTATAAATTTAGGCATCGGTTATTTCCTCTTGCTTGACATTATATCAAACAAATGCCAATATCGCAATAGGATTTTGAGACTTTTTTAAGCAATTTTTACAAAAAACTGCCGTCCGACAAGCTATAACGCAGTCAGGCGGCAGTTTATCGCAATCGGTCTTATACGAGCAGGTCGAAAAGTATGATCGCCGCAAAGGCAACGGCAAGCAAAATATTTCCTGCATTTCCGAAGGTAACGGGTATCGCTCGATTGGGTTGGATGCTTACTTCTCCTTTATTAAGCCTTATCCGCCTGACGTAGACGATGAACAGCACAGTGCCTGCTATCGTCAGTCCCGACATCAGCATTGAATAGCTTCCGTAAATCACGATCGAAACCAAATTCTCCATAAGCTCGGTGAGCGATGCACCCTGCAACAAGCTTGGATCAGGGTAAAAATACTTAAGGATAACGGCCGACAAAAATCCGCCTAAGAAATTGAGCGATGCGTGCAGATATATTGTGTAGCGAAGCTTGCCGTATCTGAGGTAGACGTAGGCCAGCACAGCTCCGACCGTAAATCCGTATACTATTTGGAAAAGGTTGCCGTGAAAACAGCCGAACATCCACGCCGATATCAGTATCGCTGTCAGGTCGCCGTATTTTCTCAATCGGTCGCACAGAAGGCGCCTGAACACAAACTCCTCCCCTATCGGTGCGATAACGACCGTAAACAAGAACACCTGCCACAGCTTGCTTGAAGATATTATCATCTGCAACGAGTTGTCCACTACCTTTTTGGTTACCGCCTGATAGATATATATGATGCTGTTGGAGATCATATTACCCGCCATCATAACTCCGATGGCGATCAAAAGGATTATCAGCCAACTGCCGACGGTTATGTCGGTCTTTTGAACGCAAGTTTTTTTCGACCTGCGCACTATCAAAAACATAACAGGAAGACCAAACAGATAGAGGGCGACATCGTTGACTATCCAGCTTACAACGGGATTTCCGAGCAGTTGGGGTGCAAACTGTCTGAGCCCGAAGGCAAGGGTATAGGTTGCACCGTACCACACCGCCATTAAGGCGAGCACGCCAAATCCCAACCGCGAAAAGTCTCTTTTCATCGGTTTTTCAATTGCAATCAGTTCAGTTCTTTCCACAAAACACACCCCTTAAGGTTATCATTCTTCTCTCAGTCCGCAGAAGAAGTCGGTCAGCAATTGAGTACATTCCTCTTTCAGCACTCCGTTGGTGACGCGCGGACGGTGTCCGAAGGGCAGGTCAAACATATGTATGACCGAGCCGACTGCGCCCCCTTTTTCGTCGGCGGCGCCGTACACCACGCGGTCAAGCCTTGCGTTAAGTATTGCTCCGGCGCACATCGGGCAGGGCTCGAGGGTAACATAGAGCTCACAGCCGCTCAGCCGCCAGTCGCCGATATGTTCACTCGCTTGACTGATGGCCTCTATTTCGGCATGGGCAACGGCGCTTGCCCCTTTCTCGCATCGGTTGCGTCCCCTGCCGATTATATCGCCGTTATGCACGACAACGGCACCGACAGGAACCTCGCCGTCTGCGTCCGCCTGTTTGGCAAGCTCGATGGCCTGTGCCATAAACTGCAGGTCAGTATCCGAATGCCACGACAAGAGCCTCACCTCCAAACATAGCGACGGGAACCCAAAAGCCAGCAGTTCCCACAAACGCTTTCATAGCCTCACCTGTCGAAAGGGTGCCCCTGCCTGCCGAACGGAAGGCGTAAGGGTACCGCTTTGCAAGCAGCCACGCGGAGAATATACCCGCCGCAAAGCAAACGAAGAATATCGCCGACACGAGCCACATACTTCCCAATTCGCTCATATAAACACCCGCAAGCACGCTTACGGCAGAAACGGCATTATTCAAAAAGTGAACTATGATCGAGGGTAGCATTGAGTCGGTCAGTATATCAATGTATGCCAAAATGCAACCTGCCGCAAAGGCAAAGGGTATCTGCACAAGGTTGCCGTGCACCACGCCAAACAAAAGGGATGACGCGAGGATAGCAAAGGTATTGCCGTATTTGCGAAGATGGCTCAAAACAACTCCGCGAAAGGCAAACTCCTCGACCAGTGCAGGCACTACCGCGATAACGAAAAGATACAAGGCGCCGCCCGAGACACCGTCAGGAATATCCAAGGAGCCGTAGTCGGTATTTATACCCAATTGGGTTAGCACCGCCATATAGGGCTCCATAAGGAGATTAAGCACCAGCATACCGCTCAGGGAGACTGACAGCAGAGGGAAAAGTAATCCTGCTTTTACGGGTCGCACGGGGAATATTCCGCCAAACGAGCCGCACCGCACTCTCGTCGCAATCAAAAAGGCAGGAACAAACATAAGCACCGAAAATATTATCTGCATCTCAAGGCTGTTCAAAAGCTCATACATATTATCGCTTTTCTTCAATATAAGGAAAATCACCAACACGGCCGCTATTATTCCGGATACCACAACATTAGAACCTGCGGTAACCAAGCCCATAAGGTTGCATTCGTTTTTGAGCTGTCTTTTTTCGGCTTGGATACGGAAATTCTCCATAGCGTCGAACTGTACTTGCACTATGTTTTCCTCCCTTCTGAATGTTACATTTATGATACGGCAAATTTACCCCCTTGTCAATGCAAATAATAGTTGGAAAGGCTCGCGGATTGTGATATACTTATCTTAATTGATAATACCAGAGGACGTGATAGGCTTGTTGATAATTACCTTAATACTGTTAGTTATGTTAATACCCCTTGCCTTCCTTTCGGGGAAAAAGATGCTCAGCCGCAATGCTACATCGGGACTTCGTTCCGCCCTTACTGTTGCGCAGGCGGGAATGGTACTGGCGATAATTTTCGGCGTTTTTGAGATGGGTTACAGCTCCATTGTTTATTACAGTTCTTTGGCCAACGGATATGACGACGTGCGCATCGACTTTCTGCGGTACGCTGAAACGGTACTTGTCAGCCTTTATTGGATAGTGGTGCTTGTCACCGAGTTTTTGAACAGGAAGAAAGAGAAACTTCGTCTTAAGATAGTCTATCCCGTTGCAGTAGTTGTACTTGCTTTGATATGTGCGGGATTAGCGGCGCTTGTTAATGCCAATAATAATTATTACTTCGACTACACCCTTTACGCCCTTATCGGTGTGGTCATCATCGGAATTCTTCATATGACCAATATGCTGCTTAACTTCAGATCTATGTGGCAGCGCAAGGTCATAACCGTAGTAAACGGTGCGGTTTTTGCCATAATGGTCGCGCTGGTCATTATGGTTATAAGGATAGGCACGGCTCAAACCGGAACCGCGATCGATACCGAATTCTTATTAAGTATTTCAACCATTGTTATCTTCTTCCTGTTGCCCTCGATCATCTGCATCGGAACGGTCATCGCCGAGCATATTAAGGAAGACTGATCTATCTGACAAAGGAGGGTGGCTTATGCCTACCGCAAGTGAAAGAAAGGCGAGAGCAAAGCAGTATCTTCACGGACAACTGCTGATAGGTGCAGTAGCGGTGGGCGTTGCCGTCACCGCCTATGCTTTGGTGTCGGTCTGTGTCGAAATGGCCGCCTTCGCGGTCGGAGCAGGGTCGGACTCCATTGTTTACCTGCTCTTTTCGGCAGGGGGTGCGATCCTTTGCCTTTTTGCCGTCGCTCCCCTCATCTACGGCATTAACAAGAGGTGCCTGCTGACCGCCCTCGGCAATTTTGTCCCCCTTAGCGAGATTTTCACCCTGTTCGGCGAGGGCAAACGCTATTTTAGATACGTTCTGCTGTCGGCGAGAATATATCTGCGCGCCTTTTTGTACGGAGTTGCATTTTATCTGCTCGGTGGGGTCGGGCTATACCTATTAAATTCAGACACGGTCGTGCTGACCTCGACCCTATCCTCCATGCTCTCCTTTGCGACGGCTCTTATGTTTACTCTGGGCGGTATACTATCCGCCTTTGCCCTTGCGCGAGCATTTTTGTGCGACTATCTGTTTGCGCTTGAGCCCGACTGCAAGACAGGAGAGATTCTTCGCCGCTCGTCGCAGATGATGTCGGGCAGAATCGTTGAGTTGGCCGAGCTTTTGTTCAGGTTTATACCTTGGTTTTTGCTGGCCGTGACCGGCATCGCCCTGCCCTTTGTCGCGGCATATTACGAGATGGCGGCGGCTGTGCTTGCCAAGGATATGATCTACGGAGGAGAAGAATGAACCTGATTCTTAACCGACCTTTTGGTCAATGAAAGAAGCGGCCGATTGCTGCAGCAGACCGTTGAGGCGGTTTACAATACAGTTAAATCATTGATGTAAAAAAATCTCGGTGAAAATTCACCGAGATTTTTTGTTATATCTCATCAGGCACGAAGCAGGGCATCAGCTCAAGCTTGAACTGATTTCTGATATGCAGGTCGTCGATGCGGGCCTTTTTAACGGGATCGTCGATCTCACCCGTGCGAATATATCGGTCAAGCTCGGCGTAGGTAAAACCGAGATTATCCTCATCGGTCCTTCCGCAAAGGCCATCGATGGGCACCTTGTCGACCAACACGTCGGGAAGGCCGAGCACCCTGCCGATCTGCTTTACCTCGTCGACCGTCAACTGCGAGCAGGGACTGAAGTCGCCCGCCGCATCTCCGTATCGGGTGGAATAGCCCACCCAATCCTCCGACAGATTGCAGGTGTTGGCGACCCGTCCGTTATGGCTTTGCGAAACGGCGTAGAGGGTAGCCATTCTGATCCTCGGGGGCAGATTTACGAGGCTTTGGGTCTGCAATTCAAAGGGGATACTGCTTTTGAGCCCCTCGACAGCATCCTTGATATTGACAACGAAGTGCTTTATGCCGAGGTGGTCGACCAGCAGCTGCGCCATATCGATGTCGTGCTGCTCGCCGCAGGGCATCAGCACACCGATGACCCTATCCTTACCCAGCGCCTCAACGCAAAGGGCCGCGACGATGGAACTGTCCTTTCCGCCCGAAATGCCGACAACGGCATTGCAACCCTTTCCGTTCTTATCAAAAAAGTCACGAATCCACGCGACACATTGGTCCTTGACCTTTACGGCATCAAACATCAGCCAATCCTCCGTTTTTAGATTTGATCCTGATACTATTATACCACTCTTTTCATCCACTTTCAATGACCTGAGAAAATTTTTGCGTTAGACGCTTCCGACAGGGATAACTACGGTGCGGTCATTTTCAAGCTGTTCGACCGAGATCGAGTTGAGATCGGCGATCGCTTCGACAGAGGTGTTGTAGTGTTTTGCGATATCCCAGAGCCGCTCGCCTGCACCTGCGCGGTAGATGACCACCGACGAATTGCCATATTTGCTGATATGCTTATCACCGAATTCGGCTGAGGTTATAACGTCGCAGTAGGAACGCTCGATGAGGTCGGCGCGCACATTCAACTCCGACTTGATCTCAAAATCTCCGCGACCCAGCGAATAAACTATATCGGTCGGTGTCAGGCTGCATTGGCACTCGCCTTCAGCGGCATTTTCCGGAATATCCTTGGTAAACTCAAACTCCACTCCCCTCTCGAAATAGAGTGCCTCCTTCGACGAATCGAGGGCAAGGATGCTCACCTGCAGGGTACCTTTGACAATGAGGGTGCCGCCCGAGCAGTTGACCGAGCCGAGTTCGACATCGTTCCAGACATCAAGCACCTTATCGATGTTCTCGACGGGTATGTCGAGCCGCTTTGTAACAAGGCAGGGCTCGTTGACGCTGTGGGCGACCCTTTCGAATGTAAGGGGCTCGCGTCCGATATCGAGCTTGCGCTCGGTCGAATAGGCGTCGGTAAGGTAGGGTATCTGCGCGTTGCAGTAGGCGGTGACCGACAGATACAGCTTTGCGCCGACCATAGCCTTGCGCAGCATTCCGCTCATATCGGTATGGGGCCGCACCTCACAGCCTATGACCGAAGCATCGACCGAGCAGGTGCAGTTTTCATTGAGCCCGACGATATCAAAAATCTGGCTGAAGGGGAAGCTTTCGGTTGCAGAGCAACACTCCCCTTCCTCCTCGCCTATGTAGAGCAGTTTGACCCGCATTTCCCCCTTGACGACCACCTTGTTGCCTATCATCTTGGTATCGCTGACGAGAACGCGGCTATCGGTGCGCAGAATGCTCCTGATAGACTCGCTTGAGTCGGAGACCGACATTTCGTCGCTGACGATGAGATACTTCTCATCAAAGCCGACCAAGGTCGACGAGGGTCGGCTTCCTCTTAGCTGACGGACGGTCGGCTCGTCGATGTCGGTGACTATCTCCATCGGCAGACAGGACTTGACACAGGCCTGTATGGCAAGGGATGAATGAACATCCACCCTGCGCTCGCTTATCGCCTTGCAGTTCATATAGCTGACCTTGAGCCTGACCTGTGACACCGCTTCATCGATGGGTGACTCAAGCTCAAAGTCGTGGGAAAATGCTTCGGTATGGTCGTAGCTTTTGATACAGCCCTCGCGGTCGACGTAGCAGATGGACAGGCCGACTTCTCCCTCAACGCAGAACATATCCCCCTTGACCGTCTTGGAGATGACGTAGGGCCGCACTCGGCATTTTAGCAGGCGCTTGATGTCGCTGCAGGAATCGGGCAGAGTCACCGTTGCATCAATGGGATGCTCGGCGGTCTGCTTGAGCATAGGTGCGCTGATGCGCACAGTTTGTCTGGTATATTTACAGTCCATTGTGGCACACTCCTAACCTTTCTGATTACTAAACTATATGACCGTCTCTGAACACGTATGACTGTTTGACCCTGCTTTTTGCGGTTCTTTTGTGTAAAAACAAGTTCCCTTGCGGATAATATTGGTGCAGTTATATGAAAATGCTAAGACAGGCCTGCTTTTTCTTGAAAACGCGCTCTTTTTCTGCTAAAATTTCCCTGCTTTATTATATTGGAGGTATGTGTATATGTTCGCCCTGTTGGCATTCCTGCCGATTCTGTTTTGCGTGGTTGCAATGGCCGCTTTCAACTGGCCCGCAAAGGTGGCTCTGCCTATTTCCTGGGCACTCGCCTGCATATTCGGCCTTTTCTTCTGGAAGATGGACGCCGTCTCCCTCGTTGCATATTCGGTATCGGGTTTACTCAACTCCCTTGACGTGCTGATTATCGTTATGGGTGCCATCCTCGTTATGAATACATTGAAAAGATCGGGCGGTATGTCCACCATCAACAACGGCTTTAAGCTGGTAAGCAAGGACGCGCGTATTCAGGCCATCATCATCGGATTTATGTTCTGCTCCTTCATCGAAGGTGCCGCAGGCTTCGGCACTCCTGCCGCACTTGCAGGGCCCCTGCTCGTCAGCCTCGGATTTCCGCCCGTAGCCGCCGCAACCGTCGCCCTCATCTGTGACAGCGTCGCAGTTTCATTTGGTGCCATCGGCACCCCCGTCGCGCAGGCTATCCTCTGCCTCGGCCCCGAGGTCGCCACCGAAGGCTACACCTCCTCCCTCTCCTTTTGGTCTGCAATTCCGCACGCCATCGCGGGCATCTTCGTGCCCTTTATGGCGGTTGCATTTATGTGCAAGTTCTTCAGCAAGGAGCGTTCCTTCAAGCCCGCGCTTGAGGTGTTGCCCTTTGCCGTTTTCGCGGGACTCTGCTTTACGGTGCCCTTCACCCTCGTCGCGATCTTCTTCGGATACGAGTTCCCCTCCATCCTCGGCGCACTCTTCGGCCTGCCGATAACCGTTTTTGCCGCTAAAAAGGGCTTCCTCGTTCCCAAGACCTGCTGGGGCTTCGGTGACGAGAGCCAGTGGGACGAATCCTGGAAATCGACGGTTACTCCTGAGCCGCCCAAGGAATCTAATATGTCCCTTATTCGTGCTTGGGTACCCTACGTCATCATCGCCCTGCTTCTCGTTGTCACACGCATTCCTGCGCTCAATCTGAAACAGCTTTTACAGAGTGATTGGTTCATCATCCGTTTTCCTGAGATAATGGGGGTCGAAAACACCGCTTACACGTTGAAGTGGGGATATCTGCCCGGCACCATATTTATCCTTGTCGCCATCGTAACGGTGTTCATTCACAGGATGAAAAAGGAGGAGGTCAAGGATGCTTGGCTCGATTCCTTCAAGCAGGTCGGCGGTGCAGCCGTTGCGATAGTTTTCGGCTTGGCGCTGGTGCAGATAATGAGATACTCGGGCAGTAACGAGGTTGGCGGCGAGGGTATGAAGAGTATGATCTTCTATATGGCTGAGGAGCTTTCCAAGGTCGGAAAGGGGCTATATATCATTTTCAGCCCCCTCATCGGTGTGCTCGGCTCGTTCGTGTCGGGATCGAACACCGTGTCGGTCACCCTTTTCACCAACCTGCAGTATCAGTCGGCGAGCAACCTTGATCTGAACACGGTTATGATAGTCGCGATGCACATCATCGGCGGCGCCATCGGTAATATGATATGCGTCAATAACGCGGTCGCCGCCTGTGCGACGGTCGGCACCTCGGGCAAAGAGGGCAAGATAATCCGCATCAATCTTATCCCCACCACCATCTACACAGCGGTTGTAATCGCAGTCATCGCCGTCGCGATGGCCCTCGGCATTCAGGCGTAAGTTAATAGTTGGATAGGAAAAAGCGCACCTGTTAATTCAGGTGCGCTTTTAGTATGGCAAAAATTACTCGGACGGGTTGAGTGAAATCGTTCGCTTGCGCTCACGGTGAAATCAATGACGTATAACTTCTAACTCTCTCAAAATGATTAAAATCATACGCGAAGCGTTCCTTACTTCTTCACTATTCACTATTACTTTTTACTTGCCAAAAATCTCCTCGGACGGATTGAGTGAAAAGTGAAGAGTGAAGAGTGAAAAGGTAAAAATCTCCCCGAACTTCGTCCGAGGAGATTTTTGGCTGGGGTGGCAGGATTCGAACCTACGGATGCGGGAATCAAAATCCCGTGCCTTACCGCTTGGCGACACCCCAATATAATATATCGATATAAAGACGGCACGCAAGTATCACAATACACTGCGTGCCCTTGTTTGTAAAATGGGGTGGATAAAGGGATTCGAACCCTTGGCCTCCAGAGCCACAATCTGGCGCGCTAACCAACTGCGCTATACCCACCAAATTTAACCAAAAACCCCTCGCTACTTGGCCAAGCGCGAGGGGTTAGGCTTGGTGACCCGTACGGGAATCGAACCCATGTTACCGCCGTGAAAGGGCGGTGTCTTAACCGCTTGACCAACGGGCCATTGTGGTAGCGGTAGTCGGATTCGAACCAACGACACTGCGGGTATGAACCGCATGCTCTAGCCAACTGAGCTATACCGCCATATTTCGTGACTATGCCATTATAATACAGCAAGGCTCGCTTGTCAACAGTTTTTTCAAATTTCTCGGACAATCTTTTTTTATTCGGTTTTATCGGCAGTTTTCGCCCTATCCGCATTCGAGCAGTTGGCGTATACGAGTCAAAATCGCCTTCTCCCGACGTGAGACCTGCACCTGAGTCATTCCCAGTTCCAAGGCGGTCTGGGTCTGTGTCCTCTCTTCGAAAAAGCGCAATTTTATCAGCCTTTGGTCCCTTTCATCAAGGCGGTTGACCGCCTCGCTGAGCGCTATCGACTCACATATTGTCTCCTGCGCATCCTCGCAGGGTATATCGGTCTGGGACTGCCCGTCCTCCCCTACAGTAAGCGAGACAGCAGGCTGTGATGCGCAAAGCGCCTGCGCCGCTTCTCCCTCGGACACGCCGAGAGTCTGTGCAAGTTCGGATATCAGCGGCGGTCGGCCTAAAGACTTGGTCAGCTCGTCGCTTGCGCGCAACGCTTTGAGCGAAAGTTCCTTGAGAGGTCGGCTGACCTTGACGCTTCCGCCCTCGCGGAAAAGCCGCCGTACCTCTCCGAGAATGACCGGCACGGCATAGGTCGAAAACATCAATCCCCTTGACTCGTCGAACCTGTCGACCGCCTTTACAAGCCCGACACACCCTGCCTGATACAAGTCGTCGTACTCTATTCCCCTGCCCATAAACCGACGGCAACAGGAATGGACTAAGCCAAGGTTTTCGGAGATGAGTTTCTCGCGGTCGGTCATAGCTGGTCCCGTCGTGAGAGTTGTTTTACCATTGTGACAACGGTGCCCTTTCCCACCTTTGACCTCACCTTGAGGCTGTCGGTGAAGGACTCCATTACCGAGAAGCCTATACCTGCCCTCTCGCCGCCTAAGGTGCTGAAGGTCGGCTCCATCGCTTTTGCGATGTCCTCAATTCCCTTTCCGCTGTCCTTGACGCGAATTTTTACCCGTCGGTTTTCATAGATGCTGACATTTATGTAAACCTGCCCGATGGTGTCGGGATAGGCGTGGACGGTGCAGTTGGTGACCGCCTCGCTGACCACCGTTTTTATGTCGTTGAGTTCCTCGACGGTTGGGTCCATCTGCACCAAAAATGCCGACACCGCCATTCGCGCAAATCCCTCGTTGCAGGAATTTGACGGGAAGGTCAGCTTCATCTCGTTAGTCGGTTTCATTTTGAGTCACTTCCTTTCTCTACTACTGCGATGCGGTCAATTCCCGACAGCTTCATCACCTTATATATCTGATTTGACAGATTGCAGACGTGAAGCTGTGCGCCGACCGCTTTTGTCGTGTTTGAACGGCCCATTACCAGCCCTATTCCCGACGAGTCCATAAAGCTCAAATCGCCGAAATCCAATATGACCAAGGTGGGCCTTTCCTCCTCGATGGCCTTGTCGATCTCCTGACGGATAGGCATAGCGGCGTGGTGGTCGAGTTCACCTGACAGGCGGCAGGTAAGCACCTCTCCCGTCATTTCAATGCTAACAGGCATAGCTTGTCCCTCTTTTCCATAAAAAAATATTCCCATATTCATAAGAATACGGGAATATTTGTAAATTATCGCGAAAATCCTGCCGTCGAATTTCAGATTGTTTTTGCCCATTTGAGCAGATGCGGTCGGATGCCCGACGCAAGATAGAGGGAACCTGCGACTATTATGGGTGCACCCTGTGCCTTTTGGGCCGCGAGCCTGATGGCACCGCTATACGACCTGCAGGGCGTGACATCGTCGCAATAGCGGGATGCCGTCTTGGCCAATGCAGAGGCGGTAAGTGTACGCGGATTGGGCACCCGCAGGGTGATGATGTGGGCGCATCTTGATGCGAGCAGACTCAGGGCGCTCTCGTAGTCCTTGTCGGCAAGCATACCGACGATGAGGGTAGGCTTTTGCTCGCAGAGGATGTCGAGCGCATCAACAAGCGCCGCGATTCCGTCGGGGTTGTGGGCACCGTCCAGCAGAACGATGGGCTCGGTCGATATCAGTTCGAGTCGGGCAGGGATGAAGGTGCTTTTTAAGCCTTCGGCGATCGCCTTTTCGTCAATTCCGAGCAGGTCGGCAACGGCAAGGGCAACCGAAGCATTTTTAGCCTGATGCTCGCCTATCAGAGAAAGGTGAAGCTCGGTATTGCACCAATTCAATCGGGTACCCGAAAGGGTGACCGACGACACTGGTATCTCGGGCACGAAAAGCTCGCATTCGCGCTCATTAGCAACCTTTTTTATCACTTCCAGCGCCTCGGGGTGCTGGTCGGGATAGGTCACGACGGGGCTTCCCCTTTTAATAATTCCGCACTTTTCAAAGGCAATATCGGCATAGGTCTCGCCGAGCAGTTGGGTGTGGTCCAGGTCGATATGGGTTATGACAGAGCAGACGGGCGGCTCGATTATATTGGTTGCGTCAAAGCGGCCGCCGAGTCCGACCTCCAGCACGACATAGTCGCACCTCTTCCTGCGAAACCAGACAAATGCCGCGGCGGTTATCAGTTCAAACTCGGTAACGACGCAGCCCTCGCTGTCAAGCTGTTCGACAAGCGGCTTCAGCTCGGTCATCAACTCGGCAAGTTCCTTTTTGGATATCATTTCGCCGTTTATCTGAAACCGCTCGCGAAAATCAATAACATAGGGCGAGGTGTATAACCCCGTCTTATATCCTGCGGCAGTCAGCATACTGCTTATCATCGTTGAAGTCGAACCCTTGCCGTTGGTGCCTGCGATATGGATAAAGCGCATACCACGCTGCGGCGAGGCGCAGAGGGTGGTTATGCGCTCTATTGTTGCAAGACCGGGGCGAGAGCCGAACTTAAGCCGAGAATGTACGAATTGTACGGCTTGAGTGTAATTCATAAGGCTCGTTTGCTCCTGATTTTATTTTAGCGCCGCAAGCTCACTGTCGAGCATTGCCAGCTTCTCCTGATGGCGCTTAAGCTGATCGCGCTGTGCGGCGACCACCTTTTCGGGTGCCTTGCTGACGAAGCCTTCATTATTGAGCTTGGCTTCGACAAAGGCGATATCCTTAAGAACGGCGTCGCGCTCCTTATTCAAGCGGGCACGCTCTGCCTCAAAGTCGATAAGCTCGCCAAGCGGAATGTATATCTTGGCATCGTCGGTGATGACGGCAAGGGCGTTTTCGATGTGCAGGTCTGCGCCGACCTCGGTAGAGGATGCCGATGCAAGACGCTCAAAGAAGACGGCGCCGCCCTTGAAGGTGTCGGTATAAGCGGTATCAATGTAGACCTTCGCCTTCTTAGAGGGGGCAACGTTCATCTCAGCGCGGCGGATACGCACCGCTCTGATGGCCTTCATAATGCGCTCAAACTCGCGCTCCTCATTCTCAAAAACAAGGCTCTCGTCAAACTCGGGCCACTTGGAGATCATAATGCTGTCGCCGTCGTGGGGCAGGGTCTGCCATATCTCCTCGGTGATGAAGGGCATAAAGGGATGGAGCAGTTTGAGAATGCCGGTCATCACATAGGTAAGGGTATCGCAGGCGGTCTCCTTCTGCTCGGCGTTATCGCCGTTCAGGCGCACCTTGCAAAGCTCGATGTACCAATCGCAGAAAACGTCCCAGATGAAGTCATAGAGTTTCTGCACCGCGACACCGATCTCGAACTTATCAAGGTTTTCGGTGACCTCAGCGACAAGGCGGTTGTACTTTGAAAGTACCCATTTATCCTCAAGGGCAGGTGATTCGGGCAGACTTGCCGCCTTCTGCTCGTCGGGGAGGTTCATCATAATGAAGCGGGATGCGTTCCACAGCTTGTTGGCGAAGTTGCGGGACGCCTCGACACGCTCGGGCATATAGCGCATATCGTTTCCGGGGCTGTTGCCGGTCGCGAGGGTAAAGCGCAGGGCATCGGCGCCGTACTTCTCAATCTCGACGAGCGGATCGATTCCGTTGCCGAGGGACTTGGACATCTTGCGTCCCTGTGCGTCACGGACGATGCCGTGGATAAGGACGGTGTCAAAGGGCGGTTTACCGGTATATTCAAGGCCGGAGAAGATCATTCTTGCGACCCAGAAGAAGATGATGTCGTAGCCCGTGACCAGCGTATTGGTCGGATAGAAATACTTAAGGTCGTCGGTGTCGTCCGGCCAGCCAAGAGTTGAGAAGGGCCACAGAGCAGAGGAGAACCAGGTATCAAGGGTGTCCTCATCGCGCGAAAGCTTTACGCTGTTGCACTTGGGGCACTTTTCGGGTGCTGACTCGCTGACGATGACCTCGCCGCAGTCGGCACA
>JAZQID010000019.1:0-5128 GCA_045540915.1 Acutalibacteraceae bacterium
GGTCTCACTTACAGGGACAGTAGGATCAGCCGCACCGGTAACACGCATAGCACCGTATACATATGATCTGCCTGAAAGCGGGTCACGGATGGCACCGCCGATACAGGTAGCGGCACCGCCGAAAGGCTCGATCTCGGTAGGATGGTTATGGGTCTCATTCTTGAAGAGCAGGAGCCAAGGCTCGCTTACGCCGTCAACATCGACATTGATCTTAACGGTGCAGGCATTGATCTCCTCAGATTCGTCAAGCTTATCAAGTTTGCCGTTGGTTCTGAGATACTTAACGGCAACCGTTGCAATATCCATAAGGCAGATGGGCTTAGTTCTGCCAAGCTCCTTGCGGACATTGATGTACTCGTCGTAGGTCTTTTGAAGCAGCTCATCCTCGAACTTAACGTCATCGATAACGGTCAGGAAGGTGGTGTGACGGCAGTGGTCCGACCAGTATGTAGCGATCATACGTATCTCGGTTATGGTCGGCGCGCGTCCTTCCGACTTAAAGTAATCCTGACAGAAGGCGATATCGTCGGCGTCCATAGCCAAGCCGTACTCCTTGACAAACTGTTCAAGACCCTCTTTGTTCAGCGAAAGGAAGCCGTCAAGGGTTCTTACGGAAGTCGGGATCTCATAGTTAGCCTTGAGGGTCTCAGGCTTCTCGAAAGCCGCCTCACGCGCTTCAACAGGGTTGATGACATACTTCTTGATCTCAGCAATATCGTCGGCCGAAAGGTCGCCATAAAGGGCATATACCTTTGCAGAACGGACGATAGGCCTTTCAAGCTGGGAGATGATCTGGATGCACTGAGCGGCACTGTCAGCGCGCTGATCAAACTGACCGGGCAGGAACTCAACAGCAAAAGCAGTAGCACCGCTCAGATCGATATCACTCGTTGCAATATCAAGCTGAGGCTCGGAGAATACCGATTTTACAGCGTAATCGAACAAATCTTCTGTGATATTCTCAGCATCATATCGGTTGAAGATGCGGACATCGGTAAGGTTTTTGATGCCAAGAAGATTACGGGCATCGGAGCACAGCGCCTTTGCTTCATTGGCAAATTCCCTTTTCTTTTCAACAAATATTCTATAAACCATTTTTATTCCTCCAAGGCTTTCAGGGCTCTCGCACCTATGTCGTGTCTGAAATAGGCATTGTCAAAGGATATTCTGTCGACATAGGAATAGGCGGTCTTTACAGCGGCGGCAAGATCATCCTCGACCGCAGTAACACCAAGCACCCTGCCTCCGTTTGTCAGCAGTTTACCCTCCTTAAGCGATGCGCCTGCAACATATACGTTGTCGGACAGATCATCGGGGATGGAAATCTCGAATCCCTTTTCGTAAGAAACGGGGTATCCGTTGGATGCCATAATTACACAACAGGCGCTTCCCTCTTTGAACTCAACGGGACAATCGGAAAGCTTACCGTCGCTGACCGCCTGCATAACAGTCAGCAGGTCACTCTTAAGCAAAGGCAGAACGACCTGCGTTTCGGGGTCACCGAAACGACAGTTGTACTCGATGACCTTGGGGCCGTTTTCGGTCAGCATAAGTCCGAAATATAGACATCCCTTGAAGGTCCTGCCCTCCGAATTCATCGCGTTTACAGTAGGTAAGAATATCTTCTCCATACACTCAGCGGCGATTTTTTCGGTGTAATAAGGGTTGGGGGCAATTGTGCCCATTCCGCCTGTGTTAAGGCCCGAATCGTTGTCGCCGATACGCTTGTGATCCATCGACGAGATCATCGGAACGACCGTCTTTCCGTCGGTGAAGGACAAGACCGAAACCTCAGGTCCCGTAAGGAACTCCTCGATAACAATATGATCACCGCTCTTACCAAACGCCTTATCAAGCATCATCGACTTGACAGCGGCCTTGGCTTCGTCGCGGGTCTGTGCGATTATAACGCCCTTACCGAGTGCAAGTCCGTCGGCCTTAATGACGGTCGGGATAGGTGCATTATCAAGATAGGCCAGCGCCTTCTCCACATCGTCAAAAGTCTCATATTCAGCGGTAGGAATTGAGTATTTCTTCATCAGGTTTTTGGAGAAAACCTTACTTCCCTCGATTATAGCGGCGCGTGCATTGGGACCGAAGCAGGCGATATCCTTCTCCTCAAGCGCATCAACGCAGCCGAGAACGAGCGGGTCGTCGGGAGCAACGATAGCATAATCGATCTGATTTGCAACCGCAAACTCAACGATGCCGTCGATATCGGTAGCAGCAATCGATACACAGGTAGCATCGGCCGCAATACCGCCGTTACCGGGGAGAGCGAATATCTCCTCCACCTGATTATTCTCTTTGATCTTCTTTATAATGGCGTGTTCTCTGCCACCGGAACCTACAACCAAAATCTTCATATCAAGACTTCTCCTTAGTGATGGAACAGGCGCATACCGGTGAAGGCCATCGCCATACCGTACTTGTTGCAGCAGTCAATGACAACGTCATCGCGTATAGAACCGCCCGGCTCTGCGATATACTTTACGCCGCTGCGCTTTGCGCGCTCGATGTTGTCGCTGAACGGGAAGAAAGCATCTGAGCCGAGCGCAACACCGTCGATGGCGGCGAGGTATGCCCTCTGCTCTTCAAGTGTGAAGGGCTCGGGCTGAACGGTGAAGTATTTCTGCCAATTTCCGTCGGCACAAACGTCCTCTTCATTCTGATTGATATAGCCATCGATAACATTGTCGCGGTCAGGACGGCCGATCTCAGCCTTAAAGGGCAGATTGAGAACCTTATCATGCTGACGAAGGAACCAGGTGTCAGCCTTGGTGCCTGCAAGACGGGTGCAGTGAATTCTCGACTGCTGACCTGCGCCAACGCCGATAGCCTGTCCGTCAACGGCATAGCAAACAGAGTTGGACTGGGTGTACTTAAGGGTGATAAGGGCAACAATGAGATCACGGACAGCACTCTCAGGCATATCTTTGTTTTCGGTTACGATGTTGGAGAGCAGCTCACGGTTGATCTCAAAGTTGTTGCGACCCTGTTCAAAGGTGATGCCGTAAACCTGCTTATGCTCGATGGGATCGGGAGCATAAGAGGGATCGATCTTAACGATATTATAGTTGCCCTTGCGTTTGGACTTAAGAATCTCAAGTGCCTCGGGCTCATAACCGGGAGCGATAACTCCGTCGGAAACCTCGCGCTTGATCATAAGAGCGGTGGTGACGTCGCAAACATCGGAGAGTGCCACCCAGTCACCGAAGGAGCACATACGGTCGGTACCTCTTGCACGAGCATAGGCGCAAGCAAGCGGAGAATCGTCCAGTCCCTCAATGTCGTCGACAAAGCAAGCCTTCTTCAGTTTGTCGGAAAGCGGAATACCAACAGCGGCTGAGGTGGGGCTGACGTGCTTAAAGGAGGTTACAGCAGGAAGACCGAGAGCGGCCTTAAGCTCCATAACAAGCTGCCAAGAGTTAAAGGCGTCAAGGAAGTTGATAAATCCGGGTCTGCCGCAAAGGATCTCGATGGGCAGTTCGCTTCCGTCTTGCATAAAAATTTTAGCAGGCTTTTGATTGGGGTTGCAACCGTATTTAAGTTCAAATTCTTTCATCTTTTACTGCCTCCTTTAGTTATTCTTATTGATAAGGCGGTTCTCGCACTCACCTGTTGCGAGATCGGTATAACGGACATAAAGGGAGATCTTGTTGTCATTGTCGAGCGCATTCCAAAGGTTGTTGGTAAACTCATCGATATCATCGGGGATTGCTACCCTTTCAGGCTCGCCCTGGAAGGTGGGAATGGGGTTACCGTCACAGACATAGGTGTGAATAAAGTGTCCAAGTCCTGCAACCGACGGATATGAAAATCCGTATCTTGCGCAATCGGTGCCTTCAGCATCTATACTCTTGAGAATGCTCATCTGATACTTGAAATCAGCGTTGTCGAAGGTGATCATACCGCTGATTCGGGGAGTGAGGTTAGGAGCATCGGGCTCAAAGCAACGAACCTCAAGCGCTTCGGTGAAGGACTTGCCGTCAACCAATCCGTCATAGATAGTGTCGGTCTGATCGCCGTTAGTGACGATAAGGTTGTTTTTGTAGTTTCTGAGTGCGGCATAAATGATGAGGCTCGGATCCTCAACCTTTGATGCGTCAAAGGGCTCGGTAAATACCTCACCGTTCTTCTCGGTAAAGATTCTATTACGGCTGTTTGCGCTACGTCCCATAATGAAGTAGGCGGCGCAAGCCTTTTTGCCATCCTTTGACTTACCGATTACGATACCTCTTCCAACATAAGAATTGCCCTCAACAAGCTCGGCAATATCATTGATCTTGTAGATGTCCATTATTTTTCTCCCCTCATTTATTACAAATAATTTCTTTACAAACCTTTTCGGTAGCGGCAGGAAGTATCTTCCATTCCGCCATCTTCATTACACGCTTTTGCAGTTTTTCAGGGGTATCCCCTTCTCTTACAGAGACGGCCTTCTGCATAATTATTTCTCCGCCATCGGGAATCTCATTTACAAAATGCACCGTAGCACCCGTTACTTTTACGCCCTTTTCAAGAGCGGCTTCGTGAACGTGCAATCCGTAAAATCCCTGTCCGCAAAAGGACGGAATCAGCGAGGGATGCACGTTTATGATGCGTTTATCATATCGACGGGTAAACCTCTCACTCAAAATAGACATAAAGCCCGCAAGAACGATAAGGTCAATGCCGTTATTCTCAAGAGCATTGATAATGGCATCCTCAAAGGCCTCCTGAGAACCGCAGTCCTTTTTCAATACGGTTACAGCGGGAATGGAAGCAGCCTCTGCCCTTTTGAGCGCGTAAGCGTTGGCATTATTGGAAACGACCAACGAAATCTCGCCGCTAACGATCTCACCACGGTTTTGTGCGTCGATAAGCGCCTGAAGATTGGTTCCGCCGCCTGAAACGAGGACGGCTATCATCGCCTTGCTCATAGGATTACCTTATCTTCAGAGCGGATGATCTCGCCGATGATATAGGCATCTTCGCCGTTATCACGCAGGATATTGAGAGCCTTATCGGCGTCCTCCTTGGCAACGACGATGCTCATACCGACGCCCATATTGAAGGTGTTGAACATATCGCGCTCGGAAATTCCACCGCGCTTTGCGATAAGGTCGAAGATGGGCAGAATGCGGAT
>JAZQID010000020.1:0-21459 GCA_045540915.1 Acutalibacteraceae bacterium
CCCCGTGTGCGTGAGCATAGTCGATGCCCTTTTTCAGCTCGTCGGCGGTGAAGTTATCGGAAGCGGTGCGCATTCCGAACTCCTTACCCGCCAGATAGACGGCATCGGCTCCGAAGTCGACCGCACACACAAGCCTTGTCAGGTCACCTGCAGGGCACAGAAGTTCAGGTTTCACTATCATCCTGCCCACAGTCCCTTTCTGACCAGCTCGTTAATGGTATTCTTGTGCTGTTTATAGGTCTTATTGTAGTAGAATTTGCTGTTGGAGTCGGTTACGAAGTAGTAGAACTTGCCGATGTATTCGGTATTGGGGTCAAGCACCGCGTTGATGGCATCGACGGTGACACTGCACTGCGGTCCGGGAGGAAGCCCCTCGTATCCCGCTTCGCTGATAAGGTTGCCGTCGGTGTCGTAGAGCTTATAGTTGTTGGTGTTGTAGCGGTTGTCGGGGTAGTAGAAGGTCGGGGTCGAGCCGAGGTAACGGGGCTCGCTCCATACCAAGCGGCCCAAAAATACCGCTGAAACGTTGGACATCTCGCTCTCAAAGCCGTTGCACTCAAGCTGAACTATCGATGCAAGAGACATAACGTCGTTGAGGTCGTCGATGCCGTACTCGGAGAGCTCCTTTATCCTATCCTTATAGTCGGGGCACTCCTTCAAAAGCTTGGACTCGAAATTGGCAAGCATACGGTCGATAGCAAAGACCGCGTTCTCCTGAGTCTGACCTGTAAAGAAGTCGTAGGTATCGGGATAGAGATAGCCTTCAAGGCGGTAATAGACCTTGTCGGTCGGGATCGCCTTGACAAATTCGTATTTGTATTCGTCCTTCTTCATAGCCGCCTTGAACTGCTCAGCAGTGCAGACGTTATTCTCCTCAAGAATGGAGCAGATGGTCTGCACCGTGGCACCCTCGGGGATGCGGACGGTGACCGTCTCCTTCTCGTTACCCTTTTGCAAGACGCTGACGATGCCCTCGTATCCGAGAGAGGCGTTGAACTGATATGCACCGTGGCGCAGGGTTCCGTCCTGCTTCTTGAGTTTGAGATACATACGGAACATAAAGGGATGCTCGATGGCCCCCTCCTCCTCAAGCAGTTCGGCGATCTGAGAGGTGGACATTCCCTTTTCGACCATAACGACGCAGGTGTTGTCCTTACCTATTCCGAAAAGCTCGGTAAAGCCCGCGATTATTCCAAGGGCGATGACCACCGACACGACGAGAATTGCGGCGATCCAGATGATAGTTTTGAGTCCCGAATTCTTCTTGCCGTTGCGCTTTTGCTCGCGCTTATCCTCGCGGTTAAGACGGTGAAGATCGACACCGCTTCGGTCGGAAAGCGGCCTCTGTTTGATAACGGGAGGTTTGTCCCGTCCTTGATTAAGTCGGGCCTTACCCTCGTAGTCCTCGCCGATATTGAAGCCGCCGCCGATGACAAATTCGTCATCTGCCTCAGGCTCGGATACAGGCATATTCTCCTGCTCAGGCCGGTCGGCATCGGAGTAGAACATATCCTCCGACTGCATTCCCTTGTACTTATCAAACTCGCCCATTGTTTCCTCCTGTCCGACGCTTTGATATGCGTCTTACAAACTTTTCGGTCAGTACCGCACCGAGCGGCACGTCATAACGGCCGTGATAGAGCCGATAACAGTAGTTTTCGTTGTAGCAGATGCCGATGCTCTCGCTCGTGGAAGCCGAAAGGTATCGGTCGTAGTATCCGCCGCCGTAGCCCAAACGGTAACCGAAGCTGTCGAGCGACAAGGCAGGCACCACCATAAGTGCATTCTCGGGGTTGTCGGCGACAGGCAGATCCTCGGTCGGCTCAAGCACGCCGAAGCTGCCCTCTTTTAACTGTGACAGATCGGTTATATAATGGAAGACCATCTCCCGCGTGCCCTTGACACAACGGGGCAAGGCGACCCTGCGGCCCGTAGAGAGCGCGTGCTCGATTATCGGAAAAGTGTCCACCTCGATGGCGGTAGATGCGTATATCATAACCGTTTGGCAATTTTTATACTGGTATGTGGCGATCAGGCGGCGGAAAATCTCGCTGTCGAGCGCCTTCTTTTCCTCAGCGGAAAGGGATGCGCGCCAAAGCTTGATCTTACCCCTGAGCTTGCCCTTGTACTCGCGCAGGTCTATTCCTTGCATTTCATCGACATCCCAACTGCACGCGCCTCGCCGTTGCCCTTGAAGTAACGGACGATCTCCATACCGAATTCGATCGCGACACCTGCGCCGCGTGCTGTGATAAGGTTGCCGTCGGTGCAGGTGCGTCCTTCACCGATGGTGGCACCGAAAAGCAGCTCCTCAAATCCGTCGTAGCAGACGGCAGTCCTGCCCTCAAGCATTCCGAGCTTGCCCAAAATCGAGGGGGCGGCACATATGGCGGCAACCATTTTGCCGTTGTCCATAGCATATTTAAGACAGTGCTTTACTATCTCGCTCTTTTCAAGATTGAGGGTGCCGGGCATTCCTCCCGGGAGAATTACGCCGGTAAGATCGCTGATGTCGTGCAGGTCGCCGTCGGTAATGTCGGCAACTACGGGTATACCGTGGGAGCCGGTTATGACCTTTGCGCCGATGCCGACGGTGGTAACCTCAAGCTCGCCGCGACGGATAGCATCAACGGTGGCAATAGCCTCGGTCTCCTCAAAGCCCGATGCCAAAAAACAGTATAACATAAAGTTTCTCCTTGTGGTTTCAGGTTTACATAATCTTGCTTACGATGGAATATATCTCCTCTGCGATGTCCTCTCGCGAGCGAACGGCTCCATCAGGCGCGCAGGAGACCACCGACCAGCCGAGGCGGTCAGCGGCATAGAGGGCGGCCTTGCGACAATGCTCAAGGTAGGCAACGTCGCGTTCGTGAATATCCTTTTTGCCCTCGTCGCCCTGATAGCGTCCTGTCATCAGGCGCTGTGAAACGTCGACCGGCATATCGAGGAAAATTACCGCGTCGGGCTTGGGGATGCCCAGCTTGTTAAATTCAAAGTCATAGAGCCAGTCAAGGTAGTTGTCACGCTCCTCACCCTCAAGCTTGGAGGCCTGATGGACGGCGTTGGAGGTGGCGTAGCGGTCGCAAAGGATGACCCCTCCCCTGTCGTAGTGGTCACCCCACGAGGTGCGGTATGAAGCAAACCTATCCACCGCGTAGAAGGCAGAGGCGGCATAGGCATTGACCTGATTGGGATCGGTGCCGAACTGACCCGACAGATACATCTTGACCAAGGCGCTCGAATCACTCTCATAGTCGGGGAACTTAACGAAGCGCACCTCACCGGTCATACGCTCACGCAGAAGCTGAAGCTGGGTCGATTTGCCGCTTCCGTCGAGTCCCTCGATGACGATCAGGCGGCCGCTCATTCGTCAAGTCCCAGAGCGGCGAACTCGGCGCGTACTGCGTCGGGCTTGCCGCAGGTCATCTTGCCCTCGGTGCAGTTGCCGCGCAGGCAGGGCGGGCCCGCCTTTTTGAAAAGCTCGGGAGCGGCCTGACGGCAAAGACGCAGCATTTCGGTGGCAAGGTCACGTATCTCCCACTGGGCGCGATTGCAGCAACGGTGGGAGAAGAAGTTATAAAGGCTGCGAGCATTCATTGTGATTATCATCTTGGTAGTGCAGGCGTTGGGCAGGACGAAACGCGCGTCCTCGATGGCGCGCTTTTCAGCGTCGCGCGCCGCCTTTTTCTCGTCGACACCTGCGGCGATAAGCTCCGCCTTGTGCTTGGCGGAAAGCAGCTCGGTCAGGCGATCGTAGTCGGCCTGAGCACGCTCCATATTGGCGATATAAAGCGCCTTTGCCTCATCATCCTTCTCGATCTCGGGAGGCAGGACATACTCAAACTGAGCCTCACGCACATAGCGCTGACTCTGCACACTGAAGGAGGCGATGCGATGGCGTGTGATCTGGGCAAGCAGGGCACGCGATACCCCTTCGATACCGAAGGTGAAAACGGCGTGCTCAATGGGGCTTTCGTGTCCGATCTCGGCGAGCATCTGGACGAAGCCCGATGCCTTCTCGTCGGTCAGGCCGTCGCGAATGGTCTCGATAGAAGACGGTGAATAGCACAGCTTTGCGGCCGACGCCACGGTGGTTACAGGTTGGGGGGTATGCGCCAAAAGTTCCACTTTCATAAAACGGGTACACCTCTCTGCATATCATACTTATAATGTGATTATAACAAATTACACCCATTTAATCAACAACATTCTTGTCCAACCTGCTATATAGCGACAAAAATTATTTGAAATTGTTGATATTTTCTTTTTTCGGTTATATAATGTATAGCGAATTCAGGAGATGAGTTATGATTTTTACCAAACTTACGACCGAACACATTCCCCTTTTGCAAAAATATTTCCGCAGTCAGAATTGGCGCACCTGCGACTATTCAGTGGGTGCCGTTTTGATGTGGACAGATTATCTGGGCACCTGCTTTTGTGAAACGGACGGGTGTCTTGTTTTGCGCGCAAACGGGTTTGACGGCGACGTGTATTTTTCATATCCCGTGGGTGACGGGGACATATCCGCGGCACTCGACAGCATTGAGAGATATGCTCGCGACAACGGGATAGCCTTTTCGATGTCCGACGTGCCTGCCGAGGAGATTGCCTTTCTTGAGGAAAAATACGCGGGCAGGATAGCGGTCGACACCAACCGAGATTATTGGGATTATCTTTACGATGCCGAGAGTATGAAGACCTTTGCCGGAAAGAAGCTCAGCGGTCAGCGCAATCACGTCAACCGCTTTCGCCGACTTTACCCCGACTGCAAGTTCGTTAAGCTGGAGTCGGACAACCTTGAAAAAGCGGCTGAGTTTTGCCGCAGGTTCGTCTACGAGAGGCAGAACGACATCAACGTTTCGCGTCAGGAGGGCCGTGCAAGTATACAGATGCTCGACTATATCTTTGATATGGGCGGTGTCGGCGGCTTTCTTGAGCTGGACGGGGAGATCATTGCCCTTTCACTCGGTGAAGTGATGGGCGACACCCTTTTTGTCCACGTTGAAAAGGCCCTGCACGAATATTCGGGAGTCTATCAGGTGATGGTCAGCGAGTTTGCACAGCGCTTTGCGACCGAGGGGGTAAATTTCATCAACCGCGAGGAAGATGACGGCGTTGAGGGGCTCAGAAGATCCAAATTGAGCTACCGCCCCGTGCGACTGCTCGAAAAATATAACGCAGTTATATCAGAGTGAACAAAATTTGACGAAAAATAGGCGAAATTTTTTCGTTTTGATGTTAGATTTTCCGTTGTAATGTGTAAAATTTTATGTTACAATGTCGGTAGGATGTAAAATATTTTAGAAGAGGGGCTTTATTATGTCGGAAAAAGATTATTCAGTTGTCGGACCGCTTGGCATTATCAGTATGCCCGGTTGCGAGGAAATTGCCGCTAAGGTGGATAAGTATATCCGTGATTGGCGCGGTGATGACGTGGAGACCTACAACATTCCCATCACCTGTCCCCGTTTCGGCTCGGGCGAGGCTAAAGGTCTTGTCAAGCACACAGTTCGCGGCCACGATATCTTCATCATCTGCGACGTGTTTAACCACGGAACCAAGTACCGTATGTACGATCAGCTGGTTCCTATGAGCCCCGACGATCATTTTCAGGATCTTAAGCGCATCATAGCCGCCCTCGGCGGTAAGTCGCGCCGCATCACCGTCATTATGCCGATGCTCTACGAGGGACGTCAGCATCGCCGTTCCGCACGCGAGTCCCTCGACTGCGCTCTCGCACTGCAGGAGCTGGTAAGTATGGGTGTCACCAACATCATCACCTTCGACGCTCACGATCCCCGCGTCCAGAACGCTATTCCCCTTTCGGGCTTCGAAAATGTCCACCCGACCTACCAGATGCTCAAGGCTCTCAAGAAGGCCGTTCCCGATGCCAAGCTCGACAAGGACAACATCACCATCGTTTCTCCCGACGAGGGCGGAATGAGCCGTTGTATCTACTACTCCTCAGTCCTCGGAGTCGACCTCGGTATGTTCTACAAGCGCCGCAACTACTCCATCATCGTTAACGGACGCAATCCTATCGAGGCTCACGAGTACCTCGGCAACGATATTTCGGGCAAGGACGTTATTATCGTCGACGATATGATCTCCTCGGGTGACTCGGTGCTCGACATCGGCAAGAAACTCAAGGAGCGCAACGCACGCCGCATCTTCGTCTTTGCTTCCTTCGGTCTCTTCGTTGAAGGCTTTGAGAACTTCGACAAGGCCTACGAGGCAGGCTACATAGACAAGGTCTTCACCACCAACCTCGTTTACGCTGAGCCCGAGCTCCTGACTAAGCCCTGGTACTGCCGTGTCGATATGTCCAAGTACATCGCCCTCATCATCGACACCCTCAACCACGACGCTTCTATGAGCGGACTGCTCGCCCCCATCGACAAGATCAAGGCCCTGCTCGCTAAGGACGCTCAGTAATTCGCGATTTTTTACCGCCCTCTTTTTCGAGGGCGGTTTTTTACATTATATATTGCGATTAAGTCTTGACATATCCACTTTAGCGTGCTACAATGCTAAAAGACTAAAGTTTAGGAGATGTTTTTTATGAAGATCCGCAGAATTTTATCCCTTCTTCTTGCCGTCGTCCTGATGGTTGGCTGTTTCGCCGCCTGCAAGGGTGAAAAGGGCAAGGTTTACGCCGTTGAGGCAGGCTCCGCAGGTGAGGCTGTCGCCCTTACAAACGGTTGGAAGATCAACTCGGTTCAGGCTCAGGCCGACGCTCTTATGGAGGTTGCCGCAGGCACCTCTGACGCCGCAGTTATCGATCTGCTGATGGCAGGCGCTATGATCGGCGAGGGCACCAGCTATCCCGACCTCAAGTACACCGACAAGCTGACCACCGAGGAATACGGCGCAGGCTGCCGCAAGGGCAGTGACCTCGCTAAGTTCATCAACGCCGTCTTCTACGAGACTCAGGAGAATGGCGAGCTTGAGGATATCGCCACCAAGTACGGCGTTCAGGAGGCCCTTATCGATATGCCCAAGGCCGAGTACACCGAGAGTGCCGACGGCGACGTTGCTTACATAAAGAACAAGGGCAAGCTGGTTGTCGGTATCACCGATTTTGCTCCGATGGACTACAAGGACGAGGACGGCAAGTGGATCGGCTTTGACGCCGATATGGCTCGCATCGTCGCTGAAAAGCTGGACGTTGAGATCGAGTTCGTCGTTATTGACTGGGACAACAAGGTTCTTGAGCTCAACGGCAAGAGCATCGACGTCGTCTGGAACGGTATGACCCTGACCGACGCCGTCAAGACCGCTATGGAGTGCACCAACCCCTACTGCAACAACGCTCAGGTGGTCGTCGTTAAGGACTGATTTTTCCCGCAACCTAAATTCCAAAAGGCAGAGGGCAACCGCTCCCTGCCTTTTGATTGCTCTTACTCTCTTTGAAAAGGAGACCTCTTATGTTTTGGACGGTTACCCTTTCCCTGCTGGAAGGCTTGGGCGAGGCGGTCAAACTCTTTGGGCTGACCCTGCTATTTTCGCTTCCTCTGGGATTGATAATAGCCTTCGGGCTGATGTGCAAGCTCAAGCCTGTCAGATGGCTGTGCAACACTCTTGTGTGGATAATCCGCGGCACACCCCTGATGCTTCAGCTTATAATTATCTATTACGGACCGGGTCTGTGGCTCGGCAATAACATTTGGGGCGGCGAGGGAAGAATGATCGCCTGCGTGGTTGCCTTTGTGCTCAACTATTCCTGCTACTTCTCGGTCATATACAGGGGCGGAATTCAGGGCGTGCCGGTCGGTCAGCGCGAGGCAGGCGAAGTCCTCGGTATGACCAAGAGCCAGATCTTCTTCAAGGTCACCCTGCTCCAGATGATAAAGCGCATCGTTCCGCCGATGTCCAACGAGATAATCACGCTGGTCAAGGACACCTCCCTTGCACGCATCATCGCCATCTCAGAACTGACTATGGCAGGTCAGGCCTTTATGAAGTCGGCAGGTATTACCTGGCCCCTTTTCTACACAGGCGTGTTTTATCTGCTTTTCGTCGGCCTGCTGTCCCTGCTCTTCGGCTATATCGAGCGCAGGCTTGACTATTTCAGGTAAGGAGGTGCCGATATGTCCATTCTTGACGTAAAACACATTGAAAAATATTTCGGCTCCACCTGCGTGCTCAAGGATATCAGTTTTTCTCTTGAAGAGGGCGAGACCCTCTCCATCATCGGCTCATCGGGAAGCGGAAAGACCACCCTTTTGCGTTGCCTCAACTTCCTTGAGGTGCCGAGTGACGGAGTCATAACGGTGGGTGACAAGGTGCTCTTCGACGGAGGTCAGAAGGCTACCGCCTCCGACGAGCAGATCCGCAAAAACAGGCTTCACTTCGGCTTGGTCTTCCAGTCCTTCAACCTATTCCCCCAGTACACAGCCCTTGAGAACGTCACTCTTGCGCGACTTTTGATGAACAAGAAGAATAAGCTTGGCATTGAGCGCGAGGAGATAATCGAAGAGGGCAAGGCGTTGCTTGAAAAGATGGGGCTAAAAGACCGAATGAACAACTATCCCCATCAGCTTTCGGGCGGACAGCAGCAGCGCGTCGCTATCGCGCGCGCCCTTGCGATGAAGCCCGACATCCTCTGCTTCGACGAGCCGACCTCTGCCCTTGACCCCGAGTTGACGGGCGAGGTGCTCAAGGTCATTCGCGAGCTTGCCGAGCAGCGCACCACTATGATAATCGTCACGCACGAAATGGCATTTGCGAGAGACGTTTCCGACCGCGTCATCTTTATGGATGGCGGCATCATCGTTGAGGAGGGCAAGCCCGAGGAGGTCTTCGGCAACCCCAAAAACGAGCGCACCAAACACTTTTTGCAAAGCATACTGTAACACAATAATAGGACGGCTTTCCAAACAGCAAGCCGTCCTTTCTTTATGCGTTGATTTTTAGGGCGCATTATGTTACAATGTAGAAAAGTTTTCTATCGGAGGATGTTATGAAAAAGGATTCTCTTATACATATGTCGCTGACTATGTTCGTTCGCCTGTTCGGATATCATCTGTTGGCACTGCTCGCCGTTCTCGGCGTTATGGTTTTCTTGCCCGGTCAGATGGGTGCAATATTTGCGCAGGTGTTCGGGTTTGGTATAATTACCGTGTTACCCTTTATGCCGGCCTATCAGGTGGGCAGACGGGACAGCAACAAGATCCGCTACGATAATTATCCCTATGACCGCCTGAAAGGACTGAAGGCAGGGTTTATCGGCAACTCACCCTTCATTCTCGCATCGGTGCTTATGATAGTTGCAAAGCTCGGCCTTATAAGCGACGGGTATCTTCCCTTCTACCGACTCATAAACGCCCCCTTTATGCCACTGATGCAAGCGCTGATGCCTACTGCGCTTACCCTGAACGAAATATCGCTTATCAATGTCATTCTTTGCGCGGCAACCTCAATCGTTGCGCCTATAAGCATCGCGCTCGGTTATTGGCAGGGCGCCAACCGTCTCTCTCTTTCCGAGGAATTTGCAGGTAAAAAGGTGGAATAGTCCCTTTCTTTCGCATTTAGCCCTGCAAAGCGGCATATATTTTCTTCGGGGTGATCTCGTGCGAGGAAAATATATGAAATGGATAGCGGCGCTTTGCGTTGCGGCTATCGCCCTTGGTGGCACGCTCGGAGCCGCTCGGCGCATACATCTTGCCTCTGCCGCTGTTAAGCCGATGCCAATAATTATTATCGACGCTGGTCACGGTGGGTTTGACGGAGGGGCAGTTGCACCTGACGGCACCAATGAGAAGGATATAAACCTTGCGATCTCTTTGAAGCTGGACGCATTACTGCGCGCGATGGGGTACGAGACCGAGATGATCCGCTCGACCGATACTGCCGTCAACACCGAAGGCTCAACCCTGCGCGAAAGAAAGCGCAGCGACATCCACAACCGATACGCGCTGATGGAAAAGCATCGCGACGGCATATACCTTTGCATACACCAGAACTGCTACTCAGGTGCGTCGAGTCACGGCGCACAGATCTTTTACACCTCGCAAAACGCTCAGTCCAAAGCCTTGGCCGAATCAATACAAACAACTGTCGTCGGGTCGGTGCAGACCGACAACCACCGCAAGATAAAGCCCTGCACTAAGGACGTCTACCTCATCTATCACGCACCCTGCACCGCCGTTTTGGTCGAATGCGGATTTCTCTCCAACCCGACCGACCTTAAAAGCCTGAAGGATAGTGACTATCAAGGCAAGATAGCCTTTGCAATAATCGAAGGATTGACTGAATACTTATACGGAAGTGAAGAAAATGGCTAAATCTAAAAGCGTATACATCTGCTCCGAATGCGGATACGAAAGTGCTAAATGGTACGGCAAGTGCCCCTCTTGCTCATCCTGGAACACTCTCAACGAGGAGCTCGTTCAGGTTGAGGCGCCTGCCGTAAGAAGTGCCGTTTCCTCCCTTGCGTCGATAAGCGCCTCCAAGCTCGACAGCACCAGCGCCGACTCGGAGCATCGCTACTACACGGGTGTCAAGGAGCTTGACCGCGTGTTAGGGGGCGGCATCGTCAAGGGCTCGCTCGTCCTTTTGGGCGGTGACCCCGGCATCGGTAAGTCGACGATGATGCTGCAGATATGCGAGCACCTCGGACAGACTATGAGGGTGCTCTACGTGTCGGGAGAGGAGTCTCAAAGGCAGATAAAGCTGCGCGCCGACCGACTTGGTGTCACCACCGAGAACCTGTCGGTGATGGCGGCGACCGATGCTCAGGCGATATGCGAATATATACGCTCCGACCGACCCGACCTCGTCATCATCGACTCGATACAAACGATGAGCATCGCCGAGATGTCCTCATCTCCGGGAAGCGTGCCGCAGGTCAGGGAATGCACCAACCTTTTCCTTCGCACTGCGAAATTGAGCGACATTCCCATCTTCATAATCGGCCACGTCAACAAGGACGGGGCTATCGCAGGACCCAAGGTAATGGAGCACATCGTTGACGCTGTCCTTTACTTTGAGGGAGACAGGAATCTCTCCTATCGCATTCTCCGCGCGGTCAAAAACCGCTTCGGCTCGACCAACGAGATCGGTGTCTTTGAGATGCGCGACGACGGGCTGGCTCAGGTCGAAAATCCGTCGCAGATGCTCCTTTCGGGGCGTCCTGTCAACGTTTCGGGCACCTGCGTTGCCTGCACCCTCGAGGGCAGCAGGCCCATTCTTGCCGAGGTGCAAGGGCTGGTCGCCACCTCGGGCTTTGGCAATCCGAGACGTATGTCCACCGGCTTCGATTACAACCGATTTAACCTGCTCATTGCCGTGCTTGAGCGGCGCGCAGGCTTCTACTTCTCCAATATGGACGCCTACATAAACGTCATCGGCGGCTTCAGACTTGATGAGCCTGCCGCCGACCTTCCCGTAGCGCTGACCCTTGTGTCAAGCCTCAAGGATGCAGTAATCCCTGAAGACCTCGTCGCTTTTGGCGAGGTTGGACTTGCAGGTGAGATACGAGCGGTATCTCAGGTACAGCAACGTGTTCAGGAGGCGGCTCGGCTTGGCTTTGCCAAGTGCATCGTCCCCCATGCCTGCCTCAAGCAGTTGAAGAAGGTGGAGGGCATCGAGATATACGGTGTCAAGAACCTCAAGCAAGCAGTCGAGCTTGCAATGATGTAGAAAAAACACGACTGTTTTCACAGTCGTGTTTTTTTACAGCACATACATCAGCACGCAAAGGGCGTGCAGGACGCTTCCCACCACTACAAAGAGGTGGAAAACGGCGTGCATCCACTTTCTTTTTTTCCCCAAGCCGTAGAGGACGGCGCCTATGGTATATGCTATGCCCCCTGCAAGCAGGAGTGCAAGCCCTGCAGGTGCAATGGCCTGCATCGTCGGCTTTACGGCTATCACCACACACCAGCCCATTCCGATATAGCATATCATCGAGAAGCAGGCGTACTTTTTCAGGTCGATGGCGGTAAGGGTCATTGCAAGCGCCGCCAATCCCCACACCAGTCCGAAAAGCAGCCACGCCCACAGGGGTGAAACGCGACGAATAGCACAGAGGGTTATGGGCGTATAGGTGCCCGCGATCAAAAAGTATATGGTGCAGTGGTCGAGGACCTGCATTACCTTTTTGGCCATCGGTGAGTGCAGTCCGTGGTAGACGCTTGACATTGTGTAAAGCAATATCAGCGACACTCCGTATATGATCGAGGTGACAAGTGCCCAGACATCCTGACGGAATATTGAAATAAAGATGCCTGCTACAAGGACAAGGACACCTATTCCTCCCCCTACGATGTGCGACACCATATGAAAGCACTCCTCACCACCTGAATAGGTCGGCAAGAGGCGGTCGCAAAGTTTTGTACGTTTCATTTCGGTTCTCCCCTTTCGATAATATTAGCCTACCACCGACGAGGACATTTCATCAACCTACCGATACAACAACCGACTAAACTGGTGAAATCAGTTCGGTAGAGGGTCGGGTTGCACCCTCTACTTTGGGTAGAATGGGGTGATGATCGGCGATTTCTTGAAAAAATTAGGGAAATATTAAAAAAACACTTGCTTTTTTTACCCAGAGATGATATTATACTTGGGTGACTAACAAGATATTTATAAGGAGGTGGAATTATGCCTAACATCAAGTCTGCTAAGAAGCGCGTCTTGGTCGCAGAGGTAAACGCTGCTCGTAATAAGGCTTACAATTCTGCACTGAAGACATCCATCAAAAAGGCTAACGCCGCCATCGAAGACAATGATACCGATAAGGCTGAGGCTGTCAAGGCTGCAGTTAAGAAGATCGATATGGCTCAGGCTAAGGGTCTGCTCCATAAGAACAACGCCGCTCACAAGAAGTCGGCTCTTGTTAAGAAGCTCAACGCTTCCAACTAATCATCGTCTATATTTATTGAGAGCGCCGATAGGCGATTGCTTACCGGCGCTCTTGGTCTATTTAGATGTAGCGGTCCTCTCCTGTCTGCGTTTGCGTGCGAGAGACGGACTTATCCCGTATTTTCGCTTGTAGGCCTTGCTGAAGGCATACACCGATGAGTAGTGCAACAACTCGGATATCTCGGTCATTTTCAGGTTGCCCTCTTTCACAAGAGACTTGGCGGTGCGCAACCGACCGGCAGAATAGTAATCCTGCAGGGTCTGACCTGTAGTTTTGCGGAACAGGGTTGAGAGGTAACTGTAATTGTAGCTTGTGACGGCCGTAAGCTCGGTGAGGTTTTTGAGATTGAAGATGTGGGTATCGATGTAATTCATAAGCTGATAGCACAGCTCATCAGCCTGCTTTATGTCGGTCAGGCCAAAGGATGTATCCGATTTCGGAAAGATCCGCAGCAGATGAATAACTGTCAGGTGCAGAAGATGCTTGATACTGTCCTCGGATAAAAAGTTGCCGTCCTTTCGGAACTCCGCAATAGCGTTTTGCACCAAATTCGGTATACGCGCGTCAGTAAACAGACGGCTCGCAGGGTCACAGAAGGTCTGCATTATCATTTCGAGATGTATTTGGTAGTCTGGGTTGTCGCAACTGAAGGAAAAGAAATCGTATTTAAGCGGGTCGTGTCCGCTTGAATAGATGGCGTGGGTCTCGGCAGGAAGAGACAGAAAAACATCTCCGCTTTTTACAGGGATCTTGCAATCCCTCGCCAAAAGGGTCCCCTCTCCCGCCGTTACTATCGTTATCTCAAACCAATCAAGGTGGACGTGCCTATCGATGACCATGTTTTCGGTGCAATACAGGCGGCCTATCTGCACCAGCTTGATGTCGCCAAGATCCTTTGGCGGTACAAAGTGATAGTTAAGGTGATATTTTTTCTGCATATTTCCTGTCGCCCCATTTCGTAATACTCTTATATTAACAAATGTCAAATAAAAAGTCTATAAAAACTCTATATATTTTAAAATCAAAAATTAGGATATCTTTTTACACAAATCAGAACATTTACTAATACCGACGCCGTGGTAAGATAAAATCAAATAAACAGGATAGGAGTGTCAGTATGAAAACTTTAGCAATCATCGGCTGCGGCCGTATAGCAAACATCGCCCATTTCCCTGCGTTCAGCTCTATGGAAAATGTCCGTGTTAAATACGCCTGTGACATCATCGAGGAGAAGGCGGTGGCGGCAAAGGAGAAGTTCGGCAATATTGAGCAGGTCATCATCGATTACAAGGTCGCCTTGGCCGACCCCGAGGTTGACGCTGTTTACGTACTTACACCTAACTATGCACACTACACCATCACTATGGATGCTCTCAAGGCGGGCAAGCACGTATTTTGCGAAAAGCCCATCACCGTCAACTACGCGCTTTCCTGTGAAATGGCCGAAGAAGCTAAGCGTCAGGGCAAGATCCTGAACATCGGCGTGTGCAACCGTCATCACAAATCGGTCGAAGTTATCAAAGAGATGTACGAACAGGGCAAGTTCGGTGATATCTATCACGTTTACTGCTCCTTCAAAAATTTCAGAAATATCCCCGGACTCGGCGGTGCCTTCACCACCAAATCACAGTCAGGCGGCGGAGTTCTCATCGACTGGGGCGTGCATTTCCTTGACCTCGTATTATACATTCTCGGTGACGTTAAGCTCAAAACCGTCACCTGCAACGCTTACAACGAGATGGCGAAGGATATGAAGTCCTACCGCTACACAAGTATGTGGGCCGAGGATACCGCGGACATCGAGAACGGCACAAACGACGTTGAGGACTACATCTCAGGCTACATCCGCACCAACAAGGCCAGCATATCCTTTAACGGAGCCTGGGCTCAGAATGTCGGAGAAAACGAGATGTATATCGACTTCCTCGGTGACAAGGGCGGCGCAAGACTCCAGTACGGAAAGCAGTTCACCTTCTGGGAGGGTGAGACACTTTCCTCCACCGTTTCCGACCACGAGATCCCCGACTTCTACACCAAGGAAGATGCGGCATTCATTGACTCCATCACCAACGGCACCAAGGATAAAAATCACATCGACTACGTTCTCGAAAGTGCCCGTCTGCTCGACGCTTTGTACGCGTCCAACGATAAAAACGCTGAGATCAGCCTGTAAAATATTAAATTTACAGATCAACTGAGAGGATTAACTATGAAGATCGGTGTTATTACAGATTGTTTCCAAAAAACACATATTGAAGGAATTGAGTTAGCCGCTTCTCTCGGACTGCAAGGGGTTCAGATCTACGCGACCACGGGCGAATTTTCTCCCGAGACCCTCACCGAGGAACAGAAGGCGGTTTACAAGAAACTGTTGGCCGACAAAGGCCTTGTAGTCAGCGCCCTTTGCGGAGATATGGGCGGTTATGGCTTTGAGCGCGAGCAGGACAACCAACTGCGCATTGAAAAGACCAAGGCCATCGTCGACCTCGCCGCTGAATTCGGCGCACCCGTCGTCACCACCCACATCGGTGTCATTCCCGACGACAAGTCGGTGCCGAGATATCGGGTTATGCTTGACGCGCTGACCGAATGCGGCATATATGCCAAGTCAAAGGGCATCACCCTCGCCATCGAAACGGGACCTGAAAAGGTCGCCACCCTGCTCGGCTTCATCGAGGACACAAAGGGAGGGGTCGGTGTCAATCTTGATCCTGCCAACTTTACTATGGTAACCGGTCAGGATGCCGTTGAGGCGGTCTACATCCTGAAGGATCACATCGTCCACACCCACGCAAAAGACGGCGTTATGCTCGACCCGAATCAAGATCCTACCGAGGTCTACCACGCCTTCGCGGTAGGCGGAGTCGACGCGCTCAACGCCTGCCAAGGCTTCAAGGAGGTTCCCCTCGGCAAAGGGCAGGTCGATTGGGACAAATATCTCGCCGCCCTGCGCGACATCGGTTTCGACGGATTTTTGACCATTGAGAGAGAAACGGGCGACGATCCCTGCGGCGATATTTGTGCGGCCGCCGACTTCCTTAAATCAAAGTTGGCCTGACAAAACAGGTTAAGATCTAACCACCGCAATTTAATACCACTACGCAAAAGCACCGCAGGTCTTGTTTTGACCTGCGGTGCTTAAATTTTGTTATTTCAGGAAGCCTGCTACGATCTTTTCCTCCGCTTCCTTTTCGGTCAGGCCAAGGGTCATCAGCTTTATCAGCTGCTCGCCTGCGATCTTTCCGATGGCCGCCTCGTGAATGAGGGAGGCATCGGGGCTGTTGGCCGAGATCTTCGGTACGGCGCTGACCGATGCGTTGTCCATTATGATGGCGTCACATTCGGTGTGGCCGCTGCAAACGTTGTTGCCCTTTATGTTGGAGATGAACAGCTGACGGGAATCGCCCTTCGCAACCGAGCGTGAGATAACGTGGGTGCCCGAATTTTCGCCGTTGAGCTCGATCTCGAAATCGGTCTCGGCGTACTGGTCGCCCTCGGTCATTATCTTCTCGGTGACGATAAGGGTAGCCTCATTGCCAAGCACCGCCCTTGTGGTGCGCTTGGTATCGTCAACGCCGCCTATCTGCACGGTGTCCATTTCCATATAAGCGCCGTCATCAAGTTCTACCTCGGTGACGGGGTTCATAATGCGCTTGCCGGTTCCGTCGCCAATGCCTGCGTGCTTCTCAGCATACACAACGCGGGCATTCTTGCCAACGTGGAAGGAATGAACGCCGTCGTGGCCCGAGTCGTCACATCCGCAATTATTGATGCCGCAACCCGCGATGATGCGAACGTCACTATCCTCGCCGATGTAGAAGTCGTTATAGACAAGCTCTTTAAGTCCCGACTGAGAAATGATAACGGGAATATGCACCTCTTCACCCTTGGTGCCGGCGGCAACGAAGATATCGATGCCCGCCTTGTCGGTCTTCTTCTCAATGCGGATATTCTTGGTCGACTGCATACTGTGGGAGGCACCGTCAAGGCGCAGGCTGAAGGCGCCCTCGCCCGAAACGGAGTCCTTGATGCCGGTGATGGTTTCAAGTAAAGCCGCGTATTTATCCATTATTCTACCTCCGTTCTGCAGGCACAGGAGTAGCTCTGCTCCATCAGCATCGGGAAGATATCCTTCTTCTCCCCGACCGCCTTGACCTCGCCCGCGGTGAGCAGAACGATTCGGTCGGCGACCGACAGTATCCTCTCCTGATGGGAGATTATCACTATCTGTCCATTATTCTGACGGTGCATCTTCTCAAACACCTTGATAAGATTCTGGAAGCTCCAGAGGTCGATGCCTGCCTCCGGCTCGTCAAACAGGGTGACCTTGGTGTTGCGCGCAAGGGCGGTGGCGATCTCGATACGCTTGAGCTCGCCGCCCGACAGAGACGCGTTAATCTCGCGGCCGATGTATTCGTTGGCGCAAAGGCCGACCTCCGACAGATAGGAGCAGACCTCAGATTTGGTCAGCTCGTGGCCTGCGGCAATGGAGACAAGGTCGCTGACGGTGATGCCCTTAAAACGAACGGGCTGTTGAAAGGCGAAGCTGATGCCCTTTTTGGCGCGCTCGGTGACCGACATATTGGTGATATCCTCGCCGTCAAGCAAAACCTGACCCGAGGTTGCAGGCATAATACCCGCGATTATCTTGACCAGAGTGGACTTGCCGCTTCCGTTAGGTCCGGTAACGGCAGTCAAGCGGTCGTCGATGGTAAGATTGATATTTTTGAGTATGTCCTTGCCCTCGTCGGTGCGAAAGCCGACATTTCTTAATTCGATCATTCGGATACTCCTATATTTTGGTAATCTTAGTATTTGCACATACTTCTGTAATTATATTATAGCCGTTGCAATAAATCAATGCTTTTGCAAATTTTTTCACAACACCGTTGTCTTATACTTCAGAGAATGTTGCGCAATATTCCTCAAATCCCAGCTCTTTTATCTCGCTGAACATCTCGGAGAACTCTTCGCCGAACTCCCTTGACGCCTTTTTATTCACTACACCGCGATAGGCTTCTTTTCCAAAGCGAACATACAACAGCTCTGCCCACAAATAAAGCATTCGGTCTTCATCGTTTTCATTGGGTCGGGCTACCTCCACCCTCATAACATAGGTGTATTCGGCGTCAGGTCTATTTTCGTACTCTTCAAAATCATCCGTAACATACAAATACTCCGGACGTAATTCAAGACCAAGCTGCTCGGCTTGTGAATAGAAAGATTTAAGCCAAATTTCTGTATTAAGTCTGGCTTCATATTCCATATGGCCGACTTCATCGGTTAGATATTCCTTTACCTCACCTGTTTTTTTCATTCGGCGTTTTCTTACCCATTCTATTATATCATCAAAAAAGCCGCCTTCAATTCTGCCGTCCCAATACTTCTTAAGCAGATACTTCGTTCTGAAGCTCTTTCGGATATGACCCTTCATATACGACTTTTTCTTTCCTTCAACCTGTCCTTCTATCTTGAAAACAGAGGCATACAGCAGATCTATCGCAGAGGCTTTGCCGGTTGAAATATCCTCCTCCTTTATGCTATGAATGTTTGTCCAAAGATAGCGCTCTTTCGGGCGAAAAAGAAAGCAAAAAGACACGCCGTCCTCATCAAACAGATAGCACGCAGGGGTGAACACTGCAGCACCTATTATCATAATCAATCCAAACACGGCAAAGAATATTGCAAAACCCAGACTTCCTTCTACCGCCAACAAATATGTACCGACTCCGGACAGTATGCCCGACACGATGAGCACGTTAAACAGTTTGTTCAACGCAACCTGTCTTCTCATATACAATTCCTCCGCAACCCAAATCTCAGTCGTCCCAGCGCTCGACCGCGTTTATCCGTCCAAGCACCTCTTGCTTCATTTTTTCAAGTGTATCAGTGCTACTCTTTTCTTCCTTAAAGCTGGTAGCGATGAGAATAATAATCAACGGAACCGCTAACAAAAACTTGTAGAAATCGCCTGCATTTCCGAACATATCCTCGCCCATAAACAGACCGACAACCGTACCTATAAGGCATAGAATGACCGCACTGTATAAGAAGATCTCATAAAACCTGCAGGACCTGTTATAAACCGAATATATCTTCGCCTTGGTCTTGCCGTTCTCCTCAACGACCCTGCCCTCTACGCCGTAGGTAGTGTAACTTCCTCTTTGACTGGTTGTCACCCGGAAGTAGCCCTTTTTGTTGCAGAAAAACACAAAGCTACGATTGTTGTAGTTGGTTTTATGACCCTCGCCCTGCATCTCGCACATTCTGTCAACGGTGGTCTGATACTTGCACTTTATCTCGACCTCGGTGCAGTCGAGGACCTTTTGAAAAATGTTCGATTTCACTGCTTAACTCCTATATAAACACAAGCACCCCTTCTGCCCTGCAGGATGTTCTCACCCGTCGGCAAAAGGGGTATCCTTATTATCTTTAGCCGCTCAATGACCCTTACAGCTTGGAATAGCCGTAGCTGTTGACGAGGGCATCGAGCTTGACCCCTGCCTTGCACATCGGGCACTCGTGGGCAGGGCAGCATTGATAACCGTCAAGGTCGTTGGGGTCAAATACCGAGTGAACGGGAAGGCCGCAGCACTCCTTAGCTGTTGAGAATATCGCCGAGATGCCCGTCACCATTCCACCGTAGTATTTGACGGCATCGACCGCCGCTTCGACCGTCTTACCCGATGCGACCGATACGGCAAGTATCAAAACGTGCTTGCCCTCTATCATCGGGATGATATTATCCCTGAACAAAAGCTGGTTGCCCAAGGTCATTTCAGGGGTGACGACATAGAGGGATTTGTGCGCGTTCATATTCAGCACGTTGCCCTTGGACAAATAATTAGCCATACAAGCGCCGATGACCTCGGTTCCGTCAAGGCAGAGCACGGTGTCCACTATGGTGTTGGTATAGTAATAGGAGCAGAGTTCCTCCGCAACAGCCTTCGCCTCGGAAAGACGGGCCTTTTGCGAGACAACATCGATGTAATAGTTGCTGTGGCGGTTGCCGGTCGCAAAGTGGCCGACCGCGACTCGCAGATGCAGATTCTTCCGCTTGGTAGCGTATTTCATTACGTTAATAGTTGCCATACCGTTTCCTCCCTGTTTTTAACTCTTACCTAATTTTACAATACAATCGCCGCTATTGCAAGAGTATCTTACTATATTTCCAAATCCATAGCGACGTGGGGCACGCCCTCCTCCAGAAACTCGTCCGACACCACCCTGAAGCCGAATCTTTCGTAAAATCCGACTGCGTGGCATTGGGCGTTGATGCTTATCTTTTTGCAGGGCAAGTTTGCCCTTATGTAGTCGATGCTCTCCTGCATAAGCCGTGTGCCGAGTCCGACCCCGTGCTCGAGGGAAAGCACCCTGCCGAGCTTTATAACCGAGGCGTCGTCCTCTTTGTAATAGGCGCGTAGGTAGGCGGTTATCCGCCCATTTTCCTGCAAGAAGCAGTGCAGGCTGTCGTAGTCGACGTCGTCCATATCCTGACAGACGATATTCTGCTCAAGCAGGAATATCTCGGAACGGGATTTGAGTATTTCATACAGTTCGGCGTTGGTTAATTCCCCGAACCGTTTTACTTTGAATTGCATCCTGTCACCTCGGCAAATATCGTTTATACTATAATACCATTAGCGCAGGACAAATTCAAGTTCCTGTTATTTTAGAAAAACACCCCTTTTAAGCAACCATTTCTTCCATTGAAAAGAGTTAACCATCCCACATCCCATAGAAAGACCATAGGCAAGGATAACGGCAATATAACGGAACGGGGTTAAACCTATAAACAAATTGATAAGCATCAAAGAAATCCCAATGCAAAAACAGCATACGATAACAATGGCCCTTATCTTACCCTTTTCTCTTGCAAATTCCTTGCGTAATTGCTTCTTTTCTTCTTTTGAAAGTTCACTATATAACTTATATCCGTTGTGCTGGCAATACTCTTTCACCTTTTTATCCTTCACAGCGGCAAACTGCAATCTTATGGTAGTTAATGCTCTGAATGAAAAATAAAACAAACATCCAAACAGCGAAGCAAATATAACAGATAGAATTATCAAACCGATTTGGTCAGATACATTGCCGGTGGCCGAAGCGACCTCATCCTTGTCAAAAGCAAATATCAATGAAATAACAAATAATAAAGAGAGCAAAAATGATATCACCGACAGGACGACCAAGCACAACCGCTTTATTCGAATTTTGAAGGGTATTCGTTCCGCAGGCTTATCGGACAGGCTCTCGTTTGCTTCAACGGATGGAACTCCAAGCAATTCATCGGTGCTAACCCTAAGAATCTCAGATAGCTTAGGCAACAGCAATATGTCGGGCATTGATTCCCCTGTTTCCCATTTGCTCACAGCCTTATTGGTGATTTGCAGTTGGTTGGCAAGCTCTGCCTGAGTAATTCCAAGCTGCTTGCGTTTATCACGGATACGCTGTCCTATTGTGTTGCCGTAGTTATCCATTGTGTACCTCCGCTGATTTCGTTTGCACAATTATATCATTTTGGGGGTAATTTAGCAATAGACTCCAAGTCGAACGGCAGTAGACTCTTCTGAAATTATATAAAAGAG
>JAZQID010000021.1:0-24831 GCA_045540915.1 Acutalibacteraceae bacterium
GCTACATCTACGTTGCCCAGATCGCTATGGGCGCCGACCAGAACCAGACCCTCAAGGCCATTCAGGAGGCTGAGGCTTATCCGGGTCCGTCACTCATCATCGGCTACGCTCCCTGCGAGATGCACTCCATCAAGGGCGGCATGATCAACTGCCAGAAGGAAATGAAGAAGGCTGTTGACTGCGGTTACTGGAATATGTTCCGCTTCAATCCTGCCCTCAAGGCCGAAGGCAAGAATCCGCTGTCCCTCGACAGCAAGCCTGCTTCTGCCGACTACAAGGAGTTCATCCTTAATGAAGCCCGCTACTCTTCTCTGACCCGCTCCTTCCCCGAGCGTGCTGAGGCACTCTTCGAGAAGGCTGCCGACAACGCTAAGGCTCAGAGAGAGCATCTTGAGAAGCTGGTTGCCCTCTACGCTCCGAGCGAGAAGTAAGGTAAACCACTCGGCTTAAACCAATATGATAAACCCCCGATGATTCCGTTTGGAACCATCGGGGGTTTTGATTTGTTTGTTTTTATTAGTTTTGTTCGGTTTTGGGCAATATTTTGTTTACCCCCACCGCGATAGCAACGACACCGCCAATCAGCAGAACCGCTCCTACCGCAATCAGCAGTACCGCGGCCGCTGATGCCACCGATGTTGAAATATACCCAAGCATGTCAATGGTCATCATCGCGTCATGCACATAGTAGTAACCTGCTCTCGCCATCTTCGCAAAATGAGGTCCAAGCGAAAAGAGCAAATATGCTCCCGTCAGGCATAAGGCGGTCGCGCCGATCCTTCGCGGTGATCGAATGAACTCCCCTGTCGTTTGGCACCCTGCCGTCACGCGCCTTAACAGAAATGTAGTAAGCAACAGGGCTGCAGGATATGCAGGAAAAGACATACACGCCAACGCAACGGTGTTAAAATAGGCATTAAACGCACCGAAGATTGGCCATATATAATTAACTCCAAAGAAGAATGACAAAATCGCTGACGAAATCAAAGCGGTGACTATCATCGGACGACGCAACTTTGATGATGAAAAGGACAACCAGACAGCAGGCGGCAAAACTGCCACAAGATAGACGAACAGCGCGATCAACATATATGCCGGCGTCGCCCGCATAAAAGCGTAGTTATATGTTTTGCCTAATACTTCAAAGCTTTTTGCAGATATGTTTTCTGTCGGGAACAGAGCCAGCGGATCGCAATCGGGAGTTATCGCCAGAAGGAGCAGCAATATTAGCATAACGAGTGTTGCACCTGAGCATAAAATTATGACTGATAGGCTCATTCCTTTGCCAGCCTTTTGGCTGAGCAGGAGCGATGGGCTTGACTTCAAACACCGCGATATTATAATATGCGCCGCCGCTGTAAGCAAGCCTACCATAACCAGCATCATTATAAAAATCGCACCGGCAGATCCGATGTCAAAGATTTTGTTTTCCTTATAATCCAGTAAATCAGGCAACCACCGACTTCTTGGTCCCCCAATCACGAAAGGCTTGTTTATCTCAGCGACTTCATTCAGCAGCATCCACACGGGCATCGCACCTACCGCTATGTGCCACGCTACGCGAGAGCGACCTGTCAGCGCGCCTATGTAAAATATGAGAAGAGCGGGCCCTATCCCCACCAAAATCAGTTGAATGGGCAGGTAAATATGATATGTTTCGACCTTTCCAAACGCATCGATGTGTCCGAAGCATATCCCAAGCATCGTTCCAAGTCCCGCAAGCACCGCAAAGGCGGCCTGCGAGGGCATCGGTAATTTTGCAGCACCCGTACCGCCCAGCCAGCCTAAGCCCACGCAGATGCCGCCGGACAGAATCAAAACTAAGGCGGTGCAACCTGTCGCCACCCAAAACTCAACGCTCGAAAGTAACGCGCCGTAGTTTTTTAGCCCGATGAACTCGGGCAGGTTTAGACCGTTGAATTGAGTCAGGCTTATGTAACCGTTGTAAACCAGCATACCTACCGAAAGAAGTGCCGTCAAAATTATCGGCGTTGTCAAAAGCAGCCACAACGGATGCTTTAAGGCAGGGCGTTGTTCTTTTTGCATTATCATTCTCCTTGTTTTTGACGTTCTTCCCATGTTTTATAATATTCTTTAGCACCTTGTGCTTTAATCAACGAATTGCTGTACATAAGTAATAATACCGCCATCGAAATCTGTGTTTCCATACCCGTTTTCAATTTGAAAATATAGCTCTACTCTATATTCGATCTTTTCCGTCAATGTTCTATATAGTGAATAAGAAATATCGGCACTCTGCAAATTATCACAAAAATTAATATATACTTTTTTGAAATCATCACTGATCTCATAACCTTTTATTATATCCTTGTTATCCTCAGCTATCTGCGATAACTCTATATTAACGTCTTCTTTTATTTTATTTAACAGTTTGTTCTTTTGTCCAGGCAAAAACCATATCTTATACCGTTGTGTTTGCATCCCGGGAAACCCCATAAGATCTCTTGATATGTTAGTTTTATAAAGATAGAACTCATTATAATCATCAACATATATACGACTTCTGCCGCCTATTTCTATCCCTACATTATAAATTAAAACAAAAGCCATAATAACAATTAAAATTACAATTATACCAAACTTTATAATTCTTTTTAACATAACTTTACTCAACAATTGACCACCTCGCATTGTATACCGTTCAGCGATAACAACTCGCCCCTTGGAACACTTGCGTTGCTTGTATAAGCTTTGATAATACGCAACTCCATTTTGCCGCTATTTATTTTTTCAACCATAACCACAAAATGCTTCTTTATATCAAAGCAATCAGGGCTCGTGCTCGGGAGTAATTCGTATATCTCCCCTTTTCTTATCTTTGGCCAGATCCTTTTTACATCTTTTAATTCAACAAGGATTTTTTCTGAATTAAAATATGCTTTTGTAAAACCGTCAAAGTGGCAAAAATAGTAGTTGAAAACCAGATAGAACAATATAGTGAACAACAACGCTAAAAACGCGCCGGCTATAACATTTGTTTTGAAAAAAAGTAGCACCAAGGCAAAAGCCAAAAAGGCACTCAATCCAATTATCGTCTTATATAACCAATGACCGCCCACAAGGAAACAGCGAAACGACACCTTGTTGCAATTCGGACAGAGCGGCGCCTGGCCAAGCTTTGAAGTAATCCCTAATTTAACCCTTAATGAAAAGGCTTCTTCTCCGCAATGAGGGCATCTGTACATAATCATCCATCCTGTTCAAAATATTAACCATCAGCTATATATACTTTACCATCTTTATCAAATGAAGGCAACGGGCATCTTTTATCTACTCTTAAATATATTTTATCCCTGATAAAATTGTCATTATCCTTCCCCTTTGGACAGAAAAAGAGCCACGCTTTTCGCGTGGCTCTTGAAATTTTCTTATATCTCCTGCACCTTAAAGCCGGTGATCTTTATCTTTTTGGCATCCTTGTAGAGCGAGACCTTATTCTCTCCCTTGGGGAAGAACTGCTCCATCTTGTAGCCTATCTCCTTGCCGTCGGTGTCGGAGACCAGCATATCCGACGGACAACCGCTGAAGCCCATACCGAGTCGAACCTGCTCAAGCGGTCCTGCGGTAACGAGGACCGTAACGGTGATCTCACAGTAGGAGTCCTCCTCGACCTTGACCGTCAAGGTTCCCGAAAGGTCGCCCGTAATGTCGCAGTAGATCCTGCCGTTCTCCTTACGGGGCGCAGGCTTAAAGCCCTTTTCTTCATAGCGGTCCATCGCATAGACCCTCATTGCATAACGGCAGATGTTGATAGCGTTGCGCTGAAGTTCACCGCGGGTAAGTCCGCCGTTGTCAAGGGCATCCCTGATGTTATCCTGAATGTTATCCCCTGCGGTGCCGTTGCCGACAACCTTGTAGATATCATTCTGCGCACGCACCATCGCCGAGCGGTAGGAACGGCTGGACGGATGGTCCTCATCGTTGCAATCGGCCCACCAATCTGTCATAACAATGCCGTCATAACCCCACTCACCGCGCAGAATGGTGGTGGTCAGGTCGTAGTTGCTGGCACTCTGGAAATCGTTGACGGGGTTGTAGGCCGTCATTATCGAGGTAGCGCCTCCCTGCTTGACCGCCATTTCAAAGGGCCTGAGATAGATCTCGCGCAGGGGACGCTCGCTGAGCACCGAGTTGGCGCCGCGACGGTCGGTCTCCTGACTGTTGGCGCAGAAATGCTTGATGGTGGCGGTGACACCGCTGTGGCTTATGCCCTTGCTCTGAGCGGCGGCCATAACTCCTGCAAGGCAGGGGTCCTCCGAGAAGTACTCAAAGTTTCTGCCGTTCATAGGACTGCGGTGAATGTTGATTCCCGGTCCGAGCAGGGCGTCGACCTGATAGGAGTACATCTCTATACCCTCGTATGTAAACAGCTCCTCGTTGAGCTGAGCATCCCAAGTGCAAGCAAGCAGGGTGCCGTTGGGCATCAGGGACGCAACGTCGTTAGAGGTCTTCATTCGCAGACCCGACGGGCCGTCGGTGGTGCAGACGACGGGAATACCGAACTTCTGCAGTCTCTCGGTGATACCTGCGAAGGCACTGCCCGTTCCCGTTACCTTGGGACTGCTCATTCCCTCGCCGCGAGCCATCGCGATGAGGTCGTTGTCATCGAGCTGAGCGATAAACTCCTCCATAGTGCAGTTGCCCTTGCGGACGTCGTCAAGGATGAGCCCCTTGTCGCCGGTATAGGCGATGTCGGCAGGCAGACGGTCGGCGATCCTCTTTTTGAGGTCGTACTCGCGGGTCGGCACAGGCTCAAGCTCCATTACAAAGCCGTCGCCCTGTGCAACGGGATGCATACGCTCGAACTTCTTGGAGGGTGCAAGCGCCTGCTCAAGCTGCTCAACCTCGATAAGCTCATCGATCGGCAGGGTGAAAACTGCCTTCGCGTCCCTGACCGAATTGCCGACGTATATAATATAGTCTCCCGACTCGAGAACATAGCAATACTTATGACCGGTCACGCCGCTGTCATCGTATGCCGCCATCTTGTCGATGTCGTAGCAGATCGAAAGCACCTCGCTCTCGTTGGGGGCGAGCAGCTTGGTCTTTTTGAAGGCGGCAAGCTCCTTGACGGGTCGGCCGAGCTTACCCTGCGGCGCGCCGTAGTAGACCTGCACGACCTCACGGCCTGCGGCCTTGCCGACGTTGGTGACCTTGACATTAAGCCTGATCTGTCCGCCTGCATCCTCGGCAGAGAGTGTTTCGATATCAAAATCGGTGTAGCTCAGGCCGTAGCCGAAGGGATAGACCACCTTATCCTGAGCAACCGTCTCAAAATAGCGGTAACCGACGTAGATGTCCTCGCAATAGAGGACCTCTCCCACCTTGCCGAAGTTGGCGGTCGACGGATAGTCAGAAATGTCGTTAGCGATAGTATCTGCGAGCTTTCCGCTCGGACTTACCCGTCCGCGCAGGACGTCAGCGGCGGCATTTCCGCCCTCCATACCGCCCTGCCACACATAGAGTCCGGCCGGAACGTTGTAAGCCTTGACCCACTTCATATCGATGATGTTGCCGACGTTGAGGACAACGGCAACGCGGTCAAAATGCTTGGTGACCTTCTCGATCATAGCCTCTTCAGCTTCGGAAATTATGTAGGACTCGCGCACGGGAGCGTTGTCGCGGTCCTCGCCCGAAAGGCGACCGACGATGACGATCGCAACGTCGCTCTTTTCAGCGGCGGAGGCAACCAACTCATCGGTCAGCTCCATCTCCTTCTGGCACCAGGGCTCAGTAGCCCAGCCGTGTCCGTTATCAAAGGGAGACTCCTTCGAAAATTCAGCGTAGACGGCGGCCAATTCCTCATTGACGGTGATGGCATCATCGGCACGCAGAGCGTCAAGGATGTTGGTCTTGTAGGGCACGACGACCAATCCGCCCGAGCCTGTGCCGCTCTTGATATATTCGGTCTGCATCCGTCCGAAAACGGATACGCGATCGCCGTCCCTGATGGGCAGGGTGGCATTCTTATTCTCCAGAAGCACGCATCCGTCGGCGGCGGCACGTCGAGAACACTCGGCCACCTGCGGCAGAGGTCCTGCTTTTACGGTCGAAAGGTCGATTCCTGCAACGATTTTGTTTTTCATAATATTGTCCTCCTGTAATCAGGTCATTTATGCGCGAGACCACTTTACACCCTGCGGTGTGTCTTCAAGAACGATGCCCATCTCCTTGAGCTGATCGCGGATAGCGTCGGCGCGGGCAAAATCTCTTGCCTTTCTTGCGGCGGTACGCTCGGCAATAAGGGCCTCCACCTCGGCGTCGAGGTCGTCCTCTTTCTTGACGTTATACACAAGGCCCAGCACGCCGCACAGCTCGTCAAAGAGGCTGAGCGCCGCCTCACAATCGGCCTTAGAAGGCTCGCCGCCGAGCATAGTGTTTATCTCCTTGGTCAGATTGAAGAGGGCGGCTATCGCGTCGGCGGTGTTGAGGTCGTCCTCCATCGCGGCGATGAACTCCTCTTTGAACTTTGCAAAGTCCTGCTTTGCCTCGCCCTCAAGGGCATTCTCAAGGCGGAAGCAGAGGTTCTCACGGCAGTTGTAAAGCCTGTCAAGCGCCGCCTTGCTCTGCTCGATTATCTCGGTGGAGTAGTTGATGGGTGAGCGGTAATGGGAGGATATCATCAGGTAGCGGATGGGCTCGTAGCCGTACTCGTTAGCCACGTCGCGAACGGTAAAGAAGTTGCCGAGCGACTTTGACATCTTGCGATTGTCAACGTTGATGTAGCCGTTATGCATCCAGTAGTTTGCAAAGGGCTTTCCGCTCGCACATTCCGACTGGGCGATCTCGTTTTCGTGGTGGGGGAAGATGAGATCCTGACCGCCACAGTGAATGTCGATGGTCTCGCCGATGTAGCGCTGAGACATAGCCGAGCACTCGATGTGCCAGCCGGGACGGCCGTCGCCCCACGGGGATTCCCAGAAGGGCTCACCCGGCTTGACCCCTTTCCAGAGGGCAAAATCCATCGGGTCCTCCTTGACCTCGGTTACGTCAATACGAGCACCCGCCTCCAGCTCGTCAAGCGGCTGATGGGAGAGCTTGCCGTACTCCTTGGCCTTGTGGGTGCGGAAGTAGACGTCTCCGTTGGAAGCGTAGGCAAATCCGTTGTCGACCAGCTTGCCGATAAGGGAGATTATCGGCTCGATGTTCTCGGTCGCACGGGGATGAACGGTAGCCTTGCGGATGTTCATTCCCTCAACGTCGGTCCAGAACTCCTTGATATATCTCTCGGCGACCTCGGGGACGGTAATGCCCTCCTCGTTGGCCTTTTTGATGAGCTTGTCGTCGATGTCGGTGAAGTTCTGCACGAAGGTGACGTCATATCCGCGCCACTCCATATAGCGACGAAGTACGTCGAAAACGCACAGAGGACGTGCGTTGCCGATGTGGATAAAGTTGTAGACGGTCGGGCCGCAGGCGTAAATTCCGACCTTGCCCTCCTTGATGGGCTCAAACTCCTGCTTTTGACGGGTCAGCGTATTGAAAATTTTCATATCATTACTCCTTATTGGTTGTTGCTAACTGCTCTTTTAATTTCTCGACCTCGCCTCTCAGACGGCAAAGCTCCTGTGCAACGGGGTCGGGGATGTGGATCTGGTCAAGCTCGTCGCGCACGCGCACGCCGTTGCGCTTGACAACCTTGGCGGGCACGCCGACGGCGGTACTGTTTTCGGGTACAGGCTCAAGCACTACGGCTCCCGCGGCAATTCGCGAGTTGTCGCCGACGGTAAAGGGGCCGAGCACCTTTGCGCCCGCACCGATCATAACGTTGTTGCCGATGGTGGGGTGACGCTTACCCTGATCCTTACCCGTTCCGCCGAGGGTGACACCCTGATAGATGGTAACGTCGTCGCCTATCTCGGTGGTCTCACCGATAACCACGCCTGTGCCGTGGTCGATAAACAAGCGGCGGCCGATGGTGGCGCCGGGGTGTATCTCGATGCCCGTTTTGCGCGCGGCACGCTGAGATATCGCCCTCGCGATATAAAACCAGCCTCGCTCATAAAACCATTTTGCCCTGCGGTGCATCCTGATAGCCTTCAGTCCCGGATAAAGAAACAATATCTCGATGACCGACCTTGCGGCAGGGTCGCGCTCCCTTACGGTTGCGATATCCTCTTTCAATCTCTTAAACATAAGTCCAAACACGGCCTTAGCCGTGCCCTCCTTTCAGTCAAAAACAAACGCCTCCACCGTCTATTAAGACGGCGAAGGCGGCTCGGTTAAAAAGTCGCGGTTCCACTTCGATTTGTAACTCGCAAAGCCGATAACGAGGCTCATTCGCGCAGAAATACTTAGGGTTGCCGTTCCTCCTGCGAGCTGGTGGGTGCATTCGCCGTCACTCACACAAAGGGCCCTTTCAGCCGGTGAAGCCCTCTCTCTGATGTTGAAATGGCGGGTACTGGTCCCACGTCAAAGCGATAGAATATTCAACTTATTAACATTATATATTAGGTGTCCGAGAATGTCCACTGTTTTTTTAGTTTTTTATAAACTCGCGGTTTTGCCAAGCGTAGACCACGCCCGACACCACCGCCATTACGGCCGAGAACCATATCGCGACGTCGTAAACGGCACGCATCACGGTTGTGGGTATACCGACAAGCAGGTCGAGGCCGATGTGTCCGTCAAGCCAGATAACGTACTCGAAGAAGATGGCGGCGATAATGGCGACCATCTGGCTGACCGTCTTTATCTTGCCGTAGATGTTGGCGGCGACCACCTTGCCGCTGCTTGCGGCCATAAGGCGCACCGAGGTGACCAAAAACTCCCTCGTCAGCACGATGAAGTTGACCCACATCATAGAGGTCGCTCCGCCGATGCCGCAGACCATAAAGCCGAGAAAGGCGGCAGTGGTGAGCATTTTATCGGCAAGAGGGTCGAGGAACTTGCCCAAATTGGTGATAAGATTGTGCTTTCGGGCAAGGTTTCCGTCGATCATATCGGTCAGCGATGCGATTATAAACACCACCAGCGCAACGATAAGGTGATGGTCAAAGGGCACCGTCAACAGTACCAGAAAGATCGGTACCAACAGTATTCTTAAAACGGTCAGTTTGTTGGGTAAATTCATTTGCTCGCTACTCCTTATTCGACCTGACAGCCGAGCAGGTCATACTCTATGGTATCGGTGACCTCCACCTCAACGATGTCCCCTGCCTTAGCACGAACTTGAGCGGGGGTAAAGAAGACCTTGGCATCGATCTCGGGTGCGTCACCGCGGGTGCGTCCGAAAAGGCACTTTATGTAGTCGTCGTAGCCCTCAACGAGCACCTCGACCACCTGAGAGATTCGCTGCTGATTTTTCTCATCGACGATACGTGACTGGGCGTCCATAATTATCTCGGCGCGGCGATGCTTGACCTCCTCGTCGACCTGATCCTCCATCGCAGCGGCAAAGGTGCCCTCCTCCGCTGAGTAGGGGAAGCAACCCAATCGGTCAAATTTGACCTCGTGGATAAACTCGCACAGCTCGGTGAACTGCTCGTCGGTCTCGCCGGGGAAGCCGGTGATAAAGGTGGTGCGAAGCACAACGTCGGACAACTTCTCACGAATGTGGGCGATCTTGGCCGTCAGCTCGGCGCGGTCGCCGTGGCGGTTCATACGGCGCAGAATATCGCCGTTACAATGCTGAAGGGGGATGTCGAGGTAGTTGCACACCTTTTCCTGACGGGCCATAGTGTCTAACAGGCGGTCGGTGATCCGCTCGGGATAGGTGTAGAGCATACGGATCCAGCTGATCCCCTCAATTTCGCAAAGTGCGTCAAGCAGTTCGGGCAATTTTTCCTCGCCGTAGAGGTCCTTGCCGTAGCAGGTGGTATCCTGCGCGACGATGGTGAGCTCCTTAACACCGCGAAGGGCAAGTTGACTTGCCTCCGCAACGATGTCCTCCAGCTTGCGCGAGCGGAAGCGGCCGCGTATGCTCGGAATGGTGCAGTAGGTGCAACAGTTGTCGCATCCGTCGGCTATACGCAGGTATGCGGTATAGCCGGGTGTGGTAAGAATGCGGCCGCCCTCCATATTGAGCGCGTACTTGTCGCCGAAGGCCTCGTACTGCTGACCGCAGAGCGCCTTTTCGACCGCGTCAACGATGTCATCGTTGCAACCGATACCCAGCACGACGTCAACCTCGGGCAACTCGGCACGTATCTGCTCGCGGTAACGCTCAGCAAGACAGCCTGTAACCACGATGCCCTTGATGGTGCCCTCGGGCTTAAGTGCCGCCATTTCAAGTATATTCTCGATGGCTTCCTTTTTTGCGTCGTCGATAAAGCCGCAGGTGTTGATGATAACAACGTTCGCACTCGACTCATCGTTGGTCACCGTATAACCCGCCTCGTGCAGACGGTGAAGCATAAGCTCCGCGTCCACCTGATTTTTCGGGCATCCGAGTGATATCATTCCTACCTTACAACCCATGATCGGCAACCTCTCAATCGTCAAATTCCGCATCACAGTACCGCTTGATAGCGGCGCGAACGTCGGAATAATTGAACCCTTTTCTGACAAGGGCATTAACAGTCTTTCTTATCTGGTCGGGGTCGCCGCTTGCAAGCTTTGACCCGTACCGTTTCTCTATCCATTGGTCAAGCTGGTCGTCGCTCGACACCTCAACGGCATCGACCGCCGCCTCGGCAAGATGGCGTGGCACGCCCTTTTGCACCAGCTTATTATATACCTGACGGCGCGACAGATTTTGGTCGGCCATCATTCTCTCGGCATAATATTCGGCATAACGCTCGTCGTCGATGAGCCGATTGTCGCAAAGCCGCTCAACCGCCGCTTTTGACGCATCCTCACCGTAATCGCGCACAAGCTTTTGCATCATTCCGCGCGCGGTGTAGTCCCTCGCCGACAGCAGCCACAGAGCCTTTGAATAGGCGCGACGATGGCGCGACATCGCGATAAGGGTCTCGACCTGAGCCTCACTCACATCCTCACCCTCAGCGTGTCCCCATTCATCAAAGGTCGCCCTGTCAACAAGCAGGGCGCCGTCCTTTGCATAGTCGCCGTCAAGCTCGACCCTCGGCTCAAAAAACAGGCCGTTGAGGGATTTTCTGCGTATGCTGACCCGTATTAAACGCATCAGTCGTCAACGTCAACGTCGAGATTTACGCGGGAACGGACCTTCGGCACCGCCTTGACCGCCATAGTGTCCTCGGCGGCAACGGGAGCAGTCTCCTGCACAGGCTCGTCAGAGGCCGCGCCACCCTTTTTCTTCAGCTCGGCGATAACCTTTTCTTCGATCTCGGTAGCGAGAGCCTTATCGCTCTCAAAGAGGGCCTTTACGTTGTCACGGCCCTGAGCCAGACGGCGTTCACCGTAGGAGAACCAGGCACCGCTCTTCTTGATGATATCGAACTCGACCGCCATATCGACCATCTCGCCCGACTTGGATATACCCTTGCCGTACATAATGTCAAACTCAGCCGTCTTGAAAGGCGGAGCAACCTTGTTCTTTACTACCTTTGCGCGAGTGTGCGCGCCGACCATTTCGCCGTCGACCTTGATGGTCTCGCCCTTGCGGATCTCGATACGCACAGAGGAATAGAACTTCAGCGCGCGGCCGCCGGGGGTAACCTCGGGGTTGCCGTAGACAACGCCGACCTTCTCGCGAAGCTGGTTGATGAAGATAACAACGCAGTTGGACTTGGAGATGGCAGAGGTCAGCTTGCGCAGAGCCTGCGACATAAGGCGAGCCTGCACACCGACGTGGGAATCGCCCATATCGCCCTCGATCTCGGCGCGGGTAACAAGGGCCGCAACCGAGTCGATAACCACGACGTCAAGGGCACCCGAGCGGACAAGTGCCTCGGCAATTTCGAGGGCCTGCTCACCCGTGTCGGGCTGTGAAACGAGAAGGGAGTCGATGTCGACGCCCAGATTTTTCGCATAGAGGGGGTCGAGTGCGTGCTCAACGTCGATATAAGCCGCATCGCCGCCCGTTTTCTGCGCCTCGGCAACAACGTGCAGGGCGATGGTGGTCTTACCCGATGACTCGGGTCCGTATATCTCGATAATTCTGCCCTTCGGCACACCGCCTATTCCGAGCGCACAGTCAAGTCCGATTGAGCCGGTCGAAACGGCCTCAACGTTCATCGCCGTATTCTCGCCGAGCTTCATGATCGAACCCTTGCCGTACTTCTTCTCGATCTGCGAAAGGGCGGTTGCCAGCGCCTCGCTCTTTGCCTTCGCACCGGCAGGATTGTTCACGCCAAGATTTTTCTTTTCAGCCATAGTGATGTCCTCCGTATTCTTAATATGTCAAATGGATTTCTTTACCAATGTTATGACCCTGTCATTACCGCCGTAGTCGGCCTGCACCTTAGTTTCATAGGGAGCAAATATGCCCCTTACCGCTTCGGCCTGCCTGTACCCTATCTCAACGGCAAGGGTGCCCCCCTCTTTGAGCAATGGCAACCAATGCTCCGCGATGGCGCGGTAGAATTTAAGCCCATTTTCCTCGGCGAAGAGTGCCTGCTCGGGCTCAAAGAGCACCTCGGCGGATAACTGCTCCTTTTCGTCAGGGGAAATGTAGGGCGGATTGGAGACGATCAGGTCCCACTCGCCCTTTAGTACTTCGGGCGGCTCGGACAAAACGTCTGCCTTTACAGCGGTGACCGAGACCGAGTTGAGCCGTATATTGCGCTCAAGATAGCCGAATGCCTCGTCGTACAGTTCGACGGCAGTAACCGCCGCATTGGGCAGCTCGTGGGCAAGCGCAATCCCAACGCAACCGCTCCCTGCGCATAGGTCGAGAATCCTCGGTGCGTCTATACCCTTTACCGATGCGAGCGCCTGCTCGACCAATATCTCGGTGTCGGGCTGAGGGATAAGCACCCCCTCGCCCACCTCGAAAGGCAGGCCCCAGAACTCCCATTGGCCCAAAAGGTACTGCAACGGCTCTCCCTTTTGCCGACGGGTGACCCAATCCTCAAGCTGAGCCTCATCCCGAGCCGATGCAAACAGCTGCCTCGCCTCAAAGGCCGCCGACGTCACACCCATCGACTCGAGCCGCTCTTGGAGCTCCTTGAGCCGCGCGGTATCGATTACCAATTGTCGTCCTCCGTATTCTCGGGAATGACGGCCGAAAGGGCGGCGATGGCCACCTCGATCATACTGTCGTCAGGCTCCTTGGTGGAAATTCGCTGTACCCACAGACCCGGCGCGGCGATGATGCGGGTCAGCCAGTTGTCGTGACGGCCGCAAAACCTGATAAGCTCATAGCCGACGCCGCAGATAAGAGGCAGGGCCAACAGCTTGATGCCGGTCCACAGCCAAGTTATGCTTGAAAGGGCGCGGATAGGCGGTATCAGCAGCAAAAGCTGATAAATGAGCACGCTGACGATGAGCATCAAGATCAAAAAGGAAGTTCCGCAACGGGGATGGAAACGCTTTTGCTCGCGGACGTTTTCGACCGTCAGCTCAAGCCTCTTTTCGTAGCAGAAGATGCTCTTATGCTCGGCGCCGTGGTACATAAATACACGCTTTATCTCCTTCATATAGGAGATGGCGAACATATAGACAAGGAAGATGATTATCTTGAGCGTGCCCTCAAAGGGCGCCTTGTAGGCGGTGATGTCGACCGCTTCAAGCGAGTTGAGAAGGTCGAAAAGCTTGCTCGGCAGGTACATAAAGAGCACTATCGCCAGCGCAACGCCCAAGACGGTCGAAAGGACGCTCACAATGGCCATCAGAATGCCGTCATCCTTTTTCTTCGGTTTTTCTTCGGCAGGTTGCCCGTCGGTTTCTTCTTCCGAGATTTCCTCAACGACTTCTTCTGTTGTTTCTTCTTGAGCAACTTCAACTTCTTCGGCCACTTCTTCGGCAGGTTCCTGAACCTCGCCTTCTTCGGTCATTCCAGTTTCTTCTGCTTCGACCTCAACCTCAGTCGGTTCCTCAACGGTCTCCTCAACGGTCTCCTCGACTTCGTCCTCTTTCTTATCGTCAAGCTCGTCGAGCATACCCGTTTTCTCGGCCGACATCATCATCGTCTTGTAACCAACGATCATCGACTCAACGAGGTTGACGGCGCCTCGAATTACGGGCAGACCGAGAATCTTATGCTTCTTAGCGATACTATTGATCTGTACGTCCTCGACCGAGATAGTGCCGTCGGGCATACGGCAGGCCATAACCGACTTGTGCGGCCCGCGCATCATAATGCCCTCTATCAGCGCCTGTCCGCCGATGGACGTCTTTTTACAAGGTTTGCAACCCATTACGATTCCTCGCTTCCTTCAACAGAGTTGTTGCCTGCATCTTCGGCCTCAACGGCAATGGGCAGAACCACCGTGACCGTCGTGCCTATACCCTCACTGCTGTCGACCATAAGCAGACCTCCGTGGTTTCGGACTATCTCATCCGCCACCGCAAGACCTATGCCCGAGCCTCTGACAGTTTGGTTGGCTTTGTAGAACTTTTCCTTGACCTTATCGAGATCGGCGGCTGGAATTCCCACACCCGTGTCGGCAATGGTTATCTGCACGTTGTTTTGCTCAACGCCGACCTTGATCTGCACAACTCCTCCGTTGTGATTATATTTGATGGCGTTGTCGATAATGTTGACAAACACCTGTGTAAGCCTGTTGGAATCGCCGATGACGCAGGGTGTGATATCAGGCTCCTGATAGGCAAGCAGGACGCCCGCCTTCTTGGCCTGTTCCTCATACATACACACCGCTTCGCCCAGCTCGGCGAGAATATCTATCCTCTCCATCTTGTAGGTCATTCTGCCCGACTGCATCCTTGAGAAGTCAAGCAGGTCCTCAACCAGACCCGACAGTCTCTCAGACTCGCGCAGAATAACATCGATGCCCTTGGTCACGAGCATATGGTCGGTGTAGACCGAATCGCGCACCGTTTCGCCCCAGCCCTTGATAGCGGTCAGGGGGGTGCGCAGCTCGTGGGACACCGAGGAGATGAACTCGTTTTTCAGTCGGTCGGTCGACTCAAGCTCGCTGGCCATATAGTTGATGGAGTCGCAAAGCTCGCCTATTTCATTAAGCTCGCGCACCTCGATGCGCGACTTAAAGTCGCCGCCCGCTATCTGCCGCGCCATATTGGTGACGTCGTGCAAGGGTCGGACGATGGACTGGACGAAATATTTGCCCAAGATGTATACGATGACCATCACAAGCACGCCGATCAACACCGCCACCATCTCGATGAACAGTATCTGTCGGTTGATGTTGGTCAGGGAGGTAACGCACCTGACGGCGCCGTTGGAGCCCTTGCCGTAGTCGGTCAAAACGGCACAATAGGACATAACCCTTTCCCCCGAGGAAAGCCTGCCGGTCCACATAGCCGTTTTACCGCTTGAGAGGACGGCACTTTCGTAGTCGCCGTACTTCTCTTCAGTCTCGGGCAAAAAGCCGTTGGTCGAGACCATCACGTTGCCGTCGGAGTCCAGAAACTGAACCTCGACCCCGTTTTTCATATTGAATTCCTCGGCAAGCTGACGCGCGTGCGCTTCATAGCTTGACCTTTCGACGACCGACAGGGTGTCAAAGGACTGCGCGTATGCCGAGAGTATCTCGGCCACCTCGTTGTAGTAATAGTTGTTAACGGCGATGCTCAGCGTCACGTTCAAAAGCACAAGTATCGCGCCGATAAGGGCCATCGCATTGAACAGCAGCCTGCGTCCGATGTTGGTATATCTCTTGACATTGTTCACGACTGAGCATCTCCTTTCTCACTTAATGATAAAGCCGAATATTATTCCTGCTCGTCGGCTTCGGTCGGTTCAGCAACCTCCTCAGTCTCACCCTGTTCAACCTCTTCTTCGGGCAGGACGGGATCGGTCACCCACTTGTAGCCGCGACCCCATACGGTAGCGATACGGACGGGGTTGCTCGGATCCTCCTCGATCTTCATACGCAGACGGCGTATGTTGACGTCAACTATCTTCTCCTCACCGAAGTATTCGTCACCCCAGGCGCGATTGAGTATGTCGGTGCGGTCAAGCAGCTCATCGGGGTATGTGAAGAAATACTCGATTATCTTGAACTCGACCTGAGTAAGTTCAATGTTTTCGCCCCTTTTGGTCAGGGTGTGACGGCGCAGGTTAAGGGTAAAGTCCCCGAGGGTTATCTCCTCCTGAACCGGCTTTTCCGACTTGTGCCTGTTGACCATCTCGACCCTTCTGTAAAGGGAATCGACCCTCGCCACCAACTCGCTGGGGCTGAAGGGCTTGGTCACATAGTCGTCGGCGCCGAGCATCAGACCCGACACCTTATCCATCTCCTGAGTGCGTGCTGTCAGCATAATTATGCCGATGGAGTCGCTCTTGCGGCGCATCTCCTTGCAGACGGTCAGTCCGTCTATGCCGGGGAGAGCGATATCGAGCAGGGCGATCTGGAACTCGTCCTCCAGCTCGTTAAAGAGCCGCAGACCCTCCTCGCCGCTGCTTGCTTCAACCGTGTCATAACCCGAGCGGTTAAGGTTTATGACCACAAATTCGCGGATGGCATCCTCATCCTCAACAACAAGAATACGTTTCATTTTTTAGACCTCCTGTCAGAGCCGACTGAAAAGTTTTCGGACGGTTGCCTCGTCCAATGCATATTCACCCTCGCTTGCAACGATGCGTGCCGCCCAAACGGTCGTTTCGTTGCGGGCAAGTTCAATGATTCCGGAAGTGTCGATGCTGTCGAAATTCTCCGCATCGTATACCCGTATGCGCAACAGCTCGCTGCCCGTCGTCTGCATCACGGGGTCCCAGATGCGATAGCTTCGCATACGGTTACCCGTGTCGGTAACGAGGGTGACGTTGCCGACCCACCCATCCGGAAACTCCAGACGGTAACCGCCGTCATAGAAGAAGTCGCCGCGGATCAGGTCGGTGAAGTGGGAGCCGTTAAAGCTTTTCCAGGACGTAAGGTACATTCGGTCGCTCTCCGAACGGGAGGCGTATCCGGGCAATATCTCGGTAAAGGGGATATCGGCGGAGCCGTCGCCGTCGATGTCGGTGCTGAGCTCGTTGGTGTTTCTCAGGGTTATCTGAGTCTCGCCGATGGTCTGGTCGAAAAAGGGCGAAACAAGCCTTCCGTCACGGTAGTAGACGACGTCGGTCACGGTGGCCACGCTGCTCTTGTTGGCATCTATGTATATGGCAGGCTGACCCGAAGCCAACTTGCCGACCTTTATCTGCGCATAGCCGCTGATGTTGCCGTCGGTGTTGACCTTGCCGCGAAGTTCGATGGCCTCACCGTCAAAGGTATACATCTTGACCTCGGACACACGGTCGGCGGTGTTGAGCGAAAAGAGGACAAGCTGATTGCCCTTGTTGCCGATGAGGTCGCAGACCATAAAGCTCGTATAATTTTCCTGAACCTGCTGGGTCAGCTTTTCCCCGTCGTAATCATAGAGGTTAAGCTGGTTTCCGATGGAGCTGAACAGCTCGACGCCGACCAACAGGGTAAAGGCACCCTTGCCCGAAATGTCGGCAACCGCAACCTTGTCGATGGCGTTGCCAACCGTCACGACGTCGGCGGTAGATTTCCACTCTCCGTCTATGCGGTCAATGATGTTGACGTGCACCGCATCCGCTTCGGCGGTATCGGGCACCGAATAGAAGGCTACCGCCTCCCTGACCCCGTCGCTGTCGAGGTCGCTGAGCATAAAGGCCGAGCGGTTATCGCCGTTTCGCGGATGTTTAAGGGTGATGCCGTTGCCCGCGTACTTGTAAAGGGCGGTCTGTATCTCGCCCATATCGCCGGTCGCCTTGGGCGCGCGCAAAAGCTCTCGCGGACTGCCTGTGATATCACTGCAACCGGTCAGCAAGGACAAGAGCATCCCCGTCACCGCCACGAGACAGAGCAACCTTTTAAGCATACGGACACCTCCTAAGCTAAATAAAATGCGGCACATTGGGCCACTGTATTCTATACAGTTCCATTGTACCACATTTTTTGCAATTTGTATAGTTAATTTTGCGTAATTGCCTTATATATTTCAGAGCGTGACACTCCGCTCTCGGAAGCGGCTCGCTTGGCGGCCTTTGAGGCAGGCATTCCGTCCTCCATAAGACTGAGCGCGAGCTTGATAGCATCGGCTTCGCTAAGCTGCTCTGCCGCCTCCTCGGGCGCTCCCGCAACCACCAGAACGTACTCCCCCTTGGGCTGATTTTCGGCGTAATATTCAACCGCCGCCTTCAAGGTAGTCAGGTGTACGTTTTCGTGTATCTTGGTAAGCTCCTTGACCAAGGCTATCTGCCTGTCCCCGAAGGTGTCAAGGAAGTCGGCGAGGGTTGCGTTGAGCTTGTGAGGGGCCTCGTAAAAGACCATCGTGCGTTTTTCTCCCCTGAGGCTGTTGAGATGCTCGCGCCGCGAGGGCTTATTCATACTGAGGAAGCCCTCGAAGCAGAAGCGGCCGCAGTCCATTCCCGACATAGCAAGGGCAGTGACCACCGCACTCGGACCGGGCACCGAGACCACCTCTACCCCTCTCTCGCGGCAAAGGCGCACAAGGTCCTCGCCCGGATCGGAGATAGCAGGCATACCTGCGTCGCTGACAACGGCACAGTCCTCGCCTGACAAAATGCGGTCAAGCACGTAGTCTCCTTTGGTCAGGCGGTTGTGGTCGTGGTAGCTGATAAGGGGAGTGTGAATGTCAAATCTATTAAGCAATTTTAAGGTCACGCGGGTGTCCTCTGCGGCAATAAAATCGACGTCGGCAAGGGTCTGCGCCGCGCGTGGCGAAAGGTCGCCCAGATTGCCTATCGGGGTGCCGACAACGTATAATTTTCCGCTCATTTGTCCCTCTCCTTTGCCTGACGGTATTCCTTGTAGACCTCGGCCATCTGCTCGCTGTCGTTACCCTTTTCGTCCTCGATGTAAAAAATCGGGTCGATGACCAGACCTGCGCGCGCACCCTTTTTGCCCTCGACTAAGACGAGGCTGGGCTGACTGCCCAAGCGCTGACAGACCAAGCGCAACCGTTTGGGCTCGACACCGCTTTTTCGCATCGCGTCAAATAGGTCGCCCAGCCGCTCGGGTCGGTGGCAGACGCAAAATCTACCCCCGTTTTTGAGAAGTCGCGAGGCGGCATCGGCGGCATCGTAAACGGTGCAGGTGACCTCGTGCCGAGCGATGCGTCGCGGATCGTCGGGGCTTTGCAGGCCGCCCTCGACCGTCTTGTAGGGCGGATTCATCGTCACCAGCGAACAGCGGCAGTTTTCCTGCGGCATACTCTCGCGCAGGTCGGCAACAAGAGGGCGCAACCTCTCCTCAAGCCCGTTAAGCTCAACCGAGCGTTTAACGAGCTCCACCGCCTCGGGCTGAATATCGATGGCAGTTATCTTTTCGGGGGCGTCAAAGCGGCACCAAAGCATTGGAATAATTCCGCACCCTGTGCCGAGGTCGCAGGCGATATCCGACCTTTTGGGCGCGGCAAAATCGGCAAGCAAAAGGGCATCGGTGCCAAACCGATGCATATCGCTGACGTATATCCTGACCCCGTTACCCAAGGGTTGCAATCTTTCCACCGCTTACACCTCCGTTACACTAAAACAAAAGGGCGGAGCCATCGCTCCGCCCATAGCTCCGAGGAATTAGTCCTTGGAAATGGCGCCCATCGGGCAGCCGTCAGCGCAAGCGCCGCACTCGATGCAAGAATCAGCATCAATAACGTACTTGCCGTCGCCCTCAGCAATAGCGCCGATCGGGCAGGTACCCTCGCAAGCGCCGCAGCTGATGCACTCGTCAGTAATCTTGTAAGCCATCGTGTAACTTCCTCTCTGTCGTTGCGCTACGACTGATAATTTCTATGTACCGCCGCGCGCAAACCGGCGGTCCTGTAAGGTGCAACCGCACCCTATTAACAGCATCATTCTATCACAAATACAGAAAATTTCAAGACCCAATTTTTTGCCTGTTACTTTTGTTCGTCCTCCTGCTTGGGTGAGGCAGGTTTTTTTGCACCGCGGAGACGGCGACCGCGCATAAGCTTATCGGGCTTCTCGGCCTTTTCCTCAACCTTGGGAGCAGGCTCCTCGACCTTTTCTTCGGCAGGCTTTTGGGCGCGGTTATCCTGCTTTCTCATCGACTGAACGTCACAGCAATCGAAGATAACGGGGGTATCGCTGTCCTCATAGCGCACCTTGACCTTCTGCTCAAGGATGCTCACCGACATTACCTGACCGACTCCCTGCGGAGTCTTGACGGTAGCGCCGACGCGAGGGGTGATCTTGAGCAGCTCATCGTAGACGTTCTGCTCATAGTTAAGGCAGCACATAAGCCTTCCGCAGCAGCCCGAAATCTTGGTCGGGTTGAGGGAGAGGCCCTGATCCTTGGCCATACGGATGGAAACGGGGTAAAAATCGTTCAAAAACCGCGAGCAGCAGAAGGGCTGACCGCAGATACCGAGGCCGCCCAACAGCTTTGCCTCGTCGCGAACGCCGATCTGGCGCAGCTCGATTCGGGTGTGGAAGGTGGACGCGAGGTCGCGCACAAGCTCGCGGAAATCGACACGTCCGTCCGAGGTGAAGTAGAAGAGCATCTTGCTTCCGTCAAAGGCATATTCGACGTCGACCAGCTTCATATCAAGCTGATGCTCGGCCACCTTGCGCTCGCAGATAACCAGCGCGTCCTTTTCCTTACGCCTGTTTTCGAGGTCGCGGCGAATGTCCTCCTCGGTAGCGCGGCGCACCACCTCGCGAAGCGGCTGAATTACCGTCTCGTCGGGCACATCGGTGTTACTTTGCGTCACCTCGCCGAAAACCAGACCCCTTGCGGTGTCGACGATGACCTTATCCCCTTTGGAGAAGGCCTCGCCCTTGGGGTCAAAGTAATAGGGCTTGCCCGAATCCTTGAATTTTACAGATATAACTTCTGCCATATTTTCCTCCGAAAAACTGTATAAAATTTATTGTACCGCGCGATATAGCCGCGCACTCAGCAGGGTCACAAACAAGGCACCGCCCACGTTGAAATCACGCTCGACTTCGGCACGGTTGCACACCTCGGTCAACGAAAGCAACTGCTCGGCGGTAAACCGCTCAGCAAGCTCCCTGCGGATGTCGTCGGCCGAAAACTCGCGGGGCGCACCCATTCCAACCGCGAGAGCGTCGTGGAAGATGGCTTTAAGGGCCTGACAAAGCCCCTTTTGCGCGTCGCGGTCCTTCTCGATGGGGCGAAGCAACTTATGCATAGCAAGCTCGCCGCCCGAAAGGGCACGCGCCACCTGATGCGCGAGAGCGAGATACCCCTCCTGCCCTTCAAGTCGGGCAAGGGTGGCTCCTACTGTGCCCGCAAAGGCATCGAGAACGGCGTCGCGGTCGTACTTCTCATACCTTGAGACGATGAAATCCACCGCCTCGGCAGGCTCAGGCGCACTGAGTGACAGCACCGACACCCGCGACACCACCGTTTCAAGCAGTTGACGGGTATACTCGCAGGTCAGGATGAAGAGCACCCTCGCAGGCGGCTCCTCAAGCACCTTCAGCAGCGCATTCTGCGCCTGCTGATTCATGCGCTGTGCCTCGGGAATGATGAAAACGCGCACAGCCGACTGCATCGGCTTGACGTAGGCCTGATTGCGTATCTCGCGGATAAGGTCGACGGTGACCGTCGCCTTGTCGGTCGAAAGCTCAAATATGTCGGGGTTGGCACTGCCGTTGCGGCAGGCGGCACATTCCCCGCAGGGACTCTCCTCAGCGGTGCAGGCGGCGGTGCGCGCTATAATTCGCGCAAGGGTACGCCGACCCGAACCCGAGGGTCCTTCGATGACAATGGCGTGTGGCAGGCGGCCGCCCGAGAGCATCCCCTCAAGCCGCTGCCTGACCGCCGAATTGCCGATAAAATCCTGAAATATCAAAACTTCTCGTACCGTTCAGCGTCGGTGACGAATATAGTCGCGCCGCCGACCGTTACCCTGACCGTCGTCGGCAGGGCCTCTCCGCCCATAGCCGTCAGGTTGGGAACCGTCTGCTCGCGCTTGCTCGAATAGTCGCGGATGGTGGCGATAACGTCGTCGACCTGATGCTCCTCAACGCCGATAAGGAAGGTGGTGTTTCCGACCTTGAGAAATCCTCCTCGGGTGGACAGCTTGGTGACTATGTATCCCTTTTTGGTAAGCTCGATCGACACCGACGAAGCATCCTCGCTGTTGACGATGGGAAATACCAATTTCATCATAACAATCCCTCCTCATTATGATTCTATTATATTATATCATCTATATCTTAGATAGTCAAATAAATCATACTTGATAATTCGAGAAATATGTGGTATGATAGGTCAGTAAAAGGACGGCGTTCGTGTTTTCGGGCGTGCGAATGTGTGGGTCCTGTGCGACGGATGGCTGTGAACCATGTCAGGCGGGGAACCGAGCAGCATTAAGCGGTTTTTTCTGTGCGCCGCAGTCAATCTGCACATTCGCATACCCGTGTGCACGAGTGCCGTTTCAATTTATCTGTTTTTGAAAGAGGTGTCAAGCTTGTACCGAGCATTATATCGCAAGTACCGTCCAAAAGATTTTTCCGACGTCTGCGGTCAGCCTCACGTTGTAACCACCCTTAAAAATCAGATCGCCGAGGGCAAGCTGAGTCACGCCTACCTGTTCACCGGCTCTCGCGGAACGGGTAAGACAAGCTGTGCCAAAATTCTTGCAAAGGCGGTCAACTGCCTGCATTCGCTTGGCGGCGACCCCTGCAACGAATGCGAGATCTGCCGCGGCATCGACGAGGAGACCATCCTCGACGTCACCGAGATCGACGCCGCCTCCAACAACGGCGTTGACGATATCCGCGAGCTCAGGGACAACAGCGCCTTTGCTCCCGTTTCGGCCAAGTACCGCGTTTACATCATCGACGAGGTACATATGCTGTCGGGTGCGGCCTTCAACGCCCTGCTCAAGACCCTCGAGGAGCCGCCCGCACATATTCTGTTTATACTTGCCACCACCGAGGTGCACAAGCTCCCTGCAACCATACTTTCACGCTGTCAGCGTTTCGATTTCCGCCGCATATCCCCCGAGGATATCGCCGACCGCCTGCAGTACGTCGCAGAAAAAGAGAATTTCACTCTCGACAGGGATGCCGCTCTGCTTATCGCGCGTCTTTCCGACGGTGCGATGCGCGACGCTCTCGGACTGCTTGACGTATGCAGCACCGCATCGCAGAATATCAGCGAACAGACGGTGCTCGATTGCGCCGGACTTTCGGGCAGACAGTACCTTTGCGACCTGCTTCGCTCCTGCGTCAAGGCCGACACCGCAGCCGCCCTTGGCACCGTTGCCGACCTCTACGGCAAGTCCAAGGACCTCGGCAGGCTCTGCAGTGAGCTGGTCGAGTACCTGCGCGACATTATGCTGATAAAGACCCTTCGCAAGCCCGAGGACCTGCTTAAATGCTCCGCCTCCGAGCTTGAGGATATGAAGGGCATCGCCGACGAGATGACTCTTGAGACGGTGCTCCACGCTATCGACGTTTTCGAAAGCGCCAACGAGAAGATGCGTATGGGTGCGGCACGCCGTACCGCCGTTGAGACGGCCGTGATAAAGCTTTGCCGTCCCTCGCTCGACAGCTCGGTCGACGCCCTTGTGCGCCGCCTTGCCGCCTTGGAGGCATCGGGTGTCGCAATCGCCCCCGTCATCGCCGCGCCTGCCCCTGCAGTCGTCGAGGACACCGAGCCGGAGATGCCTCTGCCCGAGCCGCCCCCTGCCAAGCAGGAGGCCGCACCCGTCCAAGACGAAATGCCCACTCCTCCCCCTGCCAAAGCGCCAAAGGCCGCACCTGCTCCGCAGGCGGTCTCGGCCGACGAGAAGTTTACCCAATGGAACGAGGTGCTCAGCGCGCTCGGCCGTTTCGACCCGCTTATGAAGGCGGTCTTGGGCGGCTCCAGCGCCTACATCGGCGGTGAGGAAAAGGATTTCCTGCTCATCGAAATAACCAACGAGAGCTTCCGCGATATGTTCAACAACGATGCCCGTCACCGCGCAAATCTCAAAAAGGCTATTGCGTCGGTCACAGGCCGAAATTATAAGATCGGGCCCTACAATCCTCAAAAGGTGCAAAAGGCGCCCGTCGACGATCCCCTTGACAAGTTCGAGGACTCAATCAAACGCAACGGGTTGGACTAAACCCCCAAACAACGAAAGGATGAAGATTCAATGAAAGCAAGATTACCGCAGGGCTACGGTGGCGGCGGAGCCAACAATATGCAGGCCGTTCTCAAGCAGGCTCAGAAGATGCAGGAGGATATGGCCAACGTTCAGCAGGAGCTTGAACAGCGCGAATATTCCGCCAGCGCAGGCGGCTCTATGGTAGAGGCCACCGTCAACGGCAAGCGCGAGGTCATCCGCATCAAGATCGATCCCGAAGCGGTCGATCCTGACGACGTCGAGATGCTTGAGGATCTCGTTACTGCGGCCGTCAACGAGGCTTTGCGCGCCGCTTCGGCCGACAGCGAGGCCGAGATGGGCAAGATCACCGGCGGAATGAATCTTCCGGGGATGTTCTAATGGGCTACAATATTCCGCCCCTCGCCCGATTGGCCGAGAATTTTGAGCGCATACCCGGTGTCGGTCGCAAATCGGCACAGCGTATGGCCTTCTACGTGCTGGGACTTACGGAGGACGCGGCAAAGGATTTCGCCGACTCCATCGTTGAGGCAAAGCAGCGTATACACTGTTGCTCGGTATGTCAGAATCTGACCGACAGCGAGACCTGCCCGATATGCTCAAACCCCGCCCGCGACCACAGTGTAATCTGTGTCGTCGAGGACGCGCAGGACGTTATGGCATTCGAGAGGACACGCGAATATAACGGCGTCTACCACGTCTTGCACGGGGTCATCTCTCCCCTTGACG
>JAZQID010000022.1:0-2260 GCA_045540915.1 Acutalibacteraceae bacterium
GACATACCATAGAAGCAGGCTTAGACGACACCTGCAGCAGTTATATATGTTTTGACGGCAGTTTAATTAAACATAAGATGCGTTTGATTTAATTGCTTAAATAAAAACCAACACCCCGACAGGAGCTTTGTCCCGTCGGGGTGTTTTGCAGTTCGGGCAAAAAGTTAAAAGTTTGTAACCTTTTAGGGCCAAATATTACAAAATTGACATCTAATTCTGTAAATCGTTACAACATTGAAACTTGACTAATATTAAGGTGATTTTTTATAATATAATCAAGGGAAAGGAGAGATATCAGTATGAAAAAGAAAGTCGTTTGTTTAGTAATCGTATTCGCAATGATGATTTCTGCTACGGGTTGCCATAGTAATAGTGGTAGCGCGTCCTCTGTCGACAAGACGGTTGCCTCATCCCAAACGGGTTGCCATAGTAATGGCGGCAGCGCATCTTCTGACGATAAAACGATTGCCTCATCCCAAAATGTAGAGAGTGAGAAAAAGAATCACACCCTTGTTTACCGCGAAAAGCTTAGTTTCGACGGTATACCGATCGGCATCTGCGAAGACCGTATTACTATGCTGTTACCCGACGGTCAAGTTCTGACCGATCTGAAGGGCAATCCGGTTAGCGAAAATATATTTGAATGGATAGGCGCCTTCGATGAGAAGGATCGTGCGGTGGCTTTCACCCTTGATTATGAGTATGTTTACATCGATAGAAACGCAAACGTTTTGGGAAAAGCAGAGAACCCGTTGGCTTATGATGACACACAATTATATGTGGCTACGGGCACAGCCGATTCGGATAGTGACACAGTGTTTGGTATTAAAGACAGTCAGGGTAAACGACTCACCGAGCCGATATTCGCTTGGGTGTCTACCCTTAATAATAAGCTTAACTTTGCAACGCTCAGTGAGGGCGAGCACAGAAACGTAATGATTACACAGCGGGGCGAGATCGCAGTTGTTCTGCCCGACGACTGCGAGCACGCGAACGTGGATGGTGACAGGATAATATGTTGGTATTATAACGAAAGGGAAGTGTATGAATATCGCTTGGCAGATATGAATGGAAATCTGCTTAATCAGACCGCCTTTTCGGGAATATCAAACTTCTCCGATTCAACTGCGGCGGTCATAGTCGGCACAAAAATGGGCCTTATCAACAAGAATGGAGAGATAATTGTAGAGCCATCCATCAAGGTTGCAGAATGCTATAATTTTCCGCCCGTAAAACACGGCAATCTTATTGCGTATTATTACGATGGCAATAATATCGTTGTAGAAATTGTCGAAAAGTGATATTCTTATGCAAAAACCAACACCCCGACAGGACCAAGAGTCCCGTCGGGGTGTTCTTTACTCTACGCATATCATATCTTTTATGTTCTCGAAGGTCTTTTGACCTATTCCGTCCACATTCATAAGCTCGGTGATATCGCTAAACGGGCCGTTTGCCTCGCGGTAGGAGATGATAGCCTCCGCCTTGCTTTCTCCAATGCCCTTCAGGGATGTCAGCCTTTCTTTATCGGCCGTGTTGATGTTGACCTTTTCGGACAGGCTCTCCTGCGACACGGTGCTGACGGCCGAGTCATTGACCGTATAGGTTATCACCTTGTCAGGCTGAGCCTGCATCGATATCGCCTTGAAAGCAAAGAGCACTCCCACGCATATCAGGGCGATGATGAGCACTATTCTCTCGTAGGCGGAAAGCGGCTTTTTCGCAGTTTGGTTGTTCTTCATAATCGACCTCGGCGAATTCAGATAGGATCAAACGTTGAAGCGGAAGAGCACGATGTCGCCGTCCTTCATAACGTACTCCTTGCCCTCGCTTCTGACAAGACCCTTCTCCTTGGCGGCGTTCATACTTCCGCAGGCCATAAGGTCGTCGTAAGCGACTACTTCGGCACGAATGAAGCCGCGCTCGAAGTCGGAGTGGATCTTGCCTGCCGCCTGAGGAGCCTTGGTGCCGTTGACGATGGTCCAGGCACGCACCTCGGGCTTGCCTGCGGTGAGGTAGGAGATAAGACCCAAGAGGGAATAGCAGGTACGGATAAGGCGGTCAAGTCCCGAGCTTTCAAGCCCCAACTCGCTGAGGAACATCGCCTTGCCCTCCTCGTCCATATCGGCGATCTGAGCCTCAAGCTCGGCACAAATGGGCAGGCACTCAGCCTTTTCGCGAGCGGCAAGCTCGCGCACCGTCTGATAACGGGTGTTGGCATCGATGCCGCCTATGAAATCGTCCTCGCCCATATTGCAGG
>JAZQID010000023.1:0-7251 GCA_045540915.1 Acutalibacteraceae bacterium
GGGATGGCGATAGTGAAACGGCTATTATGCGGAAAGTCTTGGCCGAATATCTTGGTTTTAATCGAAAGGATACCATCTGCTTCGTCAATTTTGCAGGAGATAACTTTGAACTTTTGATTATCAAAAAACATATCAAAGTGCTGCTTAACTTTGTCAATTCGCTTATCCTTCATCCACTCATCTTCTTTCGTCAAGATTATACCATAAGATGCTGCGCTTTTCAATGATATATCGCTGGTGCGATATGATATACGGCGGTGCCGTATGATATATTTGCGCTGCAAATATGATATAATATCCGTTCTTTCATATGCCGAAGGCATATATCATCGCTCGCAGAGCGATATCATATCGAAGATATATCACCCGTTCTGACAGGAACGGATATCATTAAAAAAGTCCCTTTTGTCAGAAGACAAAAGAGACTTTTTTGGTGGTGGAGACAGCGGGGCTCGAACCTGCGACCTCCTGCGTGTGAAGCAGGCACTCTGACCAGCTGAGCTATGCCTCCATAAAAAGCCCGTTGCGATCAACGGGCTTTGGTGAGCCATCGGAGATTCGAACTCCGGACACCTTGATTAAAAGTCAAGTGCTCTGCCGACTGAGCTAATGGCTCATATCTCAAACGACCTTAGTATTATAGCAATCGAAACCCATTATGTCAAGGTTATTTTGCCAGAATTTAATAATACTTGATTTTTTAAGCAGGGGAGTATATAATGTCTTATGGAAGTTATGTAAATCTTGATGATTTACAAAATCTGTTCAAAACTCGACTTTATTTTCAACATTTCCGCGTTTGCTTGATAAAATCGGCTCTGTTTTGTTGAAAAGTCTGTTGAAAATGTTGATAACCCGTTTTGTGTAATTTTATTTATAATATTATGGTAACTTGACCGATTGGAGTGGGCATATGTTTGTCGAATGTATCGCGATCACCGCACTGATTCTTGCTATATTTTTCATCTATTTGAGAATGGGTAAAAAGGGTATCGCGCTTACAATTTTGCCCTTGGCGACGGTTCCGTTTTTGCATACTGTTGCGCAGTTGGTATCAGCGCAGATCGCGCAGATATTTTCCGTTGAGGGAAAGGTGATCGTGCTGATCTTCGATATAATCGCCCTTGCACTTAGTATGCTTTTGTCGGGTTGCTTTTCTGTTTTGTATAAAATCAAGTCGCGTTCGGTTTATTTAATTATAGCCGGATTGTTTGATGTTATTCTGACCTGTATTTTACTTGTTAATTTGTAATTTTGCTATTGACTTTTCGGTATATTTTTACTATAATAGCAAAGTCGGTTGAAGTTAACGACTTCGATGTGTGGCTCAGTTTGAAAATTGAATATCGAGGTGTGGCTCAGTTTGGTAGAGCGCTGCGTTCGGGACGCAGAGGCCGCAGGTTCAAGTCCTGTCACCTCGACCAGAAAAAACCGTCGACTTTTGTCGGCGGTTTTTTCAAAGAAGCGTTCCCTTCGGGAACATTATGCCGCTACGCTAATGATGTCACTTCGTTAATGATGTGTTGCTTCGCAACATTAAGGAACGCTTCGCATCACAAATGAGCGAAGCGAATTTACATCATATTGCGCAAAACGCAATGCATCATATCGACGAAGTCGATGCATCGTTTTTGCGAGAGTTTGAATTGATACGCAAAACGTCAAAAGAACCCAAGGACAAAAGCCCTTGGGTTCTTACTATATCAGTTTCCTAATCTAATATTTATACCGCCGCCTGAAGAATTGTTGTCACTCTCAATGTTAAGGTAAGGAGTGAGACGCTGGGCAATATTTATGATAGGCATTGACTGAATATAAACCTTGCCCGGTCCTGTGATACGGGTATGGAATAAACCTTCGCCGCCAAAGAAGATGTTCTTGACCCCCTTGACAGTTTCGATATCCATACTGCAGCTCTCGCTCATCGCGGCGAGATAACCTGTGTCAACCACTATACTCTGACCTGCGGCAAGATCGTATTCTTTGCAGTGGCCGTCTATCTCTAAAAATACAAGGCCGTCGCCTGTAATTCTCTGCATAATAAAGCCTTCACCGCCGAACAGGCCCTTGCCGAGCTTATGTTGAAAATGCACCGACAGCTCCAGACCTTTTTCCATAGCCAAAAAGCCGCGTTTTTGCACAATGATGCCGTTACCGTTGGTTACTTGATAGGGAATAATACTACCTGGGAAAGATGATGCAAAGGCGATCATTCCGCTTTCTCCGACAGCGGTGTACTCATTCATAAAGATGGATTCACCCGAGAACATTCTGTCGAATACCTTTTTCAGTCCGCCGCCTGTGTTAGTTTCCATTTTCATATTAGGCGACATCCAGCTCATAGCTCCGCTTTCGGTGCAGAGGGTCTGACCCGCTTCAGGATAACAGATGACGACCGGTAAATTACCGCCTTCGATTTCGTACTTTATCATATTTATCCCTCTTTCTGTTGTGATACTTTAATAATAGCGTATTGTTTACATATATACAAGTATTTTCTATTAAAGATGAAAGTAAAAAACCGCTGATGAAAATCAGCGGTTTTTGCTTTTACCATTTTATATCGGAATTGATCTTCTTTGCCGAATCGTTATCGATATAGAGGGTGAAGTCGGGGTGGGTCTTGAGTATCGTGGCAGGAACCATATTGCTTAATTCACCTGTAAGAGTCTTGTAAACGGCGTCAGCCTTTACCGAATAGGGAACACAGCTTACTATCTTCTTACAGCTCAAAATCTGGTTTACCGACATCGAAACTGCCTGCTTGGGAACATCGTTGGCGGTATCGAACCAGCCTTCACCAACCTGCTGTTGCTTGCAGGTGTCGTTGAGATTAACAACGATGTAGGGCTCCTTTGTATCGAAGTTCGCAGGGGGATCGTTGAAGGCGATGTGCGCGTTCTCGCCTATACCGATCAAACCGATATCGATCGGAGCTTCGGAGATCTTTTCACATAGGAATTTGCGGTTTTCCTCGGTACCGTCAACAAAGAACACCTCTTTGAGTGAAACAAGGGTGGTAAACTTCTCTTTTAGGTACTTTCTGAAGCTGGCAGGATGGGTCTCGGGCAGGTCGACATACTCATCCAAATGGAACATAACGACCTTATCCCACATAACATCCTCTTTGATCAACGAAGAAAGCGTATCGAACTGAGAGGCGCCTGTCGAAAGAGCAATGCGTGCTTCGCCCTTCTCATTGATTACATCGTTGATTGCCTTTGCAACGAACTTAGCGGCACTTTGACCGAGTTCCACGCGGTCCTTACATATCCTGATCTCCATATTGAACTCCTCCTGAGATTATATTTTTGATATTGATATTGTCATCGAATATAACGATGTCAGCGTCACAACCCGCCGACAATCTGCCTTTAGCTGTGAGATTGAAAATTCTCGCAGGGACCTCGGTCATCATTGAGACTGCCTGCTCTACGGGTAGTCCGACAAGCTTTACCATTGTTCTTATAAGACGGTCTGCGGTTGCGTTACTGCCTGCGAACGACCTTCTGTCAGGGAGCTTTGCGACACTATCCTCAATGATGCAATGAACGGCTTCGTTGCGTTGGCCGAGGAAGGAGGTCTTTTGATCTGTCCCAGCGGCACGCATTGCATCGGTAACAAGGCAAATGTGCTCCTTGTCCTTGCAGGAAAGTATCAGCCTGAGCAATTCTGCGGGCAAATGCTTCCCGTCAGCGATGATCTCGACATTCATATCGTTAAGCAGATATGCCGACTCAATGACACCAAGACGGCGATAGCCGTTTTCTCGGGTTATTGTGGACATTCCTGAGTAAAGATGAGTGATATCTCTGCAACCGATGTCGTACACACGCTTTACATCCTCGTATACGGCATCACTGTGGGCGATGGAAGGAGAAATGTTACCCTCCAACAACGCCCTGCAAAATCGGTCAGAACCCTCAAGCTCAGGTGCAAAACTCCAACGGCTGATGATGTCGCCGTAATCATCGATAAGAGGCATATATTCGCTCGGGTCAGGCTTTCTTATGTATTCGGGGTTTTGTGCGCCTGCCTGATTGAGTGAAAAGTACGGCCCCTCGATATGAGCACCGAGGATAGTAGCTTGGCATAGACTGCTGTCAATTGCCTTTCTCAGATTGTCAAGAAAAGCTCTGAGCAGCTGTTGCGACGATGCCAATGCGGTAGGCATGATCGATGTTGTACCGTGATTGAGATGGAAGTTTGCGGCGTTGATAATGGATTCAACGTCTCCGTCCATAAAATCGTAACCACCGCCACCGTGCACGTGGACATCAATAAAACCTGCAGAAATGTAATTTCCGCCTGCGTCTATGCATTGGTCATAGGGCAGGTCATCGCTTGTGATATCGGTAATAACACCATCGCAGAAATAAATTGATTTATTGAACGTAATCTTGCTTTGCGACAGTATCCTACCGTTAATGATCTTTGTAATCAACCTATCGCATCCTTTGCTTAAAATTCATTGCCGAGATAATCGCTCAGATTGACTCTGCGGTTTTCCTTCATAGAGATATTCGCCGCCATTCCGATGCCGATGGACATAATTCCGGCGCGAAGATCAGCCGACTGTTCGGGCACTTCGGTCTCAATACCTTTGAAGAGATTGTCGCGGATCTTCTCGTCAGCGCCACCGTGGCCATCCTTTTTGTTGACGCCGAGATCGATCTCCTCGACCTCACCGGTGTGCTTGTAGATCTTGATGATGTTGCCAATGTTAGTGGCCTCGATGCGAGCCTTGGTTCCGTTAAGAACTATCTTCATTCCTTCATAGGGAGTGTTGGCAGAAAGGGTATAACTCATTATGGTTTCGCGGTTATACAATACGTTAACGCTTATGCTGTCTTCGATATCGATCCGCTTGTCAAAAACGCAGGCATCGCGAAGGTAACCGTCTGCATCCTCGCAGTCGTAGTAAAGCTTTTTGCAATTCTCATCCTTAAGAAGATCGTAATAGAACTCGCATCTGTCCTTACAATTAAGGCAACGATCTGCTTTTTGCTCTCTGACGTCGCCGAAAACCCTGCGGGTGCCGAATGCGTTTACGCTGACAGGGTCCTGCTCAACGAGCCAGTTAACAATATCAAAATGGTGGGTCGATTTATGAACGAGCAGGGAACCCGAATTGACACGTTCGGCGTGCCAACGTCTGAAATAATCGGCTCCGTGGGTGATGCCGAGCATCCATTCAAAATGAACGCTCAGAATGTCGCCGAGCACGCCCGTTCCGACTATCTCCTTAAGTTTAACAAAGAAAGGATGGAAGCGGAGGTTAAAGGTTACCGTTACCTTCTTGTTGTTGATCTGCTCAGCCTTTTTGATAGCAAGAGCCTTTTCGAAGGTGGTGGTAAGGGGTTTCTCGGATATAACGTCGCAACCCGCGTTCAATGCCTTGATTATGTATTCATCGTGGTATTGATCTATACTTGTAACGATAACTGTGTCGGGTTTAACAGTATCGAGCATTTGAGTGAAGCTGTTGTAAACGTCGATCTCCTTGCCGCACAATTCACTGACAAGTTTTGCCCTCTTTACATTGGTGTCATAGACTCCGCACAATTCGGCATCTTGACTGTAGTCCTTAACAAGCGGTACAGAATAGCTCAGAGCGCCTCTGTGTCCGCAGCCAACCTGAACGTACTTCTTCATAATTGCTCATCTCCGCTAAATGAAAATTTAAGCATCTGCTGACTTTATAATACAATAGACATTGTTGAATTTCTATAATAATTATACTAAAAAGCCTAATTATAACAATAAAATAGCGTTATGTGTTGCAACAGGAGTTAAATTCTAAAATAAAAGCCCAAGCGTTAATGATGAAACGTTTGGGCTTTTGGTAGTATTTACAATTTGTTTATATCCTCATCAGAGATAAGGTGGAAACCTGCCGCCTCAAGTGCGGCCTCTGCAACAGCGTTGTCCTCGACCCTGATAACGACATAAGCGTGCTTTTCAGTGCGTGCAAGGAAGGCATATAGATACTCTGCGTTTATCCCTGCTTTATTCAGAACATCAAGCGCAGCAGTAAGCTTACCGGGTTGATCACCGATCTTGACACCGACAACATCGATGACCTTAATGAGATATCCTGCATCGGTCAAGGTCTTTACAGCAGCGTCCTGATCGTTGACGATCAACCGCAGGATACCGAAATCCTGAGTCTCGGCGATGGAAAGAGCCCTGATGTTTACGTTGTTCTCTGCGAGTGCGTTGGTTACGGAAACGAGGGTGCCCTGTCTGTTCTGAACAAATACGGTTAACTGCTTTATAGCCATAACTTAAACTCCTTTCTCAGCTCAAACCAATTTTCTCTTATCGACTACGCGCACGGCTTTGCCTTCGCTACGGGTAATACTCTTCGGGGCAACGAGTCGCACCTTAGGATTGATGCCGAGCATAGTTTTCATAGCATCGGCCAGATTGCGCTCCATTGCAAGAACGTCGCTGACCTTGTCGGTAAACTGCTCGGGGTTCATTTCAACGTCTACTTCGAATGTGTCAGTATTGTTGACCCTGTCAACGATTATCTGATAGTTAGGCTGATAGCCCTCGTTGAGAAGAACGGTTTCAATCTGACTGGGGAAGACGTTTACGCCGCGGATAATGAGCATATCGTCGGTACGGCCCATCGGTTTGGCCATCTTTATAAGGGTGCGGCCGCAGGAGCACTTCTTGCGGGAAAGGACGCAGATATCGCGAGTACGGTAGCGAAGCAGGGGGAAGGCCTCCTTATCAAGCGAGGTGAAGACAAGCTCGCCTTTTGAGCCTTCTGGAAGAACCTCGCCGGTGTCGGGGTCGATAATCTCAGCAAGGAAGTGGTCCTCGTTGATATGCATACCTGTCTGCTCGCAACATTCAAATGAAACTCCGGGTCCCGACGTCTCGGTTAAGCCGTAGATGTCGTATGCCTTTATGCCAAGGCTTTCTTCAATGCTGTGACGCATTTCCTCGGTCCAAGGCTCAGCACCGAAAATTCCTGCCTTGAGCGGCACTTCATCGGGCGTTATGCCTTGCTCCTTGATTGCTTCGCCTATGTAAGCCGCGTAGGAGGGGGTGCAGCAAAGAATAGTAGCGTTCAGGTCGGTCATAAACTGAATTTGCCTTTCGGTGTTGCCCGAAGACATTGGAAGGGTAAGGCAACCTACACGGTGAGAACCGCCGTTAAGTCCTGCCCCACCGGTAAAGAGTCCGTAACCGTATGCTACCTGACAAACATCCTTGTTTGTGCCGCCTGCCGCAACT
>JAZQID010000024.1:0-1708 GCA_045540915.1 Acutalibacteraceae bacterium
AGTTGGAGAGATATTTTGTCTTCCTAAGCCCGCTTGGCCCTCCGACTTCCATTGCAAAAGGGTACCGCCGCCACACTCGATGTTGGCAAGGCACCATATCAGCAATCCCGCAGGAGCGGCAACCGACACCGCTCTGCCAAGCACAAACAGAGTTCGGTCAAATACCGAACGGATAAGCACCTTCATTATCTGCGGTCGGCGAAAGGGTGGCAGTTCAAGGGTGAAAGAAGAGGGTGTGCCCTTAAGCACAGTTACCGACAGCAGCTTTGACACCGCGAAGGTCATCAGCACCCCGAAGACTATCACACCCGTAAGCATAGCGGCCGATGCGACCGAGCCGATGACAGTCGATGACACGACGAAGAAGGCGGATATGATCGTTATCATCATCGGGAATCTGCCGTTGCAGGGGACAAAGGCATTGGTCAGCACCGCTATGCGCTTTTCACGGGGCGAATCGATTATTCTGCACCCGACCACCCCTGCGGCATTACATCCAAAACCCATACACATAGTCAGGGCCTGCTTTCCGCAGGCGTTACATCGCTTAAAGGCGCCGTCAAGGTTAAAGGCAACTCGCGGCAGGTAGCCTGCATCCTCGAGCAAGGTGAACAAGGGAAAGAATATTGCCATCGGCGGCAACATTACCGAGGTCACCCACGCGAGCACCTGCCACACTCCGTCTATCAGCGCACTGCAAAGCCATTCAGGCGCGCCTATCAGGTGAAGCCCGTCGTTTATTCGGTCGCCTATTCCGAAAAGCAGGCGCGAGAGCCATTCGCTCGGATAGTTTGCGCCGCTTATGGTCAGCCATAGTATGCCGAGCAGCATCAGCAGCATCACAAGTGTGCCCGTCACCTTGCCTGTCAGCAGGCGGTCGGCCAAGCGTTGCATATTGCGATGGCGGTTTTCCTCAACCGTTACGCAGGCGGAATAGATGCGCGATGCCTCGTTGAGCAGACCCTGCACCGTCAGGTCGGTCAGGCGGTCGGCATCTACCCCCTCCCTCTCCAGCATCTCCCTTGCCTGCGACAAGGCAGCGCTTACCTCAGGGTCATCGATCAGTGCGAGCCCGAGCCGCTCGTTGATCTTCTCCAGCATCTCGCTATCGTTTTCGAGCAACCTCAAAGCAAGCCACCGCGCAGGCATCTCGTAGCGGGAAAGTGCCCTTTCAAGCGGTATGAGTGCGGCTTCAAGGGGCTCGGGGTATCTTACCCGATATGGCGGCGGTGCCGGTGTCGGCGCAGGCACCACCGCCTGCAACAGCTCGCGCACTCCCTTGCCTGCGCGGGCCTCGGTGGCTACGACGGGTACGCCCAAAAGGCCGCTGAGCCGCTCTACGTCAATATGCACCCCGTTTCGCCGCGCCTCATCCATAAGATTTACGCAGACCGCACCGCTTCTGGTTATTTCAAGGGTCTGCAGTACCAGATTTAGATTTCGCTCCAAGCAGGTCGCGTCGCAGACCACTATCACCGCGTCACTCTTTTCAAAGCAGAGGAAATCCCTTGCCACCCTCTCCTCCTCCGAATGAGCGGCCAGCGAATATGTACCCGGCAGGTCTGCGACCGTTATCCGCGGGTCAAATCGGCATCTGCCAAAGGCGTTTGCAACCGTTTTGCCCGTCCAGTTGCCCGTATGCTGTTTGAGTCCCGTCAGGCTGTTAAAGACGGTGCTTTTGCCAACGTTAGGGTTGCCGGCGAGTGCA
>JAZQID010000025.1:0-7610 GCA_045540915.1 Acutalibacteraceae bacterium
GGCTTAATATTCGGTACAGTATAGCCTCCATAAAATACACCGTTAAATATAACCCTTGGAACATCTGCTATCCTGACCTTTTTAAGTCGGGAATCAATATTATATTCCAAAACCGAATAATCGGCTGATTGCTCTCATAACAAAACACACCTGTGATGTATCACAGGTGTGTTTTGTTATTTCAGTTCAACGATGGTGACGCCGTTTTCGCCCTCGCCGAAAAGGCCGAGTCGATAGGTTCTGACTGCCTTGTGGTGCTTCAATCGGTCGTGCACCGCCTTGCGAAGTGCTCCGGTGCCCTTGCCGTGAATGACGGTGACCACCTCGACTCCGCAGAGTATCGCTTCGTCAAGGAAGCTGTCAAGCTCCATTATCGCCTCGTCGGCCATTCTGCCGCGCAGGTCGACCTCGCGGCTTACACTTCGGTCGGCGCGTGAGGTAACGGTGCGGCGGTTGGATTGAGGTGCCTTTTTCTGCGGCTGTCCTTCGGTCAGGCGCACCGACTTCTCAGCAATCTTCATACTTAAAGCGCCCATACGCACCGTAAGGTTGCCCGATTTATCGGCCAAGGCGACCACCTCGCCCTGCCGATTTGCCTCGGGGACAAAAACGGTGTCCCCCACCTTGAGAGGACGCGGAAGCTCGTATTTGACGTCCGAAACGGTCGGAATGGTATCCTTATCAAGCTTTTGGGTGCCGGCCTTTGCGGCGGCACGGGCGGCCCTTGCGATCTCATCAAGGTTTTTGGACTTGTTGGCCTGCTTGCGCAGGTCCTCTATCTCGCCGAGCATAGTGTTGACTCCGCGATTTGCGCGTTCAACGATGCGCTGAGCCTCCTTGCGAGCCTGCTCGAGAATCTTCTCACGCTCCTGCTCCATTTCGGCAAAACGGCGCTCGGCGTCGGTGTGCTTTGAGTCAAGCTGAGAGCGCAGGCGCTGAGCCTCTCGGCGCTCGTCGTCAGCCGCCTTTCGCGCCTGCTCGAGCGAGCGAACGACCCCCTCGAACTTCTTATCCTCGTCGGATATCATACCCTTTGCCCTGCGCACGACCTCGGTGCTCAGTCCGAGACGCTCGGATATGGCAAAGGCGTTGGAGCGCCCGGGTATACCGATGAGAAGTCTGTAAGTAGGCCTCAGGGTAGCCACGTCGAACTCACAACTCGCGTTCTCTACCCCGTCGGTATCGATAGCGTAGGCCTTCAGTTCGGCATAGTGGGTGGTGGCGGCAACGCGGCAACCTTTGGAACGAAATTCCTCGATTATCGCCTTGGCAAGTGCGGCGCCTTCAATGGGGTCGGTGCCTGCGCCAAGCTCGTCAACGAGGATAAGGCTGTTGTCGGTGGCGTTGGCAAGTATGTCAACGAGGTTGACCATATGTGATGAGAAGGTGGACAGGGACTGCTCGATCGACTGCTCGTCGCCGATGTCGGCCATAACGGCATCGAAGATGGCGATCTGGCTTGAGTCATAGGCGGGTATCATAAGTCCGCACTCTGCCATCAGGGTGAGCAGGCCGATGGTCTTTAGAGTGACCGTCTTGCCGCCCGTGTTGGGGCCGGTTATAACGAGGGTGTCGAAGCTGTCACCGAGCTCGACGGTAACGGGCACCACCTTTTTCTCATCAAGCAGAGGGTGTCGAGCCTTTATAAGCTTGAGACGGCGATCGGTGTTTATCTCGGGCATGGTTGCCTTCATATCGTAGGCCAACTTGGCCTTTGCAAAGATAAGGCAAAGTTCGACCGCACAGTCGTAGGAAATAGCGATGATATCGGCGTGCTCGCCGACGGCAGCCGACAGCTCGGCCAAAATACGCTCTATCTCCGCCTGCTCCTTGGCGCGCAGAACCTTCAGTTCGTTATTGGCCTCGACAACGGCGGTCGGCTCGATAAACACCGTTGCGCCCGACGATGAGGTGTCGTGAACGAGGCCCGAAACGGCGGCTCGATGCTCCAGCTTTACGGGAACGACGAACCTGTCGCCGCGAATGGTGACCACAGGCTCCTGCAGATATTTCTGATACTGAGGGGAACGGATTATCTTATCCAACCGCTCACGCACCGAATTTTCGGCACTGCGTATCTTCCTGCGTATGTCGCTCAGGGCGGCCGAGGCGGTGTCGGCCATTTCATCCTCGCTGATTATAGAGGTGGCAATACGGTTTTCCAATTGCCTGTGGGGCACCACCCCTTCAAACAGGCGGTCAAGCACGCACTCGTCGGAGAAGCGGCCTCGCCATTCGGTTAAAGAACGGTAAATTCTCAGGTTTTCGGTAACGTCAAGCAGTTCACGCATAGAAAGAGAGCCTCCTGCCTGCGCGCGCCTGACAGAAGAGCGGATATTGGTCATTGAGCCAAAGGATGGTGAGCCGTAATGACCGGTCAGCACATAGGCGCTGTCGGTCTGCTCTAAAAGTCGGCGCACCTCTTTGACATCGCCCGACGGACAAAGCTCGCGCGCCATCTGCGCGGCATCGGGGTTGCCGCACAAAAGGGCAAGCCGCTCAAGCACCCTATCCAATTCAAGAACACGATAATATTTATCCAGACGGAACATACTTGTCCTCCAAATTCAAAGGCTTTTATAAAAATTCAGCGCAGTAAAACTGCAATCACAATGAGTAATAAGATACTTCTCGGTTACGGCACCGAGGGCCTTCAGCGATTCAGGCGGCATCTCAAAGGCGAAAAGCCTCTCAAAATCGCACCCGACGATGTGGCGCATCGCGGCAAGCACTCCCCCTGAAATGAGGGTGCCGCCCGCTCCGCAGGCATCGCACTTGACCACCCCTTCGGTGTAGGAAAACCAACCGCACGGCATATCCTCAACGCCGCAAGCGGCACAGCCGCTCAGATCGGGCATAAAGCCCGCAAGGGACATCATACGAAGCTCGTATATCGCCTTTATCTGTGTCAGGGGACGGGACTGTTTCATCAGCAGGTAGAGGCAGTTGAGAATTAGCCTCAACGGCTCCTCTGCACCCTCGCCCTCCACGGCAAGATGCATCGCCACCTCGCAAAAATACTGTGCAAGGCTCAGCCGCTCGATATCTTTTCGCAGGTCGAAGAACACCTCGACGGGTGTGACTTCGCTGACGGTATATGTATCGCGGTTTTTGGTCACCGTGAACTTGGAATAGCAGAGGGCGTCGGTTGCCGACACCGTCTTGCCCTTGACCTTGTTGGCGCCGTGGACAAAGGCGCGTATCACTCCGAGATCACGGGTCAGCACCGTCACCAAGCGGTCATTCTCCCCGACCGAGCCCTTTTTTATGATAAGGCCGTCCGTGTTGATCTTCATTCTTTCCTTCTCCCTTAACGGCATCTGCATACCGCAGGTAATCGGCCACCGAGCCGGTGGCATAAAAGCGTTCCCAGGCTTCCTTTTTGTTCATATCGCCACACCTTTCTTGAAGTTAGTGTGGCAATCGGGCAAGCCAAATATCACTGGCAAATCAGTCCAAGCCGAAATTGTGTATCAGCCCCGAACGGTTGCGCCAGTCCTCCTTGACCTTGACCCAGCAACGCAGGTTGACCTTGCATCCGAAGAAGGCTTCCATATCCTCCCTTGCGCGCGAAGAGACCTTCTTGAGCATTGAGCCGCCCTTGCCGATGATAATGCCCTTATGGCTTTCAGCCTCGCAGTAGATTATAGCTTCAATATCCAACAGATCCTCGCCCGACGAGGTCTTGCGGTCGGCAAAGCTTTCGATGCCGACGGCTATGCCGTGGGGCACCTCCTTGTCAAGCGAGCGCAGGAGCTTTTCGCGGATCAATTCGGCCGCGATACTTCTCTCCGACTGGTCGGTCAGCGAGTCATCGGCAAAGAAATGGGGTCCTTCCTCGGCAAATTTTTTCAGTTCGCCGACAAGGGCATCGACTCCGCTTCCGCTTTTTGCCGAAAGGGGTACAACGGCGGCGAAGTCGTATTGCGCCGAATATGCGGCGATGACCGAGAGCAGTTTTTCGCGTTGGGTAACAAGGTCGATCTTGTTTATTGCAAGCACGCAGGGCAATTTTTTCTTCTTAAACCGCTCGATAAGCTCAGCCTCCGCAGGCGCAAGCGAAAGGTCGGCGCGCACATCCGAGCCGTCGACCACAAGCACGCAGGCATCGACGTCACCGACCGAATCCTCCACCGCCTTGACCATATTTTCGCCGAGCTTGGTGCGCGGCTTGTGCAGTCCAGGCGTATCGATAAAAACGAGCTGGCATTCGCCCTCGGTGAGCACTCCCATAATGCGTGTACGGGTGGTCTGAGGCTTGTCCGAGACGATGGCGACCTTTGCCCCGAGCATTCGGTTCATAAGCGACGATTTGCCAACGTTAGGCCGTCCGACAATGGCAAGAAAGGCAGTACTGGTCATATTTTATCCTCCTATCTCGGCAGGCCGAGCATCTCCATTACAGTTTCCTCGTGGTCACGCATCAAAGCGGCCTCTTTTCCGCCGTTTACGTGGTCGTAGCCAAGCAAATGCATCAAAGAATGTACGGTAAGGTATCCTACCTCGCGCTCAAAGGAGTGGCCGTACTCCTTTGCCTGTTGGGTGGCGCGCTCAAGCGATATCACAACGTCGCCAAGCTGTAGCAGCTCGGTCTCGGGGTTGAGGTCGTACTCGCCGTCCTCACCTAACGGAAAGGACAGCACGTCGGTGGCGCGATCGATACCGCGATGCTCAAGGTTTATCTCGTGTATCCTTTGGTCGTCGACAAGCAGTACGCTTACCTCGGCGCCATCGTCAAACGCCTGCTCTTTAAGAGAAGCGATGCATGCGCGGCGTATCAAGCCCCTGAGCCCGACGGGTATCTTTATCTTTTTTTGATCGTTGGTGATAACGACCTTCACCTTAGCCATTGTTCCTGCTCCTTTTTGCCGTTTCGGCCTTCTCGTATGCTTTGACGATGCGTTGCACCAGCTGATGACGCACCACGTCCTTTTCATTAAAGCGGACTATCTCAATGTCCTCGACGTTTTTCAGCACCTGAGTCGCGTCCACAAGTCCCGATTTGCGACCGTCGGGCAGGTCGATCTGGGTAACGTCGCCGGTAACGACGATCTTCGATTGAAAGCCCAAACGGGTCAGGAACATTTTCATCTGCTCAGGGGTGGTGTTCTGCGCCTCGTCGAGAATGATGAAGCTGTCGTCAAGGGTGCGTCCGCGCATATAGGCAAGGGGTGCTACCTCGATGTTGCCCCGCTCAAGATAACGCTGAAAGCTCTCGGCGCCCAGCATATCAAAGAGGGCATCGTAAAGAGGTCGCAGGTAGGGGTCGACCTTGCTCTGCATATCTCCCGGCAGGAAGCCGAGCTTCTCCCCTGCCTCGACGGCGGGTCGGGTCAAGATAATGCGGTTGACCTGCTTGTCGCGAAAGGCCGCCACCGCCATCGCCACCGCAAGATAGGTCTTACCCGTTCCTGCAGGGCCGACGCCGATAACCACCGTGTTGTCCCGTATAGCATCGATATATTTCTTCTGTCCGAGGGTCTTGGGCTTGATGGGCTTGCCCTTTGAGGTGATGCAGATGCATCCGTTGCCCGCAAGCTGTGCCAAGCGGTCCTGCTTGCCCTCGCTGACGAGAGACATAGTGTAGCGCACGCTCTGTTCGTTGATAGCCTCGCCCTTTGCGGCAAGCATCAACAGGCCCGACACGACCGAAGCCGCCGCTGTGACCTTTTCGGCCTCGCCCTGAATTTTGATGTCACTGCCACGCATAACGATGACTACCGAATACTCGTTTTCGATGAGCTTGATATTCTCATCAAAACTACCGAAAAGGTCGACCGCCTGCTCAAGCCTGTCAAAACTCACAGTTTGTTCAAACATTGCCCATCCTCCGACATTTTTATATTCGTAGTTATTGTAACACATTTTTGCAAGAACTTAAAGCATTTGCTTTAAGCTTTTGAAAATTTTTTTACCCGTCAGCCCTTCTCGACGTTGAAATATTCGGTTTTTGCTATGTTTTCCTTGCATACGCAGTAGGCGACCGCGATCAGTTCGCCCTCAAGCTGCTCATATTTCACCTCGCAGGAGACGAGCTCCCTGCTATCAAGCAGTTTTTCTTTTTCGGCCTCCAAGAGCTTATCAGCGCGTTCCTTGGCCTGCTCGTCAGAGAGGGTGATACTGCCCTCGCGCACCTCGTAAAATTTTGCGGTCGCAATAAATGCCGGCAGTTTAACTGAGCCGATGACGAGGTCCTTTTTCACCGCCTGAGCGCGATAGTCAAAATCTATCTCGCCGACGTAGAGGGGCAACTTCAGCCCGAATGCGCTCACGACACTCCGACTGCATACCCTGCCCGTGTCGGTCTTCACCTTTTGCTTAAGTGGCACCGACACCCTCAGCTCGTGATCGGTTTGGGCGATGATATCTGCGTCGCTGTGGCGGAAAACGGTGGAGCCGTCCTTGTACTGCTCGGTGCCCGAGACCAGCAGTTGCCCCTTGACCACCGCATCGCCCACCTTTACAGCGGCGCTTCCACTTCGAACGTAGACCGCCGTTATCCAACCATCGCATTTGGCCGTCAAATTGCTGTACGCGTAGTCATTTTCCTGCTTTTTGGTTGCTCCACGCACCTCAACGGTAACCGTCGTGCCGTCGTCGTTTATGGCCGCCCACGACACCTCGTCAAGTGCAATCGCCAACTGCACACGCATATTGCCCGAATCTATCTTTGAACGGGGTGTACCTATGCCAAGCCCAAGCTCCTCGAGCTTATCTATGACCTGTTGCTCGCCGATACTGCCGTCGGAATTGACCTCGATGCTCCACACGAAATTGGGCATCACCGCCAATATTACGCAAAACATCACCGCACCGCAGAGCATTCCCTTGCGCCGTCGGTAGCGGTAAAAAAAGAGTGGCAGGCCGTATTTGCGCTTTATCTTGACCGAGACGGCACAGCCCCGTCTCAGCCCGATGAGCTTGCGGTAATCGCGCGCAAAAATGCAACACTCGATGCTGTCGCCGCGTCGATGGGTATACCACACGGGCACCGAGTGATTGGCACAGATGTTCAGAAACCTCTCGGGGAACCTGCCCGACACGGTGATCTTCACATAACCGAACAGAAAGCGTATCAGTCGGAGAAAAAACATAACCCTTCCCCTTTAACCGTCAAATTCGATGCGCTGAATATGGCCGACAAGAATCGCCTGCTTATCGGTCAGGTTTTTGAGCATCAGACTTCGGCCGAGAAAGGTGACCGAACCGTTGCCGATGTTCAGCCGCACCGCTTCCTCGCCGTAATCGATAATACCCTTGCATCCGTCGATGACCGCCTCGCGATTGGAGTTGAGTTCGATATGTGCGCCTCCGCTGAGGGTGCCTGCAGGAAGCTCGAGCGCCCTGTCAAGCTGACGGGCGGCGTTTTGCAGTTTTGCTTTGTTTTTTGCCATATTTCCACCTCGGTTTATCCCTACTAAACTATGTTTATACGGATATAAAAATGCACCTTCTGCCATATATTTTCAGGGAACGGAGGGGTTTTATGTCTTGGAAAATAAGGCGGTTGGTCAACGTCACTCTATGCTGTGTGGGGCTTGTGATGCTCTTTACAAGCTCGTCGCAGATCGCAGAGGGGATACGCGACGGGCTGGTGCTTTGCGCGCAGG
>JAZQID010000026.1:0-6866 GCA_045540915.1 Acutalibacteraceae bacterium
CTTACCAAAGCCGATGGTATTAAGGCCACCTCTATGGTCGCGGCTGTAGTTATGACCACCCTTGTTTTCAACTGCCTTGGCAAGCTTTATACTGTCAAGCGCGTTCTGCTCAACTTCGATGCCGTTGCAAACGAGGAGACCAAGAACGCCGTCCAGCTTGTCGGCTCGCCTGCATCGACTGCCTTTGCCGATCCGTCAAGGGTAGGGGAGTCGCTCGTTTTCGGTCGTCACCGTGTCATTGACCTTAAGAACTTCATCGGTTATTCACTTTCGTCCGACCCGTATGAGCGGATGACCTTCAAATTTATGATTATCTCGCTTTCAGCGTCGGTCGTTGCGGCGTTGTTGTCGATGTTTGTCGCCCACGGCAATGTGGCGCATGTTATTACCGCCTTTGCTACCGTTGCGGCAATTTGCGCACCTTTTTCGTCACTTATCTCTACAGGCAGAAATCTTTTCAAAGTCTGCCGCAGACTTCGTAATGAGGGCGCGATGCTAACGGGATATCAGGCGGCTGAGGATATCAGCGAGGCGAATGTTGTTTCTTTTGCATCGGATGAATTGTTCAGCGACGACTGCGTAAGTCTCTACAACTTCAAGACATTCCACGATTTCCCGATAGACACCGCCATTATAACGGCCGCAGCCCTGACGAGAGCGGGCAACAGTCCTCTTGCAGGCGTGTTTAACCAGATAGTTGCCACCAACTCGGGCAAGTTGCCCTTGGTCGACACCGTCATCTACGAGGATAAAATGGGCCTTACCGGCTGGGTCAATGACCGCAAGACCCTGCTCGGAAATCGAATGATACTTGAGTCCCACAATATCGAAACACCGCCCATTTCCCTTGATAAGAAGATAGTCAGCGCGGGCAAGTTCCCCGTATACCTTGCTGTAGACGATAAGCTCGTTGCTATCTTTATCGTCGGCTACACCGCAAAGCGTTCACTGCTCTACCGCATTCGCCGTCTTATCAACACGGGGGTATCTCTGCTCGTTGACACCGTTGACCCCAACGTCACCGAGGCAATGATCGCCGACAGCTACGGAATTCCGCGCGATGCCGTTATTGTGATGTCATCTGACTCTGCAAGGCGTTACCGCGAGAATTATTCGCCTTCCGAGACCGAACAGGCGCGCTTGATCTCGACATCGACCGAGGGATATATCGACGGCTACCTCGCATCCTACAACTTGCGTCAAAGCGCCTCTTTCTGCGCGATCGTTACCGCAATAATGGTATGTATCGGCGTTGCTCTCGCCTTGGTGTTACCTCTGCTGAATCTTGGCAACCTTGTAAATGTTGCAACCGTGCTCGCCCTTCACGCTGTCAACTACATTTTCCTATATATCGCCAACTTGTTCTACCGTTTTTAATTTAATGACAAAATATGCCAAAAGTTGTTGACAAACACCACAACATAAGGTATAATACAATCATCAAATGTAAAAATATGACAGTTGGAGGAGAATTTTCGTGAAAGCAACAGGAATTGTAAGACCGCTTGATTCAATGGGACGCGTCGTTATACCGAAGGAGATTCGTCGAGTATTGCATATCGAGAATACCGATTCTCTTGAGGTCTTTACCGAGGGTGACACTATCATCCTTAAGAAGTATGAGCCCTGCTGTGTATTTTGCAATAATACCAATGATGTCTCTGAATTCAAGGGACGCTTGGTTTGCCGTGACTGTATTGCCGAAATGTCCGGTTTGGTTGAGGTTGCAGAGTAATTTGTTTGATGTCGAAGCTTGGATAAATGCTTGACAATATGTAGTAACAGTGATACTATACATATAAATTTCATATAAGGCTAAATGAAGTCGGCAGGAAATTAGGCGAAAGCCTTTCCAAAGGGGTAACACTCTCAGGTCCTGTTCAACAGGGAGGACTGTCGGCGGATAGCGTATCTGGAGAAGCTCGCTTTACGCGAGTGCCGAAGGTGCAAGGCGGTTTCGCTCAATCTCTCAGGCAAAAGGACAGATAGTTTTGTTGCGGTTTCGCGACATACTTTGTCGTGTCCTTATTATTGGGAGCGTTGCCTTTCGGCGACGCTTTTATTTTTTGTTTAATATATTTTGGAGGTAGATAAAATGGAGAATTTCCTGTCATTTGTGGCCAAATATAACGGTGTTATCAACACGTTTGTATGGACCACTATCGGACTTGTGCTTTTGCTCAGCACAGGTGTTCTGACCACCGTTCTGACCAAGTTCTTTCAGGTCACTAAGATCGGACATTGGATGAAGCAGACCCTCGGCAGCCTGTTTTCTAAGGGTAGCCACACCAAGGATGAAAAGTCCATATCACCCTTTCAGGCGCTTTGCACTGCCCTTGCCGCAACCATCGGTGTCGGTAACATTGCGGGTGTAGCCGCCGCTATATGTACTGGCGGACCTGGCGCTGTATTTTGGATGTGGGTCGCCGCCTTCTTCGGTATGATGACCAACTACTCCGAGAATGTCCTCGGTATCTACTACCGCCGCCGTAATGCAAACGGAGAGTGGTCCGGCGGAGCAATGTACTATCTTAAGGATGGCCTCGGCTCCAGACCCGAAACAAAGTGGATAGGCAGAGTTTTGGCGGTGCTCTTCAGCTGCTTTACCCTGCTTGCTTCCTTCGGCATCGGCAGTATGGGTCAGGTAAACAAGATCGTTGTAAACGTAGAGTCTGCATTTGATATCCCTGCTCTCTCCGGCATCGAGCTTTACAGCGGTGTATCCCTCTATTCTGTGATCATTGGCGTACTTCTTGTTGTTCTTGCAACCCTCATCGTGTTCGGCGGACTTAAGCGTATTGCAGCCGTCGCTGAGCGAATCGTTCCCTTTATGGTTATCCTGTTCATTGCAGGAAGCCTTGTTATCATTGGCGTAAACTATGCAAACATCCTTCCTGCTCTCAAGGCCATCTTTGTTACCGCATTTAAGCCTTCTTCTATCGCAGGCGGTGCAGTCGGTATCACCGTAAAGGCCGCTATGGTAGCCGGTTTCAAGCGCGGTGTCTTCTCCAACGAGGCAGGACTTGGCTCGTCGGTTATGGTCCACTCCAACTCAAGCATCAAGGAGCCTGTTAAGCAGGGTATGTGGGGCATCTTCGAGGTCTTTGCCGATACTATGGTTGTCTGCACAATGACCGCCCTTACCGTTTTGACCTCGGGTGTCTATAACCTCGAAACCGGTACTGCAACAGGCAGCGACGCTACCCTCGTAGCAAACGCATTTGATTCGGTCTTTGGATTTGGCGGAATCGGCTCCAAGTTTATTGCTATTGCAATTTTGCTATTTGCATTTACAACCGTCCTTGGCTGGTCGCATTATGGTTCAAAGGCGTGGGAGTACCTCTTCGGTACCAAGTCGGTGCCCGTATATAAGGCTATACATATTGCCACAATTATGCTCGGCGCCCTTTTGACATCTTCGCTTGCGTGGGATATCTCCGACACCTTCAACGGACTTATGATGATCCCCAACCTTATCGGTGTCATTTGCCTGTCGGGACTTGTTATGAAGATCACCAACAACTATATTGACCGTAAGATCAAGGGCAAGCAGGTCAAGCCGATGCTTTCAGCCTTTGAGGATATCCAGAACGAAGAGGAAGCCGAACTCATCGCTGAGGAAGTTTCCGAGACTGTTATTACAAAATAGTATAAAATTAAACAGCCGTTCAAGTGAAAGCTTGAGCGGCTGTAATATATGTAATTGAAAAGGCCGACAGTTTCCTGTCGGCCTTTAAGCTTAGAACTTGACGAAGTTTGCGATGTAGTTGTTCAGTTCAGCGATGGGAACACGAACCTGCTCCATAGTATCACGCTGACGAATGGTTACGCAGTTGTCGGTCTCGGAATCGAAATCGTAGGTGATGCAAAGGGGAGTACCGATCTCATCCTGACGGCGATAGCGCTTGCCGATCGAGCCTGCCTCGTCGTAGTCGACCATAAAGTCCTTAGCAAGCATCTGATGCACCTCAAGCGCCTTTTCGCTCAGCTTCTTAGAAAGAGGAAGAACGGCAGCCTTGAAGGGAGCGAGAGCAGGATGCAGGCGGAGAACAACGCGGACGTCGTTCTTCTCGGCATCTACGACCTCTTCGTCATAAGCGTCGCAGAAGAAGGCGAGGAAAGAACGCTCAACACCCAGCGAAGGTTCAACAACGTAGGGGACGTAGTGCTCGTTTTTCTCCTGATCGAAGTAGGTCAGATCCTTGCCTGATGTGTTCTGATGCTGAGTCAGGTCGTAGTCGGTGCGGTCGGCCACGCCCCACAGCTCGCCCCAACCGAACGGGAAGAGGAACTCGAAGTCGGTGGTCGCCTTTGAGTAGAAGCAAAGCTCCTCGGGGTCGTGGTCACGCAGACGGAGATTTTCCTCCTTCATACCGAGGGAGATAAGCCAATCGTGGCAGAAGGTGCGCCAGTACTGGAACCACTCGAGGTCGGTGTCGGGCTGGCAGAAGAACTCAAGCTCCATCTGCTCAAACTCGCGGACACGGAAAATGAAGTTTCCGGGTGTGATCTCGTTGCGGAAGGACTTACCGATCTGTCCGATACCGAAGGGAAGCTTCTTACGGGTAGTTCTTTGCACGTTTGCAAAGTTTACAAAGATACCCTGAGCGGTTTCTGGACGAAGATAAACAGTGTTCTTCGCGTCCTCGGTAACGCCCTGGAAGGTCTTGAACATCAGGTTGAACTGACGGATATCGGTGAAGTTGTGCTTTCCGCAGGAGGGGCAGGGAATGTTGTTGTTCTCAACAAAGTCCTTCATTTCCTGCTGGCTGAAGGCATCGATGGGCTTCTCAAGGGTAACACCCTTCTCAGCACACCAGTCCTCAATAAGCTTATCGGCACGGAAACGCTCCTTGCACTCACGGCAATCCATAAGCGGATCGGAGAAGCCACCGAGGTGACCCGATGCGACCCAGGTCTGCGGATTCATCAAGATAGCGGCATCGAGTCCGACGTTATAGGGATTTTCCTGAACGAACTTCTTCCACCAAGCGCGCTTGATGTTGTTCTTCAGCTCGGCACCGAGAGGGCCGTAGTCCCAAGTGTTAGCCAGACCGCCGTAGATCTCGCTGCCCGCGTAAACAAATCCGCGGCTCTTGGCGAGGTTGACGATAGTCTCCATTTTCTTTTCGTTGTTAAGCATTATATCTCACACCTTTAATATGACAATATATACTATAATAAAATATGTCGAAATTGATGTCAAGAGGTTTATTGTTAATTTCATAAAATTGGGTATTTACAAATTGAAAAGTTTGTGGTACAATACCTTTGTTCGCGTGCTGTGTTTTGGGCGTATGCCTGTAAAACAGGAAACACCTTTGCCTTGAACTCGGTTCGTCGAAAATATTTTTAATGAGGTGTAAAAAATGCTGAAAGAACAGAAAAACGCAATCATCGAAGAGTACAAGACCCACGAGGGAGACACTGGTTCTCCTGAGGTACAGATCGCCCTGCTGACCAAGCGCATCAACGATCTTACCGAGCACCTGAAGGCTAACAAGAATGACCATCATTCCCGTCGCGGTCTGCTCAAGATGGTTGGTCACAGACGTAACCTGCTTTCCTATCTGATGAAGAAGGATATCGAGAGATACCGTTCTATTATCGCACGTCTGGGCATCCGTAAATAAGTTTGATTGGCAGACCGATCAGTTTCGATCGGTCTGCCTTTCGCATAATCTTAGTTTTTAATCGGGACGATGCGGTCGACTTAGCAGTGAATTGATTGCCTGAAATGGCTCGGGTAATGAATTTATTGCTAATCCCGCAAAGGCCCCGAAAATATAATTTTTGGAGGTTAAATCTATGTTTGAAGGTTACCAGATTTTCAAGACCGAGATCGCCGGCCGTCCTTTTTCAATCGAGGTCGGTAAGCTCGGACAGCTTGCAAACGGCTCTGTTATGGCCCGCTACGGTGAAACTGCCGTGTTCTGCGCCGTAACCGCTTCTGCAAAGCCCCGTGACGGCATCGACTTTTTCCCGCTCTCCGTCGATTTTGAGGAGAAGCTCTATTCTGTCGGCCGCATCCCCGGCTCCTTTATGCGCCGTGAGGGTCGTCCCACCGAGAAGGCAATTCTTGCCTCCCGTATGATCGACCGTCCCATCCGTCCGCTTTTCCCCAAGACAATGCGTAACGACGTTTCGGTCGTCTGCACCGTTATGTCCACCGATCCCGATTGCTCGCCTGAGATCACCGCTATGCTCGGTACCTCTTGCGCTATCGCAATCTCCGACATTCCTTGGAACGGACCTGTCAGCGGCGTTGTCGCAGGCTATGTCGACGGCGAGATCGTTTTCAATCCGACTCAGGCTCAGGCTCAGAAGTCGCAGATGCACGTAACCGTCGTTTCTACCGATAAGAAGGTTGCAATGATCGAGGCCGGCGCTAACGAGATTCCCGATGATATTATGCTCGAGGCCATTCTTAAGGCTCACGAGTTCAATCAGGCTATCGTCTCCTTTATCAATGACGTAGTTGCACAGGTCGGTAAGCCCAAGTTTGAGTTTGTTGACTGTGAGGTCGACCACGATCTCTTCGAGGCTGTAAAGGAATTTGCAGTTGAGAAGGTTCGCTTCGCTATGGACACCGACGATAAGCGCATCCGCGATGCACGCCTTAAGCCTATCTATGAGGAAGTTCACGCTAAGTTTGACGGCGATGAAGGCGAGCACGCAGGCGAGATCGAAGAGTGTATGTACAAGCTTCAGAAGTTCGTCGTCCGCAGCTGGCTCATCAACGACAAGAAGCGCGTTGACGGCCGCGGCATCGATGACATTCGCCCCTTGGCATCCGAGGTTGGCCTGCTTCCGAGAGCACATGGCTCGGGCCTCTTCACCAGAGGACAGACTCAGGTTCTCACCGT
>JAZQID010000027.1:0-2131 GCA_045540915.1 Acutalibacteraceae bacterium
GTGGTACAATAAAATAGAAGAGGTGAGCGTGAGTGAAGTTCTTTCATATATCCGACCTGCATCTCGGCAAACGGCTCAATGAGATGCCTTTGCTCGAGGATCAGGTTGCAATACTTGACCAAATTCTTGCGATGGCCGACCAGCTTCATCCCGACGTGGTGGTCATCGCCGGCGATATATACGACAAATCGGTGCCGCCTGCTGAGGCGGTGCAGGTCTTTGACGGCTTTCTGACCGCCCTCGCAGAGCGTTCGATTGCCGCGCTGGTCATCAGCGGAAACCACGATTCCGCAGAGCGCATCGGCTACGGCTCACGCCTGATGCAGACAAGCGGCGTCTATGTGTCGCCCGTCTTTGACGGCTCGGTGACGCAGGCTGTACTTGAGGATGAATTCGGACGGGTGAGATTTCACCTGCTCCCCTTTGTTAAGCCTGCCCACGTTCGCAGGTTTTTCCCCGATGCCGAGATAAACGACTACACCGATGCGGTGCGCACCGTCATCGATTCGATGGCGGTTGACACCGATGAGAGAAACGTCCTCGTCTGCCACCAAAACGTCACCAACACCACCTCATCCCACGCTGACGAAATTGCCATCGGCGGACTTGACAACGTCAACGTCGATATCTTCGATGGCTTCGATTATGTCGCCCTCGGGCACATCCACACCCCTGCCTTTATCGGTCGGGAGGGTGTGCGTTTTTGCGGTGCGCCGCTTGAATATTCCTTTAACGAGGTGGGCAGGGAGGTCTCCCTTACCGTTGTTGAAATGGGCGATAAGGGGGATGTGCAGGTCAGCACCCTGCCGCTTGAGCCTGTGCGCCGCCTGCGTAAGTTGCGCGGAAGCTTTGCTGAGCTTACCTCGGTCGGTTTTTATAAAAATGAAAAACGGGACGACTACCTTCATATCATTCTCACCGACGAGGAGGATGTCGAGGAGGCGGTCTCGCGGCTGAGGGATATATACCCCAACGTCATGCAGCTTGAATATGACAATTCGCGTACCCGACGCATTCAATCGGTCGCCTCGGGCGTTGCTCAAGAGGATAAAACGCCCCTCGAGCAGTTCGAGCAGTTCTATGAGAGGCAGAACAATCTGCCTTTGACCGATATTCAGCGTGATGCAGTCGGCCGACTTATTGAAGAGATATGGGAGGGACAGATATGAGACCGATAAATCTGACCCTGTCTGCCTTCGGCCCTTACGTCAACGAGGTGTCGGTCGATATGGACCGCCTCGGAGAGACGGGTGTCTATCTCATAACGGGTGACACAGGGGCAGGAAAGACCACTATTTTCGATGCGATATGCTTTGCCCTCTACGGCACGGCGAGCGGTGACAACCGCACCAAGCAGATGCTTCGCAGTAAGTATGCCGATGCCACCACCCCCACCTTTGTCGATATGACCTTTGAGTACAGGGGCGACGTCTACCGCATCAGGCGAAATCCTGAGTATGAGCGGCTCAAGGCGCGCGGTGAGGGCACCACTACCGAGGGTGCCGACGCGCAGTTTTATTATCCCGACGGAAGAGTGGTCGCAGGCTACGAAAAGGCGACCAAGGCCGCCTGCGAGCTTGTCGGACTGGATGCAAAGCAGTTCAGCCGTATCGCTATGCTTGCGCAGGGCGACTTCCAAAAACTGCTCAACGCCAACACCGAGGAGCGCACCGAAATATTCCGAAAGATATTTGATACAGTACCTTACAAAAAGCTTCAGGAAAGACTGGGCGAGCAGGCAAACGAGCTCAGAAACGAGTTTCGCACCCTTTCGCAAAGCATACTGCAGTACCTGTCGGACGTCACCTTCGATGAGGGGCATCCGTTGACCCTTCAGCTTGATGAAGCAAGGCAGGGCGAGAGCGTGCAGGTGCTTGACGTGGCCTTGCCGACGGTCGAGATGATGCTGACCGCCGACAGCGAGGCGCTTGCCGCGTTGGAGGAAAAATTGAAGCATACCGACAGTCTGCTTGAAGGGCTGGCCGGCCGCATAGCCACCGCCGAAAAGCTCGGTGAGGTAGGCCCCCGTCTCGAGCGCAACAAGGTCGGCCTGCAGGCCGCTTTGCCGCTGCTTGAACAGGCAAGTGAGGCGCTCAAAGCAGAGAGCGAGCGTGCCCCTGAGCGCGAGCGG
>JAZQID010000028.1:0-5383 GCA_045540915.1 Acutalibacteraceae bacterium
AATATGCGGATGTGGATATTGTTATTATCGCCGCTTGCGGTGAACGTGCAGGTGAAGTTGTTGAAACCCTGACCGAGTTCCCCGAATTGACCGACCCCAGGACCGGCCGTTCGCTTATGGAACGCACCATTATTATATGCAACACTTCCTCTATGCCCGTTGCATCCCGTGAAGCGTCGGTTTACACAGCGGTAACCCTTGCTGAGTACTATCGACAGATGGGGCTTAACGTTCTTATGCTGGCAGACTCAACATCACGCTGGGCGCAGGCGATGCGTGAAATGTCGGGTAGACTTGAGGAGATTCCCGGCGAAGAGGCTTTCCCTGCATACCTTGAATCTTATATTGCGGCATTTTATGAAAGAGCCGGATATGTCCGTTTGCCTGACGGCAGCACCGGTTCGGTTACCATTGGTGGCACTGTTTCTCCTGCAGGCGGTAACTTTGAAGAGCCTGTAACTCAGGCGACCTTGAAGGTTGTAGGCGCTTTCCACGGTCTTTCCCGTGAACGCTCTGATGCAAGAAAGTATCCTGCCATTGACCCGCTTATTTCTTGGTCGAAATATAACAGCGTTATTGACAGCAAAAAGTTAGACTTTTGTAAAAGTATTCTTCATCACGGAGACGAGATCGGTTCGATGATGAAGGTTGTCGGTGAAGAAGGCACCTCTCTTTTGGATTACATCACCTACTTGAAGTCCGAAATGCTTGATGCCGTTTATCTGCAGCAGAACTCTTTCGATCCGGTTGAAGCTAACTGTGGCACAATGCGCCAGCGCTATGTTACCGATAAGCTGGTATACGTTCTGGGCAGTAATTACGCCGCTCAGAATAAAGACGATGCGCGAGGCTTCTTTAACCGTATGCGTCAAAAATTCATTGACTGGAATTATACCGAGTTTGAGAGCGAAGCGTTCAAGAAAGCAGAATCTGAAATTGACACACTGTATCGTCAGGGTGACGGTAAATTAGCCGCGCCGGCTGAAAAAATATTAAAGGACGGTGAGTGAGAGTGAACAAAGTATATAACCGAATAGAGTCTATTACGGGCAACGTCATCACCGTCCGAGCAAACGGGGTTCAGTATAAGGAACTGGCGCAGATCAACACCCGTTTCGGCAAATCTTTGGCTCAGGTCAATAAAATTGAGGGAGATATCGTATCTTTGCAGGTCTTTGCCGGCGGTCAGGGTGTTTCCACAGGAGATGAAGTGCGTTTTCTCGGTCATGAAATGCGAGTATCCTTTAGTGAGGATCTGTTGGGACGTATATTTAACGGTTCAGGCGAGCCGAGAGATAAAGGCCCTGCGCTTACCGAGAATATGAAGTCTATCGGCGGCCCCTCCGTTAATCCCACTAAGCGTATTCTTGCCAACCGAATGTTGAGAACAAATATCCCGATGATCGATATGTTCAATACGTTGGTTGTGTCTCAGAAATTGCCTATCTTCTCGATTTCGGGAGAGCCGTATAACCAACTTCTCGCCCGTATTGCAATGCAGGCAGAAGCCGACGTGATCGTTCTTGGCGGTATGGGACTTAAATATGATGATTTCCTGTACTTCAAGGATGCGCTTTCAAAAGGCGGCGCTTTAAGCAAAACGGTTATGTTCATCCATACTGCTTCCGATCCTACCGTTGAGTGTATGATGATTCCCGATATGGCGTTGGCAGTAGCAGAGCAGTTTGCATTGCAGAATAAAGACGTATTGGTGCTTTTAACCGATATGACTAACTTTGCCGACGCTATGAAGGAAATTGCTATTACGCAAGAGCAGGTGCCGTCTAACCGTGGTTATCCCGGCGATCTATATTCTCAGCTTGCTTCCCGTTATGAAAAGGCTGTTGACTTTGCGAATTCGGGTTCTGTGACCGTCTTGGCGGTTACTACTATGCCCGGTGACGACGTTACTCACCCTGTCCCCGACAATACAGGCTATATTACAGAAGGTCAGTATTATCTAAAAGGCGGCCGTATAGAGCCCTTCGGTTCACTTTCCCGACTGAAACAAAATGTAAACGGCAAAACACGAAAGGACCATCGAGCTCTTATGGATGCAATGATCCGTATGTATTCTTCATATAAAGATACGTTGGAGAAAAAGAATATGGGTTTTGCAATGAGCCGTTGGGACAATAAATTGCTTAAATACGGTGAGCTTTTTGAAAGCAAACTTATGGACTTGTCGGTCAATCTGCCGCTTGAAGATGCTTTGGATCTGGGGTGGGAGATCTTGGCGGATTGCTTCCAAAAGGATGAAACCGGAATTAAGTCAGACCTTACCGATGAATTTTGGCCTGAAAGTTAGGGAGGGCTGTAGTTTTGGCAAAAATCAAACTAACCAAAAATGAGTTAAAGGTACAAAAAGACGCACTTAAAATGTACCGCAGATATTTGCCTACTCTGACACTGAAAAAGCAACAACTCCAATCGGAAATTCGCACAATTGAAGCCAAGGCTAAGGCAGTGAGAAAAGAAAGAGAAGACCTTGAATTTGGGTTTAGAGAATGGATCGCTGTTTTTAGCGAAACGGATGCCTTCCCCGATGGGATCATAACCGTCAGCAATATTCGAAAGGGAATGGGGAATATTGCCGGCGTGGATATTCCTACATTTGAGGGCGCGGATTTTCACAGAGGAGATTATGATCTGTACGAAACACCTCTTTGGGTGGATATTGCCGCAGACCATATGGAAAAGGCAATGTCCCTTGATTTAGAGGCAGAAGTGTTAGATGAACAGGTCAGACTGTTGGAGATCGAGTTGCTCGCGACCTCTCAAAGAGTAAACCTGTTTGAAAAGGTTAAGATCCCCGAAACCGAGGAAAATATCAAAAAAATATCGATCTATATGGCGGATCAACAGGTCAACGCCGTGGTGCGTACAAAAATATCAAAACGCAAGATAGCCCTCCGTAATGCTGCGGCTTCCGAAAAGGAGGTTTGTTCATTATGATAGTGCCAATGAAAAAAGTATCTCTCATCATCAGAGCAGATAAAAAGGCTGAAACCCTGAAAAAGCTCCGCAAATTAGGGATCGTCCATATCGAGATAACCGAGGGCTCAGGCGAACAGCTTACCACACTGCAAGAGCAGATAGCTTTGCTCGAAAGCGCGATCTTTACCATTGGGAAAAAGAAGAACGCAGAGCAAAAAGAAGTGGGTGCTGAAAAAGCGCTGTCCGTTGCGGCCCAAGTGGCAGCTCTTGATGAAGAAAAAAAGCAATGTCAGGCAGAGCGAATCACACTCAATTCGGAACTTGACCGCTTAAAGATCTGGGGTGACATAGATCCGAGCGGTATACGTGATCTGGAATCAAAAGGGCTTGAGATATCCTTTTATGAAATGCCGAGGTCGGAATATGAGTCGCTTGCTGACAGCGTTAAAACCGTTCGGCTTGATGCAACCAAATCGACAGTTAGATTTATGCTGGTAAAATCCAATTCGGAAGACGATGAAAAAATCGTTTCGTCACTGAATGTTTATCGTTTAGCGTTGCCGAAGATATCTACTGACGGGATGAAGCAAAGGATCGCCGAACTAAACGATCGCATTGATGCAATAGACGAACAGATTGCATCTCAAGTTTGTTACGTTGAGAGCATAAAACGAGCAACCAAAACCATTGAAAAAGAAATCGAATTTGAGACCTACGCTACGGGTATGGCAGATGAAAAAATACTACCTGAAAGCAAACAATCGATTTCTGTTGCCTATTTCAAAGGCTATATCGAGGCAGAAAACCTTGACAGACTAAAACAAACGGCAACGAGTAATTCGTGGGGACTTCTTGTAGATGATCCGTGTGAAGAGGATAACGTTCCCACCAAGTTGAAAAACAATAAGTTTGTGAGTCTTATCTATCCTTTGACCGACTTTTTGGGCACCGTTCCCGGATATTTCGAATATGACATTTCGGGGTGGTTTTTGGCGTTTATACTCATATTCTTCGGCATTATTTTCGGTGACGGCGGGTACGGCTTGCTGATCTGCACTATTGCGGCCATTCCGATTATAAAATCGCTTATTGCCAAAAAGCAGATCTCGCCTACCATTCTGCTTGTGGGACTCTTCGGTCTCTCAACAATTTTATGGGGAACGCTTACTTGCACTTGGTTCGGTCTCTCTCCGGAGCAGTTGCCCGAGTGGTTAAAGAGCTTGTCCATACCGGTCATTTCAAACGTGTATGCCGATAAACTTTGGAGCCTGCCTTGGACTCCTGAAGGCGTTGGCCTTACAACCGCTCAAAACCTGCAGATATTCTGTTTCACACTGGCTTTGATACAGCTAACAGTTGCGCATATAAAGGGTGCTGTAAGAAACAAGGGCTCCATCAAAATGCTCGGTGATATCGGGTCAATATTACAGCTTTTAGGTATTTACTATTTGGTGCTAAGTTTAGTTGTAAACGCCGAGGTGTTCAGTTTCGGACTCGTAATCGGCAGTGTTCCCGTCGGAACGGTTGCCATAGCATTGATAGGAATGGGCTTCGTCCTGAGTTTTGTGTTTTCAAACTATGAAGGAAGCATTATAAGATCCATACTTTCAAGCTTTACCAACATCGTATCGGTTCTGCTTGGCGTGGTGAATGTGTTTTCGGATATCGTTTCGTATATACGACTTTGGGCTGTCGGCCTTGCAGGTGCCGCGATCTCTGCTACCGTTAATGAGTTGGCAGGCCCCTTGCTTGGCAATTTTATGTTTATGATACTTGCCATCATTCTGCTGGTGTTTGGACACGGACTGAATATGATATTAAATATTCTGTCTGTTATCGTTCACGGAATCAGACTTAACACCTTGGAGTTCTCCTCGCATTTGGATATGTCGTGGAGTGGGCATAAATTCAAACCGTTTAATGAACAAATTGATTAAAAGGAGAATCATTATGAATTTAGGATTATTAGGAACAGCATTGGCAATGGGTATTGCCGCAATAGGATCGGCTATCGGTATCGGCATTGCAGGTCAGGCTTCGATCGGCGCTTGGAAAAAGTGTTATATGAGCAATAAGGCAGCACCGTTTATTCTTACCGTTTTTGCAGGTGCTCCGCTTACACAGACCATTTACGGCTTCCTTTTGATGCAGCAGATGAACACGTCGACTGCTGACCCTGCTTTTTTGCTCGGCCTCGGAATAGCGTCCGGCGTTGCAATGGCGTTTTCGGCTGTTTTTCAGGGCAAGGCCGGTGCCGCAGGCGCGGATGCCCTGGCGGAAACAGGAACAGGCTCCTCACAGTACATCACTGTTGTCGGTCTTTGTGAAACCGTCGCATTGTTCGCACTCGTTTTCAGCATGGTTGCTCTCGGTTAATTCTTTGTCAAGTAAAAAGCAATTTCCGGTATGCAAAACAATCTGAATTTTCAGATTGAATACCATATGC
>JAZQID010000029.1:0-15023 GCA_045540915.1 Acutalibacteraceae bacterium
TCTCGGTGTTACCGAGGCTGGCGCCCTTCTCTCAGGAATAATTAAATCTTCCTGCGCTATCGGCGGACTTTTGCTTAACGGAATAGGGGATACCATTCGCGTTTCTCTGACCGATGACCCTGTGGAAGAGGTCAAGGCAGGTATCGATATACTTAAATCGGTCGGTCTCAGGTCGGGTGGAGTTACAATTGTTTCCTGCCCAACCTGCGGAAGAACCCGAATTAACGTGGTTGAGCTTGTTAAACAGGCAGAAGAACGCTTGATGGGACTAAATAAGGACATTAAGGTTGCTATAATGGGTTGTGTGGTCAACGGGCCGGGTGAGGCTCGTGAGGCCGATATCGGCATCGCAGGCGGCGACAAGTGCGGAGTTTTGATTCGCAAGGGTGAGGTCATCCGTAAGGTCGACGAGGACCGATTGCTTGATGAACTTATTAATGAGATAGAGAGGATGTAAATAGTGAGTAAGGTTCCTTTCTCAACTGTTTTCGAGGGCGTTTTTGATTATTCCTCGCTCGGCAGGGAGATCGAAAATGTATGTGTTACCCATGCAAAATTAGACCGAGAACAGCGGTCAGTTTCGCTTGGTTTATCGGTAAACAGGGCGATTACTCATAAATGGTATCAAAGTCTGCTCGATACGGTCGTGTCGGGCTTGAATTTGCATAAAATAGATTGCGACCTCTCCTTTGACGGCGTTGAGCTTGACGATAAAGGGGTCAGGTTTGCTATCGATGAGTTAACTGTCAACAACGCTTCTCTTGGCGGTGTGTTTAATAATTGCGTTATAACCGTGTCGTCAGACAGGGTAAATATTGCTTTGAAAAACGGCGGTATGTCTGCGCTTGATTCCATCGATGTAAAACTTGCCGCGAGACTCAATGCTTTGTTTAACACTAAGGTGAAGGTGGAGTTCTCAGGGGAACTTGAAGCCACAGAGGTGGTCATTCCCAAAGAGGTGCTTGAAGCAGGCTCCAAGAAGGAGAAAAAACCTGTCCGACTTGACCCGCCGTCCGACGGATTGCCCGTTTACCTCGATTCTGCACGCGTTTTGTGGTCGAAATTTGCAGGCTCATCTAAGATCAACGGCAAGCCGATTTCAATCGATAGCCTCAGTCCTGACCTTGGCAACTGTGTAATTTGGGGCGAGATATTCAAGGTCGATACCAACCCGACACGCGCAGGAGACAAGCTGCGTGTTAATGTGTTTATCACCGATTACACCAACTCGACCCAGTTGAAGATGTATATTCCCGTGCGCGAAGCAGGGTGGATCAGCGACCTTTTCCCAGGTGTATGCCTTTTGGTAAAGGGCTCACTTGAAAACGATAAGTACGAGAACGACTATGTTTTCAGCCCTACCATCGTCAGCGTTGTCGACAAATATGTCGTTGCCGACAGGGCAGATGAGAAGCGCGTAGAGCTTCATCTGCACACCAATATGTCTCAGATGGACGGTATGACCACCGCTTCTGAACTTATAAAACGCGCTCACGATTGGGGACACCGCGCTGTTGCTATCACCGATCACGGCGTTGTTCAGGCCTTTCCTGAAATTATGAATACGGTAGATAAAATTCGCAAGAAGGACCCCGATTTTAAGGCTATCTACGGAATGGAGTCCTATTTTGTCAATGATATGGTGCCTGCCATCAACGGTAAATGCGCTGAGTCACTCGACGGAGAGTTCATCGTGTTTGACTTCGAGACGACCGGCTTCAGTCCGGTCAACGACCGTATCACCGAGATTGGCGCCGTTTTGGTGAGAAACGGCGAGGTGGTTGATACCTTTTCATCCCTTGTAAATCCTCAGATGCCGATACCCAGCAGGGTGGTCGAGGTTACGGGTATTACCGACGATATGGTCAAGGATGCTCCAACCGAGAAGGAGATAATGCCCAAGTTCTTCGAGTTTATCGGCGGCAGACTGCTTGTTGCCCACAACGCTCCCTTCGATATGTCATTTGCGAGAGCATCTGCTCTTAGGCTCGGAGTTGTCCTTGAAAATCCTTACTGTGACACTGTGCCTATGGCGAGGGTGCTTGTGCCTGATATCAAAAATCACAAGCTTGACTCGGTTGCGAAGGCCCTCGATCTCGGCGAATTTAACCATCACCGTGCGGTCGACGATGCAACCGTGCTTGCACATATTTTCATCAAACTGCTCCTTCGCCTTAAGGAAAGTTCTCGCGGCGAGTGCAAGGTGATCGATGATGTCAACAGTTACCTTGCAGGCGGCGACCCGAGGACTTTGCACAGGTATCACCAGATAATTCTTGTGCGCAACCTTGTGGGACTAAAGAACCTTTACAAGCTTGTATCCCTATCAAATTTGAAGTATTATCAGACCAAGGGTGCAAATCGCAAGCCTCTCGTTCCTAAGAGTGAGCTTGTCAACCTGCGCGACGGCCTGATTATAGGCAGCGCCTGCGAGCAGGGTGAACTCTATCAGGCGGTGCTTGATAATCGTCCGTGGGGCGAACTGCTCGACATTGCATCCTTCTATGATTTTCTCGAAATTCAGCCAAACGGTAATAATGAGTTTATGCTTCGCAACGGTAAGGTCAAGTCTGAGGAAGAACTCAATGCCATCAATAAGACCATTATTAAGATTGGCGAGAAGCTGAAGAAGCCTGTTGTTGCCACCGGTGACGTGCACTTCCTCAATAAGTCAGACGCCAAATTCCGCGCTATTCTTATGGCCGGTCAGGGCTTCCCTGATGCCGACCAACAGGCGCCCTTGTATTTCAAGACTACCGAGGAGATGCTCTCCGACTTTGCCTATCTCGGAAAGAACAAGGCTTACGAAGTGGTCGTTAAGAACCCAAATAAGATTGCTGACCTCGTTGAGTATATAAGACCCATTCCGCAAGGTAACTTCCCGCCGACCATTCCGGGTTCGGACGAGATAATAACCGAGGTTACATACAACAAGGCCTACGAGATGTACGGCAATCCGCTTCCTGAGATTGTCCAGAAGAGACTGGATAAGGAACTTGGCTCCATCATCAAGAACGGATTCTCCATTATGTACGTTACGGCGCAGAAATTGGTTGCCGATTCGGTCGAGCACGGATATCTTGTCGGCTCGCGTGGTTCGGTCGGCTCTTCATTCGTTGCGACGATGGCAGGAATTTCCGAAGTCAACCCGCTTGAGCCGCACTATGTCTGCCCGAAATGTAAGTACAGTGAATTTATTACCGGCGGCTCATACGGCTCGGGATTTGACCTTCCACAGAAGAACTGCCCCCATTGTAACACCGATATGATACGCGACGGTCACGATATTCCCTTCGAGACCTTCCTCGGCTTCGACGGGGATAAGACCCCTGATATCGATCTTAACTTCTCGGGCGAGTATCAATCGAGCGCCCATAAGTTCACCGAGACCCTGTTCGGACCCGAAAACGTTTTCAAGGCGGGAACTATTGCAACCGTTGCCGACAAGACCGCCTTTGGTTACGTCAAGAAGTACGCCGAGGAAAGAGGCTTGCTTCTCAATAAGGCTGAGACCGAGCGTTTGACCATCGGCTGTACCGGTGTTAAACGCACGACGGGTCAGCATCCAGGCGGAATGGTCGTTGTTCCGCGTGAGTTTGAGGTTTACGACTTTTGTCCCGTCCAGCATCCTGCTGACGACGTCAACAGTGATACTGTAACCACCCACTTCGATTTCCATTCGATCCACGACACCATTTTGAAGCTGGACGAGCTCGGACACGATGTGCCGACCATCTATAAGTACCTTGAGGAGTACACGGGTATTCCTGTTATGGATGTGTCGATGAGTGACCCCGAGGTAATGAGCCTGTTTATATCGACCGAGGCCCTCGGAGTTACACCCGAGCAGATTGGCTCGCAGACAGGCACCTTCTCGCTGCCCGAATTTGGTACCAATTTCGTTCGTGAAATGCTTGTTGAATGTAAGCCGCGTACCTTCTCCGACCTCTTACAGATAAGCGGACTGTCCCACGGTACAGACGTTTGGCTCGGCAACGCTCAGGAGCTTATCAAGAACGGCATCTGCACCATTTCGGAGGTTATCGGAACCCGTGACGGAATTATGACCTACCTGTTGTACAAGGGATTGCCATCAAAAATGGCCTTTAACATTATGGAGAAGGTCCGAAAGGGAATGGTCGCCTCAGGTAAGCTTGAGCCTGAAAAATGGAACGAAATGAAGGAGACTATGCGCGAGCACGGTGTTCCTGAATGGTATATGGATAGCTGCCAGAAGATCAAGTATATGTTCCCGAAGGCACACGCTTCGGCATACGTTATTTCCGCTTTGCGACTCGGTTGGTACAAGGTGCACCGTCCCGTTGAATATTATGCCGCGTACTTCACTGTTCGCGGTGAAGAGCTTGACGCCAAGACCATACTGGGTGGCAAGCCTGCTATTCAGGCGGCTATGAATGAGATAATCGCCAAGGGTATGCAGGCTAACGCCAAGGATAAGGCAGGTTTGGCGATGCTTCAGATAGTCAACGAGATGCTCGAAAGAGGCATTGAGTTCTTGCCGATAGACTTCTACAAGTCTGAAGCGCGCAGATACGTCGTTGAGGACGGAAAGATCCGTTTGCCCTTCAACTCAATAAGTGGAATCGGTGACAACGCTGCCGAAGAAATTGTCAAGGCGGCCCATAAGGAAGGCGGATATATGTCGAAGGATGAGCTGACTATGTTCGGCGGCATCGGTAAGTCGACCGTTGCGACCCTGACCGACCTTCACGTTCTTGACTTTCTGCCTGATTCTAACCAAATTTCATTCTTTTAAAACAAAAAACCATACGCCGAGTACGGCGTATGGTTTTTCTGATCAATCGAGGTTTTTCAGTCGCTCATTAATGAGCTCGTCGATCATTTCGCGGGATTCGTTGTCGAGCTGGCGGATCTTCAAGATCCGTGCGCGCTCCTGCTGGGTAAGCTCAAGCTGGGGGATAGGCTCATAGGGTGGGGGGTTCTCAGCAACAACAGGCGTATCATGTTTAATATTGAGCAATTCTTCTATCGATACATTGAAGATCTTTGACAGTCTTATCAATGAATCGATGGAAGGAGAGGTTCTGCCGCTTTCGTAGTAGCTGTAGGTAGAGCGGTCAATATTCAACTGATCTGCTATGAACTGCTGGTTCCAACCTTGACTTTTGCGATATAGCCTAAGGGTTTTTCCTAATTCGACTTGCAAAACGACACCTCCTATACATTGTGATACTCTAAACATAATAAAACATTTTTCGACAAAAAGGCGTGAACAGACTTCACGACTAAGCATTATATATTATTTTATTAATTTTAATATTATGATTGATAAATTTATCCAAATGTGTTATTATAATTGTTCAAGGGGTGATCAGGATGGCCGATGTTGTTATCGAAATCAAAAGCACTATTTCGTCTGATTCTACCGATACGGTCGTTGTAAATACCCTTGGTAAAATGACGTATGAGAATGGTATATATTGCCTGAGTTACGAGGAGACCGATCAGGATGGCGACGTTACCGACACGTTGATAAAAATTGACCAAGATACCGTTACTATTCAGCGAAAGGGCAGTATGAGATCGTGTCTTACCGTTCGAGAGGGCGAAAGATACATTTCGCAGTACGAGGCGGCTTACGGCTCGTTCAGCGTTGGAATTACTGGCAAGCGTGTCCGCTCGTTTCTTGATGAAAATGGCGGTCGAGTACTGCTTGAGTATGAAGTTGATACAAATGGCTCATTATTGAGCAATAATATAATCGAAATTAATGTCAGGAGGAATCACTGATGTCCAAAATAGTAGACGTAGCACTGTCCGATATCAGAAATGCCGTGCTTGAAGCGGCCGGCAAGGCGGTTGCCGACGGAAAATTTCCGCAGGAGGAACTGCCTTCATTCACCATTGAAGTGCCTGCCGACCGAACCCACGGCGATTATGCGGTAAACGCCGCTATGGTATGGGCGCGTGCCTTGCATAACGCACCTAGAAAGATTGCCGAGACCCTTGGCGAGTATTTCGACTTCTCTGGTACTTATATCGACCGATTCGAGATCGCAGGCCCCGGATTTATCAATATCTTCCTCTCTGCAAGATATTATTCCGATATCCTGAAGGATGTCGAGGCACAAGGCGAAAATTACGGCCGTTCCACCTATGGCGGCGGCAAGAAGGTGCTCGTTGAGTTTGTTTCGGCCAATCCCACCGGACCTATGCACATTGGTAACGCCCGTGGCGGCGCACTCGGCGATTGTCTTGCGTCTGTGCTTGACTATGCCGGATATGAGGTTGCGCGCGAGTTCTATGTCAATGACAGCGGAAACCAGATCGAGAAGTTCAAGACTTCGCTCGAAGTGAGATATCTTCAGCAGTTGGGTCAGCAGATTGAGATGCCCGAGGATGCATATTTCGGCGACGATATCGTTGCTCACGCTAAGAATTTCATCGAGAAGTACGGTGACTCTTATGCCAATGTCGAGTCTGAAGAACGTCGTCAGGCTCTCTGCGACTTCGCTTTGCCTGTAAATATTGACAAGTTGCACACCGACCTTGCCAAATATCGCATTAACTACGACCGTTGGTTCAAGGAATCGGAGCTTCACAACGACGGCTCGGTGGAGCGTATAATTGAAAAGCTGGTTGCAAGCGGCCACACTTATGAGCTTGAGGGTGCCCTTTGGTTCAGGTCTACCGATTTCGGCGAGGACAAGGACCGCGTGCTTGTGCGTGCAAACGGGGTGCCTACCTATTTTGTACCCGACATCGCATATCACTACAACAAGCTCGAGGAGCGCAAATTTGATATCGCCATTGATATATTGGGTGCAGACCATCACGGATACGTTCCGCGTATGAAGGCGGCTTTACAGGCCCTTGGAGTCGATCCTGAGCGCCTTAACGTCGTTATTATGCAGATGGTGCGTCTTATCAAGAATGGCGAGACCTATAAGCTGTCCAAACGTTCAGGAAAGGCGGTTACCTTGGAGACCTTGCTTGACGAGGTTCCCATCGATGCTGCTCGACTCTTCTTCAACCTGCGTGAGCCTAACAGCCACCTTGAGTTTGACCTCGACCTTGCGGTTGAACAGTCCTCTCAGAACCCTGTCTATTACGTTCAGTACGCTCACGCGCGTATCTGCAGTATCATCAAGAATCTTGCCGCAGAGTCGGTTGAGTTCCGCTCGGTAAACGCCGATGATCTTGATTGCCTGACCGAGCCTGCCGAAAGGGATATCATCCGTCAGCTTTCTTCACTTGAGGATGAGATCGTTTTGGCCGCCAAGCAGTATGACCCGTCAAAGATAACCCGCTTCGTCATCGAGCTTGCAACCCAGTTCCACCGTTATTACAATTCCTGCCGTGTTAAGTGTGATGATGAAAAGCTGATGTATGCGAGACTGTTCCTTTGCGTGCAGGTTCGCAGCGTTATCAGAAACGTTTTGCGTATGCTCAACATTGACGCGCCCGACGTAATGTAAGGGCGAAAGGGAGATAACAGATGGTAATAATGTCGGTTGATCTCGGTCTTGTTCGAACAGGGGTGGCCGTCAGCGATGCAGGCGAGGTATATGCCTTTCCGCGCACCGTTATTCAGGAGAGAAGGACCGACCGATTGGTTGAGAAGATTTCTGCTCTTGCCGCTGAGTATCAGGCAGGGTTGATCGTGGTCGGCTATCCTAAGAATATGAATGGCTCTGTTGGAGAGCGTGCCGAGACCTGCGCCGCTATTGCTGAGATGATTAAAGAGGCAAGTGGCCTTGAAACTGTCCTTTGGGATGAGCGTTGCACTACGATTTCGGCATATACCACCCTTAACTCAAACAACGTCAGGGGAGCAAAGAGAAAGGCCGCGGTTGACGCAGAGGCCGCCTGTATCATACTGCAGGATTACCTTGATTTCCGCAAAAACACGGGTAAACTGTAATTGACTTGACTTTAGATTGGCAGTATGTTAAAATTAGTCGGTCGGTAATGTCCGACTCATCCGAATTTGGAGGTATACCTATGGCTAACGATAAGGAATTCCTTACCTATAAAGGCCGTCCGCTTGTACGCAAGGGGAACGAAATTTATTACGGTGATATGTCTGAGAAGTTTGTTATCCTGCTTCAGATCATGACAACGAAGAAAGAGGGCGACCTTGAGATCGCCGATAAGGTCTTGGTTCAGCTTCTGAATACAGACAGCGACCTCAGACCGCGCGAGCGCATTGTTAAGAAGAGCGAGAAGTTCGGCCTTTACAATGCGATGGATATCGGCACCATCTGGCTTGAAAGGGCTCTCAGCAACAAGTAATATTGTTATATAAAGTTTAATATGCTGTCTTCAGGGCGGAGTGAAAGTCTCCACCGGTGGTAAAGTCCACGAGCGTATGCTGAACGGGTGCAATTCCCGTACCGACGGTTATAGTCCGGATGAAAGAAGATTATTTTTCGCGCCCGCAGACTATGTCTGTGGGTGTTTATTTTTGAGGTGTATTATGTCTAATAAAATTTTTGTTAAAAGGCTGGTTGTATCAGCTTTATTTAGTGTAATTGCTTATTTAGTTACTTTCGTTTTTCGTTTTAACGTTACGTTTTTAACTTTTGATTTGAAAGATGCTATAATTGCGATTCTTTCATTTTTATTTGGTCCAGTTTATGGAGTGCTTTCTGCATTAGTTGTTGCTTTGTTAGAATTGTTTTCTGTAAGCGATACAGGATTATATGGTTTTATTATGAATTTCTTATCTTCCGGTACATTTGCATTCGTTTGTGGAATTATATACAAGTATAAGCATACAATTTTTGGAGCGGTCTTGTCCTTAGCATTGGGCTCTGTTTCTGTTGTAGTGGTTATGCTTATTGCCAACATATTTATAACACCCTTCTATATGGGCGTAAACACTAGAGAGGTTATTGCGTTAATTCCTACGTTGCTATTACCGTTTAATCTTGCAAAAACAATAATTAATGCATCTGCTACTATGGTTATATATAAACCGATTACAAATATATTAAGGCGAATGAGGGTGATTGAAGGTAATAGCCAAATGTCCGTAAGCTTCAAGTCAGTAATTGTTACTGTTGTATCAGTTTTGCTGATTGTTGCTATGTCACTGTTTGTTATTCTTTATCTCAACGGTGTGTTTGAATTATTTAGATATTGACATTGATATACTTTGTGTTATAATACTAATCGAATTAAATATTTACTTATCAAGAGTGGCTGAGGGACAGGCCCTGTGAAGCCCGACAACCTGCCGATTTTATCGGAAAGGTGCCAAATCCTGCGGTTTGAACCGAAAGATGAGAACTTTTATGCCCGCATCTTTTGGTGCGGGCATTGATTATTTACGGAGGTAAAAAATATGAGAAGACTGTTTACATCAGAATCGGTGACCGAGGGTCATCCCGATAAAATATGCGACCAGATCTCCGACGCGGTGCTTGATGCAATCGTTGCTCAGGACCCGATGGCGCGAGTCGCCTGCGAGACCTTCTGCACTACGGGCGTGGTCAATATTATGGGTGAGATCTCTACCACTGCAAAGGTGGACATTCCTTCAATTGCGCGCGATGTCATCAACGATATCGGATACGACTCGATTGAAAAGGGATTTGACGGAAATACCTGCAAGATATCTACCTTGATCGACGAGCAATCACCCGATATTGCTATGGGCGTTGACGCTTCATTGGAGCTTAAGGAGGGTGACAAGGCTGACGCCTTCCAGAATGGTGCAGGAGATCAGGGAATGATGTTCGGCTATGCCTGCGATGAAACAGAGGAGCTTATGCCTTTGCCTATATCATTGGCTCACGCCTTGGCAAAGCAGTTGACCCTTGTTAGAAAGACGGGTGTTTTGCCCTATTTGCGTCCCGATGGTAAGACTCAGGTTACCGTTGAGTACGACGAAGACCGTCCCGTTCGAGTCGATACGGTGGTCGTTTCGTCTCAGCACAGCGAGGATGTTACTCTTGAGACCATCCGAGATGATATCGTCGAGAAGGTCATTCGCCCCATTATTCCTGAAAAATTGCTCGATGAGAACACCACCATATATGTAAATCCGACAGGTCGTTTCGTTGTCGGCGGACCTCAGGGTGATACAGGCCTCACCGGCAGAAAGATAATCGTTGATACATACGGCGGATATGCCCGTCACGGAGGCGGTGCCTTCTCGGGTAAGGATCCGACCAAGGTCGACCGTTCAGCCGCCTATGCAGCTCGCTATGTTGCCAAAAATATCGTTGCAGCAAAGCTTGCAACTCGCTGCGAGGTTCAGATTGCCTATGCTATCGGTGTCGCAAGTCCTGTTTCTGTAATGGTTGATACGTTTGGTACGGGCAGGGTGGAGGATGACGTTATCGCCAATGCCGTCAGTAAGGTCTTCGACCTTAGGCCTTCCGCTATTATAGATACATTTAATTTGCGCCGACCCATCTACCGCAAAATTGCCGCCTACGGTCATATTGGGCGGACCGACATTGAAACTCCTTGGGAAAAGGTGGATAAAATAGAAGATTTGAAGAATGCTATTGATGGTTGACAATTGTAGACTGCCGTGGTAAAATCATTCCAAATTCGGAGGTGTTTTATATGAATATAAATGAACTCGAAATGCACAATATTGAGATCAAGGATTTCATTGCCGCTATCGATCAGTGTAAGGGTGATGTTTTCCTCGAAACCGAAGAGGGCGATGTTCTTAACCTAAAATCAAAGTTGTGTCAGATCGCCGGCTTGGCTAATATTTTGACAGGGGCCGTTGTTGCAAAGGCAACCATCAGGTGTTCCAACCCTGATGATGAGAGTCTGCTTTTCCGTTTTAACCTGTACGGAGAACTGCCCGGAAAGAAAGATAACTAAAAGAGGAAACGCTGTGTGGATCTCCACACAGCGTTTTTCACATATCAAAGACTTCTTCAGCGGTCGCAAGCACACCGTAATCGGCATATTCGAAGATTCGTGCGTCTTTATCAGGGTTGACAGCGATAACCGTTCCTACGCGGTCAAGAGCGCAGGTGTGATGTACAGCGCCCGAAATTCCGACCGCAAGGTAGATGTTGCAACCGATGGTGCGCCCCGTCAGCCCTATCTGTTGCTCGTATGGAGCCAAACCGGCATCGACCAAGCCGCGTGATGCAGCGTTTTGTGCCGAAATTTTATCGGCAAACCGTTTGATAGAATCAAGATTATCTACCGCGCCTTTTCCGCAACCGATGATGATATCGCTGTCCGAATCGTCGGCAATTCGCACGGTTGCCATAACGGGTTTCGTGGTGCACCTGATCTTTGCAGTAAGGGTGCCGCTGAAGGCAGGTCGGTACATAAAAAGATCCTTGCCGTCGGTCTCCAAAGCGGTACAGTCGGCGCACAATCCCGTTGACAGTATAGCCTGAACCACAGGAGCGGCACTGCGCCCCCAAAGGTCAGCAGGCCACAGGACAAAATCAGGCTTTTCAGCCTCGATCAATGCCGCAATTCTTTCAGGCTCATCTCGCTCGATAACCTTAACCTCGTCGGCAATTTGCCTTGCGGATGCTTCGACCTCGTTTCCAACGCACCATACAAGAGGAAGTTTGGTTTCGGATTGCTTGACCTCAAAGGCGGAGCGCTTTGTGTCCTTCGCGGTTTCTAAAAGGCTGAGCATCTCTTCCTTGGTAATGAACTGGCACTTCCGCTTTCCGACTGCACTTTCAAAGGTCTTCATAACACGGGTAGGGGAGCCTGTCAGTCCGCAACGCGACTTGTCGGCGCCGATATCGTCGGCGTTAAGCACCTGAACCTCGCCAAGCTTCGACGTCAGCTTAGGGAAGCGAAGGTTATTGATGCGCTCAACTGTAACTAAAGCGGGAAGGTTAAGCTCTTTGTCTCCCGTGCGGGTCGTTGTGTGAAGGGTCTGACCTTCAAGTGACATCGACATAACATTAGCCGCAAAGGGAAGACCTAACGTGGTCGCAAGGGCAGGGCCCGTTTGTGCGGTGTCACCGTCTATCGACTGGCGGCCGCAAATGACAAGTTCGGGGTCAAGCTTTTTGATCAGCAGGCTCAATGCATATGACGTCGCAAGAGTGTCAGCGCCTGCAAAGGCTGAGTCGGAGAGAAGTATAGCTTTGCATCCAAGTCGGGTCAGGCGAAGAAGAATATCCTTTGCCGACATTCTGCCCATAGAAACCACCGTAACGTCATCCGAAAGCTGAAGGGCACATTCCACCGCGCAGGCGTCAAAGGGATTCAGTTCGCCCTGAACCTCTTTAACGCAAACGACCGTTCTTACCCCACTCATCGATCGTGATAGATGGGCGCCAAGGCATCGTGAATAGCCTTGTAGGTTTTGAAGAGTTCGGCATACTTAGCGGTGTTTTCAGGATTGGGAGTGGTTACAGAGATAGTCTTAGAGCACTTTTCAATTACACCCTCAAAGGAATCAAATGCACCGATCGCAACACCTGCGAGCATTGCGGTACCGAAGGAGGAGTCGCTGCATTCTTTGAGGTGGAACTCCATACCCAGAGCATCGGAGACGATCTGACGCCACAGAGGACTGTATGCACCGCCACCGATAATTGCGGCAGAATCGTCGTGCTGAATGCCGAGGCGATTGATGACCTCGATCGAGTCGATGAGGCTCATGGCAACCCCTTCCATAACGGCGCGAGAGAAATGACCTTTGGTATGATTTGTCCTGATTCCCGTGAAGGAACCGCAGAGCAGGGGATCGGCGTAGGGGGTCAATTCGCCGTTGATGTAGGGATGATAGATAAGTCCGTTGCAGCCAACGGGAACCTCAGCCGCACCGCCATCAAGTTCTTTGTAAGAGCCGCCAAAGGTGTCTCTGTACCAACGGTAAGAGGAGGCACAAGCCTTTGTAGCGGTACCGGGGTACCATAGTCCGTCAACAACGTGGGAATAGTTGATGATATCTCTGTCGGGGAATGCGCGGTCGGTTACCACGCAGATGCGACCTGCAGTTGCAAGCTTCACCGAGCAGTTGCCCTTTCTGACAGCGCCCGAGGCAAAGACCTCCATAGCAGTGTCGGTAGTACCGCAGACGACCTTGGTTCCTTCGGCAAGACCTGTATCGGCCGCGGCCTTAGCTGTAACGGCGCCGACTATCTCAGACGGAGAAACAACGGGTGGAAGCTTCGTCATATCAAAGCCAAGCAGACCGCAAAGTTCATCAGACCATTTGAGAGTGTTGTAGTCGAACATCATACTACCTTCAGCCTCGATGTAGTCGGTGCAGTAAACTCCGGTAAAGAGATAACGGACGTAATCCTTCGGGAAAAGGATGCGTTCAACCTTGCTCCACACCTGAGGCTCATTGTCCTTTAGCCACATAAGTTGCGGCAGGGTCCAGATAGTGTCGGGGGAATGTAATGCCTGCGAGAGAACAAGATCGCGCTTGTTTTCGCGCAGCCAGTTGCTTTCCTTAGTGGAGCGACTGTCCGACCAGTAGATAGAGGGACGGACAACGTTGAAGTCGTTATCAAGAAGTACAGCAGTATGTGTTGCGGCATCAAAGGAGAGAGCCAAAATGTCGGCAGGATTTATCTTGCTTGTTCGAAGAAGGGTAGCGATGTTTTCTTTTGTGGCAAGATACCAATCGTTAGGGTTCTGCTCGACCCATCCGGCCTGCGGATAATATGAGGGGTACTCGACAGAGTTGGTTGCAACGACAACGCCATCGGTGGAGAGAAGGGTTGCCTTTGAAGCACCGCCGCCAAAGTCTATTCCAAGTAGGTATTTCATAATTTTCCTCCGTTCAGAGTCGGTTGTTTATTAAAATCAGCGTAAAGCCTGTTACTTTCAAATTTAGTTGTTTGGACAAACAAGCCGCCGCCTGTTGACAGGAGGCGGCTTGAAGTTATGCCGTAAAAATTACTTATTCTGCCAAACCTGTTCAGGATCAGCAGTGCTGATAAGACCGCGTTTGTCGCAGCTCATCAGCCAAAGCAGATATCCGGTGTAACCGGGAGCGACAGTGCCGGGATGATATCCCTTCGGAATTTCGACAAAGTCACCGTTTCTGGTGGTGTAGGCCTCATCGATCATACGATCGGCGGTATAGACCTGCTGAATGCCGTAACCGGTCTCCTTATCGAACTCAAAATAATAGATCTCCTCAGCAAAAGCCTCGTTGGGAGCATTTTCATCGTGCTTGTGTCCGGGGAATCCGGTCCACTCGTTGCCCTTAATGTAGTTTTCGCCAATGTAAACACGGTTACCTGCGAAGCGCTCATCCATCATAAAATGAACTTCGCGCTCGAAGCCGGGCTTACCAAAAGTCTTGATGATAGCATCCTCGGGGTTGACGATATATGCGTCGAAATACTCTTCGGCAGGGCAGGCGGTAATAACGATTCTTACATCGCTGACAGCCTTAACGGTGAACTCGGTGTTCTTGGGGATGTAAACAACGGTGCCGCAATTCTCAAACACGCTGTTGCGCTTGCCGATGTTGCAGAAGCTGAAATCCTTACCGATGATGTCGCAGCAGCCTGTAAGGATGGTTACTCCGTACTCAAAGCCCTCGGTGTTTCCAGTGTACTCGTTACCGGCCTTGAGCATAAGACCGTATGCTTCCATCAGATGACAGGCACTGTTGTGGGTCTCAAAAACCTTAACAAGGCCTTCCTTGGTGTAATCCCAATGTCTCTTATAACTCATAACCATTCTCCTTTAAATAAGCCTTTACGGTGTCAAAATCGGGAACGCTTTCGCGTGCGCCGACACCGGTACATTTAATTGCAGAAACCGCGCTGGAAAAATGACAGCAGGTTTCATAATCGAAGCCTCTTACAACTGCCGAGGCAAAGGCGCCGTGGAAAACGTCACCCGATCCGTTGGAGTCGACGACTACAGCGGGGTAGATCGGGTAGGAAACAGCGGTCTTGCCGTCATAGAGCAGACCTCCGCGCTTTCCTTGGGTAATGACGACAACCTCGGGGCTGTACATTTCGAAGAGCTTCTTTGCGGCATCCTCAGCGGTATCAGCGCCGGTGTGACCGAGAGAAAACTCTTCAGACGGGATCATAATGTCGGTGTGCCCGAGC
>JAZQID010000030.1:0-10067 GCA_045540915.1 Acutalibacteraceae bacterium
CCGGGGATATTATCGGAGGAGTCGCCCATAAGCGCCTTTACGTCAATCAGGTCGGCAGGGGTCAGCCCGTTATATTTCTCGGCAACTGCGGCTGAATCATATCGAATTATCTCGGGGTGGCCCATCTTAGTCGCTGTAAGCAACACCTCGACCCCGTCACCGACAAGCTGAAGGGAGTCGCGGTCACCCGTGGCAATATAGCAGGTGTCCCCCTTTTGCTTTGCGGCAAGGGAAAGGGTGCCGAGTATATCATCCGCCTCGTATCCGGCAAGCTCGACGGTAGCAAGTCCCATCAGGTGCAGAATCTCCTTAAGCTTGGGCAACTGCTCGGCAAGCTCGGGCGGCATACCTTTGCGGCCTGCCTTATAGCCGTCATACATCTGATGACGGAAGGTCGGTGCGTGCAGGTCAAATGCGACCGCAACCGCATCAGGCTCGGTCATGTCCTTGAGCCGAAGAAAAATATTCAGAAATCCAACTATTCCGTTGGTGAACTGTCCGTCCTTTGTAGTCAGCAGCTTGATGCCGTAAAACGCGCGATTGATGATGCTGTTTCCGTCAATCAAAAGAAGCTTCATTCGGCTCACCTGTCCCTGTTTTTATAGTTTTGTACCATAGCACATATTCTACCAAATATAGTATAACATAACTTGTCCCGAATTCGTATAATTTTTTTGAAAAAGTTTGCAAGTTGTGATATAATGTTAAAAACATTAGGATTAGGTTGGTTTTGAGAATGAAGATCGGGAATTTTAATACCGACGGCTTTTGTGCCTTGGCACCTATGGCGGGGGTTGCGGATCGCACCTTTCGCGAGCTTTGCCGAGGCTACGGAGCGGCCTATACCGTCAGCGAGCTTGTAAGTGCGAAGGCGGTTTCATTAGGCGACCGCAAGTCTCACGAGCTGCTCGGCATCAGCGAGCTTGAGCGCCCCGTTGCCACCCAGTTGTTCGGCTCTGACCCCGAAACTGTTGCAACCGCCGCACGAGCCGCCGCTGAGTACGGCCCCGACTTTCTCGACATCAATATGGGTTGCCCTGCCCCCAAGGTTGCCGCTTCGGGCGGAGGCGCGTTATTGATGAAGGACCCCGTTCACGCGGCTAAGATAGTCCGCGCGACCGTAGACGCGGTCGACCTGCCCGTTACGGTAAAGATGCGCTCGGGCTGGGATAAGGATCACATTAACGCGGTCGAGCTTGCCAAACGGTGCGAGGATGCAGGAGCCGCCGCCATCACCGTTCACGCTCGCACAAGGGAACAGATGTACGCACCCCCTGTCGACTGGGACATCATCGCTCAGGTTAAGAGGGCGGTGCAGATCCCCGTTATCGGAAACGGAGACGTAGTCGATGCCTTTTCAGCCGCGAAAATGTACGAGCAGACGGGTTGCGATTTCGTAATGGTAGGGCGCGCCGCGATGGGTGCGCCGTGGATATTCAGTCAGATAAACGCTTACATCGGTGAGGGTCGCATACTTACCGAGCCGCCCGTTTCCGAGCGGATGCTGGTGCTTATCAGGCAGGCAAAAATGACCGCCGATCAAAAGGGTGAGCGCACCGCTATGCGTGAAATGCGCAAGCACGCCGCCTGGTATATGAGAGGGCTAAAGGGTGCCGCTCAGTTCCGTCGCAGAAGCGGTGAGCTTGAGACCTTTGCCGACCTTGAGCGGCTTTGCTACGACGTTTGCAAGGAGAATGAAGCTAATGAATTATAAAGGTATTACACCGCAATCAATAATACTGTTAGCGGAAAATCGGTTCAACAATTCAAAGGCGTTTTACGAGGAGCATAAAAAGGAGATAAACGAAGGGGTAGTCTACCCTATGCGTGCTCTCGCGGCCGACCTTCAGCCTACCCTTAAGCGCATCAATCCCGATTTCATCCTCGACCCTGTGCGTTGCCTTTCAAGAGTGCGCAGGGACACCCGTTTCACCGCCGACAAGAGCCTTTACCGCGAGAACCTGTGGCTGATGTTCAGGCATCAGAAAAATCAGTTACCCACACCGATGCTGTGGTTTGAGTTTTTCAGCGACGGGTACAACTACGGTTGCGGTATCATCAGCACCACCCCTGCCTTTATGGAATATTGGCGCAAACATATTAAAAGTAAGCCCCTGCCCTTGCTTTCGGCATACCAAAAGGTCAAGGATGCAGGACTTTCTATGGACAACGAGCGTTACAAGCGGTCAAAAGCGGCGGCCGACGGCATTGCCGACCCCGACCTTGCCGAGTGGTACGATTCCAAGCAGTTGTTTGTCAGCCGTCACGTCGATGGAGTACGGCGATTAAATCAGCCCAAGGCGCTTCTTGCCGAGCTTGAGAAGGTATACGGCTCGATGGAGGAGCTTTACCGATATATGCTCGACGTAACCACAAGATTTAACACGAGAGGTGTTGAAGATGAAGAGGATTGAGATGTTTACCGACGGCGCTTGCTCGGGTAATCCCGGCCCCGGCGGCTGGGGCACCATTTTGCGATATAACGGCGTTGAAAAGGAGCTTTCCGGCGGCGAAGCGCAGACCACCAACAACCGCATGGAGCTGACTGCCGTCATTCGCGGTCTTGAAGCACTTAAAGAGAAGTGCAGTGTCATTGTCACCACCGATTCACGCTACGTAGCCGACGGCATCGTCAACGGATGGGCAAAATCGTGGCGCGCAAAGGGCTGGATCAAGGGTGACAAAAAGCCTGCGCTTAACCCTGACCTGTGGGGCCGTCTGCTTGACCTGTTGGACGAGCACGAGGTAGAGATAAAGTGGATAAAAGGGCACGCAGGGCACCCCGAGAACGAGCGTTGCGACCGACTTGCAGTTGCGGCGACCGAAGAAGCAAAAACAAGGTTGGAATAACTCCAACCTTGTTTTTTATTTCCCAAGGGCGCGGCCTTGCATTATGTCCCTTTCTTCAAACCTGCGTGTTATGGCGTTGAGCACACGCTTTTTGTCGGCACTCCAAAGGGGTGCAACGAGCAATTTTTTATCACCGTCACCCGTCAATCTGTGGATGACGATGTCGGGCGGCAGATTCTCGACACATCGGCACAGCAGATCGATGTATTCCTCTATTGATAGCGGAGTATATTTCCCCTGCTCATACCACTTACAAAGCGTTGTGCCGCGCAGCACGTGCATCAACTGTAATTTTACACCCTGCGCAGTTTTGCCGACGAGGTCGATGGTTTTGAGCAGGTCGGCGGATGTTTCGTTTGGCAGTCCGATGATGACGTGTGTGACCACATCGATGCCAAGCAAGTGCAACTTTTCGCAGGCCTCAACGTAACACTCGGTGGGGTATCCCCTGTTGATAAGCCGAGCAGTTTCGTTGGACGCGGTCTGCAATCCGAGTTCGACGGTGACGGGTTTTATCCTGTTGACCCTGTCAAGCACCGACAATATCTCGTCGGGCAGGCAGTCGGGTCGGGTCGCGACCGAGATCGTGACGATGTCATCTCGGCTTGCCGCCTTCATCAATCGCTCAAGCAGCACCTCGGGCGGCATATAGGTGGCGGTGTAGGACTGAAAGTAGGCGACGAAGCGGTCGGAATTGCTCTTTGCAGCCACGCGGCGTTTTGCGAGGTCGAGTTGCATGTCAACGTCTCCTTCGCATTCGGCAAAACTGCCCGAGCCGCCTGCACAAAATATGCAACCGCCGACTGAGCAGGTGCCGTCGCGGTTAGGGCAGGTCGTTCCCCCTTCTATCGACAGGCGGTAGACCTTTCCGCCGAATTTTTCACGCCAGACGTCGCTGACCGACAGATATCTCATTTTCTTCCTCACCCTCCTCACAACCCGAGCAACTCGGCATAATATGAAATCAGGGGCACCGACCGGCGCCGGTAATTTCGGTGGCATAAGCACGCTTTGTCCGCAGAAGAGCCGAAAACGCCCCTTTTAGATAAGACGGGTCACGCAGTTAATGCCGCGTGGCCCGTTTGGATTTTGTTATATTCTTTGCATTTGTTTTTATCGGATGCCGTATTTCTCAATAATGTAATCCATATCCTTATCGCCTCTGCCCGAGAGGGTGATAAGCACCGAACCCTTGCCCATCGTCTTTGCCAGCTTAATGCCGTATGCAACTGCGTGGGAACTTTCAATAGCAGGAATGATGCCCTCAAGACGAGAGAGGGTATAAAAGGCGTCAATGGTCTCGTCGTCACCGACGACGTCGTACTTCACTCTGCCAAGATCGTGCAGGAATGCGTGCTCCGGTCCGCTGGAGGGATAGTCAAGGCCGCTGGCAATAGAGTAAACAGGTGCAGGCTCGCCGTTTTCGTCCTTGAGCATAATGGAATTGAAGCCGTGCATAATGCCTTCCTCACCGTATTTCAGGCTTGCGGCATGGTCACCCAAGGTCGTGCCTCTTCCGAGAGGCTCGATGCCGTAGATGTCAACGGGATCGTTCAAAAATCCGCTGAACATTCCCATAGAATTGGAGCCGCCGCCTACACAGGCAACCACCGCATCGGGAAGCTCGCCCGTCATTTCAAGGAACTGCTCCCTCGCTTCGATGCCGATGACGCTCTGGAAGTCGCGAACCATCAGCGGAAAGGGATGCGGCCCTACGACCGAGCCGATGCAGTAAATGGCATCCTTGTATTCGTTACAGTATGCATTAAACGCGGCATCGACCGCTTCCTTGAGGGTCTGAAGTCCGTCGGTGACCTCTACCACCCTTGCGCCGAGTATCTTCATACGGGCAACGTTGGGGGCCTGCTTTTTAATATCGACGGCGCCCATATAGATGTCGCACTCCAAGCCGAAGTATGCGGCGGCAGTAGCAAGGGCAACCCCGTGCTGACCGGCACCCGTTTCGGCAATGACCTTCTTTTTGCCCATATATTTAGCCAGCAGAACCTCGCCCATACAATGATTCAGTTTGTGAGCGCCGGTGAGGTTCAGATCCTCACGCTTAGCTTAAAGCTGTACGCCGGTGCCGATCTGATCCGAAAGTCTGGCAAGATGTGAAATGGGAGTAGGTCTGCCCTGAAACTCCTTGCGAATACGGCGAAGTTCGCTTATGAAAGCCCTTGACTTACAAATCGTGTTGTAAGCCTCGGTGATATCTCTCATCGCTACCTTCAGCTCGGGTGAAATGTATGAACCGCCGTATTTGCCGAAAAAGCCGTCGGCGTCGGGATAGTTTTTAAGATAGGTGTCAAAATCGATGTTATTGAATTTCATTTCTGTTTCCTCCAAATAGATAAGTATGGGTTAATGAAGATAAAATTTATTGCTTTAACGAATAAAGCCTCGCCATCGTTCCTTGAGCATTATCATATCTTTTCCTCCCAAACAAAAAGTCCCAAGCATTCCTTACAAATGCTTGGGACGAGTCATCGTAAGACACGCGGTGCCACCCAAATTGGAAGTGCAACTTCCCTCTCAGCGCGTACCAACATACGCGGCTCGTGGTAACGGGGAGCAACCCGTCGGCAACTACTGCAAATTTCGCGCCGCCCTCAAAAGTCCATTCCCTGCAAGGCCCATACCGCATTCCCACCGTCAGCGGTTCTCTTTGATGAAGCGAAAGGCAGGTACTACTCTTTCTCATCGGTTTAACTTATGAGGGTATTTTACCACTGTAAAGTGGCTTTGTCAAGTGATATTTTGCACATTCTATTTTATCCGCGAAAGGATGTACTGTGCGACCTCATCGGGCGAAATTTTCAGCACATAGGCAAACTCGTTATGTAAAAGCCGCTCAGCCTCTTTAAGATAACGCTCGTCCGAAATATGAAAATGCTTCTTCTGTGTTTTAAGGTCCTCCTGATGAACATAGAGCATATTTATCAGCTGCATTAACTCCCTGCGGTCGCCGCTTCTGACAACGTAACTGCAAAACTCCTTACGTTCAAGGTCGTCGTCGATCCACTCGGCAGGCTCGTTGACCACCGATGAAATGATATCGTTGACCTCCTGCTCGGTGAGCACACGACGGATGTTATTCACCAGCGCCTGATTATCCGCAGGCACATATATTGCCGAGCGTTCGTCATAGACAGGCTGAAGAACATAATATTCCTTCTTCTCCCTGCCAATTTGACGGACGGTAAGCTCCTTTACCATACAAACGCCCTGCGTTCCGTAGCAGACCGTTTCCCCAACTGTAAACATATCTCTCCTCCAAAATAAAACCCGCAACAGTTGTTTTGCCTTTTACAAAAGGCAAGTTTTCCTTTGAATCATTTTAACATAAATGAACAGGCCGATGTAAGTAAATTTTTTGTAAATCTTTTGAAATAAATACTACATATATAAAGACTGGCCACGCTGTTTACCAAATCGGCAAAGGCAAGCAAATCCTGTCGAACGAAAAAATATATTCTCCGAATTACCCAATACCTGCAAGGCAATACTCCTACTGTACTCACAATAAATCGGAGGGATCCGTTTTGCAATACAGTAAGGTCGAGATATGCGGCGTTAACACAGCCAACCTGAAGGTGCTGACAGATGCACAAAAGGAAGAACTTATCATTCGCTCAAAGGCGGGCGACACGGCGGCTCGCGAGGCTCTCGTTGAGGGCAACCTGAAGCTTGTGCTGAGCGTTGTTCAGCGGTTTTCGGGGCGCGGTGAAAACCCCGACGATCTCTTTCAGGTGGGGTGCATCGGTCTTATCAAGGCCATCGACAATTTCGACACGCGGCACGAGGTAAAATTTTCCACCTACGCGGTGCCAATGATTATCGGCGAGATACGCCGCTACCTGCGTGACAACAACGCCCTGCGCGTTTCCCGTTCGATCAAGGACACCGCCTACCGCGTTATGCAGGCAAAGGAGAGGCTGACCGCCCTTCATCAGCGCGACCCGAGTGTAGAGGAGATTGCAAAGGAACTTGAGATATCAAAGCAGGACGTAGTGCTGGCCCTCGAAAGCATCGTTGACCCGTTGTCCCTCAGCGAGCCTGTCTACTCTGACGGGGGCGATACTATCTATGTCATGGATCAGATCGGTGACAACAACGACGACAAGAACTGGCTTGACGAGATCGTCTTCCGTCAGGCCGTCAAGGAGCTGTCCGACAGGGAGAGAATGATACTTTCGATGCGGTTTATGAGGGGGCGCACTCAAATGGAGGTAGCGCAGGAGATCGGCATCTCGCAGGCGCAGGTCAGCCGATTGGAAAAGGGCGCCCTCGACAAGATCAAGGGCAGTATGTGAAAAGGGCACCCTGTGCTGATTGCACAGGGTGCCCTTTTGTGTGTTACGTTAAACCCAAGCGGTTTCTCTTTCATTCTTACGAGGGCGGCACATAAGGTTGTTTATCGCCTCGGACGCCGATATCTCGCCGCTGAGAATGCGGTAGCACTCCTGAGTAATGGGCATCTCTACCCCGTACCTCTCTGCAAGTCGGGTCGCGATTGAGCAGGCGTGATATCCCTCGACCGTCATTCCGATGCGCTCAAGGGCTTCCTGCGGATCGACCCCCTGCCCTATCAGTATACCGTAGCGGCGGTTGCGGCTGTGCATCGACATACAGGTAACGATGAGGTCACCGATGCCTGTGAGACCCATAAAGGTGGCCTCGTTGGCTCCCATAGCGACACCAAGCCGCGCAATCTCGGACAGTCCGCGGGTCATAAGGGCTGCTTTAGTGTTGTCGCCAAGTTCAAGACCGTCACAAATGCCTGCACAAAGGGCGATTACGTTCTTCAGCGCGCCGCCGATCTCCACTCCGATGACATCGTCGTGGGCATAGACGCGCAGTCGGGGTGTGATGACTGCATCCTGCACCCACTCGGCCGCCTCAGCGTCGACCGACGCGGCAACCAAGGAGGTGGGCACTCCCCTTGCGACCTCTTCGGCGTGGGACGGGCCCGACAAAACGACCACCCGTGCCTGCGGCAATTCTTCTTCGATAACCTCCGAAAGACACTTGAGAGTATCCCTCTCAAAGCCCTTGCCGACGTTGACGACGAATGTACCCTCTCTCAAAATATCGCGCAACAGACCTGCAGTCGAGCGAATTGCAAAGCTCGGCACCGCGAGCACAACCATTTCGCTTGACGCGGCGACATTTATATCGCCCGTGATATCAACGGTGTCGGGAATGATGACACCTGACAACAGTTTTTCATTTTTGCGCTCGCGCTGTAACAGGGACACTTCTTGCTCAAACAAGGACCACAAATGCACCTTATGACCCCTCTGATCCAAGGCACAGGCAAGGGCTATGCCCCAGCCGCCCGATCCCAATACTGTTACGTCAGACACCGTCAGACCCTCTTTCTTACTTTTTGGAATGTATGGCTTTTTCCTCGCCGTTACGAAGGCGGATAATGTTATCCTTATGCCTGATTATTACGATTGCTGCAAGGATGGCACCAAGCAGGGTTTCGTACAAACGCATCGGCAAAGATGCATCCGCGGTACACAGAAACACGTAGAAAATCCATTCGACAGCACCCATTACGGAGCCGATGGACACTATTTTAGTAATCAGAAACAGCACCAAAAAGGTCAGCAAAACAAAGGTTGCCGCCTGCCAATTGATGCAGTAAAGGACGCCGATGGCGGTGGACACTCCCTTGCCTCCGCGGAACTGGAAATAGAGCGGAAAGACGTGGCCGAGCATACAAGAGGCGGCACAAAGGTAGATCATATACCTTACCTCAAGGACGGCAGGAATATTTTCGGTACAGGCCTCAAAGGCAGGCTCTAAAATGAGGAAACGGGTCAGCAAAACTGCGCCGACTCCCTTGAGGACGTCGCCCACGAGGGTTATCAGGCCGGGCTTGATGCCGACGGTACGTATAACGTTGGTCATACCGGCATTACCGCTTCCGTGCTCACGCACGTCCTTGTGCGCGACCGCCTTAGATATAATAACGGCGAAGTTTACACTGCCGATAAGGTAGCAGACTATCAAGGCAACGGCTACCATCAAAACATAGGTCAACATTTTTTACTTGCCCTCCCCGCGTTCGCGGATAACAAATCGAATCGGTGTTCCTTCAAGTCCGAAGGTCGACCTGATCTGGTTCTCGATATAGCGCTGATATGAATAATGAAACAGGTCAGCGCGGTTGCAGAAGCAAACGAATGTGGGCGGTCGGGTCGAGGGCTGAGTTATATAGTATATTCTCAGGCGGCGGCCTTTATCCGTCGGGGGCTGCACCCTTGCGGTAGCATCGGCCAAAAGGTCGTTGAGCATTCCCGTTGAGATGCGCATCGTGTTCTGCGAATGGACGAACTTTATCAGTTCAAACAGGCGGTTAAGCCTTTGTCCCGTTTTAGCGGAGATAAAGATGATGGGGGCATAGGACATAAAGGCGAAGTCGTTCATCAGGCTCTTTCTGTAAGAGTCCATCGTCTTGCCCGTCTTTTCGACTGCGTCCCACTTATTAACGGCAATGATACATCCGCAACCTGCCTCAAGGGCAAGGCCCGCAACCTTTGAGTCCTGCTCGGTGAAGCCTTCGACGGCGTCGATCATTATGACGCAAACGTCGGCGCGCTCGACCGCCATCTGAGCCCTCAGGTTGCTGAAATGCTCGATCTGGTCGGTGACGCGGCTCTTTCTGCGCAGACCTGCGGTGTCGATGAAGTTGAATTTGCCGTACTCGTTGTCGATATGGGTGTCGATGGCGTCACGGGTGGTGCCCGCGATGTCGCTGACTATCGAGCGGTTTTCGCCCGAAATAGCGTTGACAAGAGAGGATTTTCCCACGTTGGGCTTGCCGATAACGGCAACGTTTACGCGGTCCTCCTCTTCCTCCTCTTCACACTCGGGGAGATACTCAAATACGGCATCAAGCAGATCGCCCGTGCCATGTCCGTGAACCGATGATACGGCAATCGGGTCCCCGAGTCCGAGATTGTAGAACTCATAGAACTCCATAGGCACGTTGCCTATCGAGTCGCACTTGTTGACGCACAAAACAACCGGCTTGCCGCTCTTTTGAAGCATCGACGCGACCTCGGCATCGGTTGCGACGACACCGCTTTTCATATCGGTGACAAGCACTATCACCTGCGCAGTCTCGATAGCAAGCTCGGCCTGACGGCGCATCTGCGAGAGAATAATATCGTCGCTCGCAGGCTCAATGCCGCCGGTGTCGA
>JAZQID010000031.1:0-16473 GCA_045540915.1 Acutalibacteraceae bacterium
GACCGCTTGGCCTCCGACTTAACTCCTGGGCAGGCTCGGTGCACGAGGTCTACGACCTGCTTATCGGCGGAAATTTCTGCATTGCGCAGTCGGCCAACGTCCACATCAGGCACAACCTCATCGGTTTACATAATTCAAAGCCCGAGCAGATAAAGCAGGTGGTCTCGCATCCGCAGGCCCTGCGCCAATGCGGTGATTTTATCGACCGCTACGGAATGGACCCCATCGAAAGCTCCAACACCGCAGTTGCGGTAAAAAGCGTGGCCGAAGGCGGCCGTTCGGACGTTGCCGCCATCGGCTCTGCCGATGCCGCGAGGATATACGGCCTGTCGGTCATAGAAAGTGCCATTGCATCAAGCAAGACCAACACCACCCGCTTTGTTTCCATCTCCAAACAGGCGCAACGCAGTCCCGATGCCGACAAGATAAGCACCGTATTCTCCGCTGAACACACCGCAGGCTCCCTCTACCGCATACTTGCGCATTTTGCATCGACGGGAATGAGCCTGACCAAGCTTGAAAGCCGTCCTATACACAATTCAAGCTTTGAGTACAGATTTTACGCTGATCTGAGCGGCAACCTTGACGACCCCAAGGTCGCAGGGGTGCTCGCTACCCTGTCGGTTGAACTGCCCGAGTTTTTGCTTTTGGGCAACTACCCCGAGAGAACGATTGAACTTGACTGATTTTTAAGAGGTGATCTTTATGGCAAAACGCACCGCCGATCCCGCTCAGGTCAAACTGATGGCAAAAGCCAAGCAGACCCTGCTTGAGCAATGGGCAAACGACGGACATACCCTGCGCCACGAGGACGGAAAGCTTTTCAGCGCCGGTGTCGTCGTGACCTATTTGTTCGGCATCTTCTACATCATAATGATGCTCGCGACCCTGATCGGTCTGTTGCTTATAAAGGGGGACGTTGACCCGTCAGCGCCGGTATACGCTGATGTTGTAAACGACACCCGTCTTACCGCCGTCTGTCTTGTACTTATGGGGGCCGCAATCATATTTAACATCTTTCACAAATATATTGTTTCAGGCAGCCTGATAATCTTACAGACCGTGCTGTTTTTGCCCAATCAAGCGCTTGATAAAATTTTCGTTGAGGGTGCGTGGAAGCAGATCATTCTTTTCACCCTGCCCAACGTGCTGCTTGCTATCGCCGCGATTTATATGATCGTTACCATAGTCTGCGAACGCGTGGCCATAAAACGCACCTACAACGATTTTGTAAGGCGTATTCAGGCCACCCACACCAACAATGACGGCGAGATAACCACTCAGGAGCAGTGGGATAAATACGTCGACGAGTTCTTAGCCGAGCCAGTTCACCTGAAGCCAAAGAAATCCCTGCGCAAAAAGGCGCAGAAAAAGGCCAAAGAGGGTAAGGAATAATGTTCGGATTGCCTAAAAAAGACAGGGACAGTATTCAGCTTGCCAAGCGTATCGGAGGCAAGCGATTCGCTACTATCAGCGAGATTGACGAGAACGGCGACGAGCATTTTCTCGGCCGAGGCGGCTCGGTCAACCTCATCAACGGAGACGTTGTCGTCGTCTCAAACGGAACCGAGACCTTCCGCGTGACCCAGCGAAGCTTCCGTGCCGGCGAGCTTATGAGCGGCAACGGAGTGCGTATGAAAGGGGTCAACCGCGAGGGTGTCAGCCGTTCGGTACTCGCCATCTACACCAAAAACTAAGGGGGTTATACCGTTGCGCAGAATAATTGCATTGATGATAAGCGCCTTAATGATGTTGACGGCCTTTTGCGGTTGCGACGGCGGCTCCGAGGCCGCGTCGAGCCTGCCGACCGTCGACTACCCCGTTACAGCCTTTGACAAGACCATATCGGCCTGTCCGCAGAGGGTGGTCTCCCTTTCCCCTGCCGTAACCGATATCATTACCGAGCTGGGCAGTGACGCTCAGCTTGCAGGTGTGTCGGATTTTTGCAGGACCGACAGGGAGATCGAGCGATGCGGCACCTCGCTTGAGCCGAATATCGAGGGCATAAAGGCCCTTTCTGCCGATCTCGTTTTCACCACCACCGCCATCACCGATGACGACAGGGCTTCCATCGAGGCTTTGGGCGCGGTGGTGATACCCGTTCGTGCCGCAGGTGATTACACCGAGCTTCTCTCCCTTTACAAGCAGGTTGCATCGGCCGTTAGCGGCGGTATAACGGGCCCGAGGAACGCTTCAAACACCTTTGACCGCCTTGACGCCGAACTGAAATCGGTTGCCGACAAGAAGAAGGAAAAGGTTTCGGTGGCGGTCTACTTTTCGTCGACGATGCTTATCCCGTCGGGTTGCCTTGCCGATGACCTCATTACCCTTGCGGGCGGCAAAAACGTTGCCAAGACCGAGGGCGAGGGCGACGATGCAATCAAGGCAAAAAAGCCTCAGATCATACTCTGTCCGCCCGAGCTGGTCGACTCCTTCAAGGAAAGGTTTGCAGGCATCAGGGTCGAGGGCTTTGACGTGTCCATGCTTGAGTCCCACGGAGGAAAGATTGCCGATGCGGTCGAGCAAATGAACGCCGTTTTCTATTCCTGAAAGGGCGAAATCCGCTCTGTTTATGCGGCTTTTTTCGCCCTTGAAAATTTTTTCAAAAAAATAGAAAAAAAGACTTGCATTTTCTGATAGGCTGTGGTATTATAATGCTTGTTCCGAGGAAAACGGTCTTCGGAAGTCGGTGTTAATGGCTGTGAGGGTCCACCTGTTCCCATCCCGAACACAGTAGTTAAGCTCACACGCGCCGAAAATACTTGGGTGGCAACGCCCCGGGAAAATAGGTCGACGCCGACACAAAAAACAGTCGTCAGTTTTGACGGCTGTTTTTATTTTTATCATTTCAGGAGGTGTCCGATTTGATTCAGGCCATCGACGACGCGGTGCTTTTCTTTTTCGGCAACATACAGTCACCTTTTTTGACCACCGTAATGAAAATAATCGTTCTGCTGACCGACCGAGGACTTATATGGACACTGCTCGGGACCGCCCTGCTTTTCTTTGCGCGCACCCGAAAGGCAGGCACAACCACCCTGATGGCGCTGATTATCAGCGCGATACTCTGCAACTTCGTGCTCAAGCTAATTTTTGACCGCGCGAGACCCTTTGAGACCCACGACCTGCAACTTCTCACCGCCATTCCCTACGGCAGTTCCTTCCCGTCGGGTCACACAACGACCGCATTTGCGTCAGCCGTTGCACTGTGGCTTGAAAACAGGAAGATAGGCCTGCCTGCGATCATTTTTTCGGTAATCGTCGCGGTGTCGCGGCTCTATTTTCAGGTGCATTATCTCACCGACGTGCTTGCCGGCGCTGTGTCGGGCATACTTTTCGCCCTGCTGGCATACTATCTTGTCAACCTTGCTTGCAGGCGGTGGAAGTTCCCCTTTTGTTGACATAGGTCGCTAATTATGTCATAATATTCACGACGAATTTTCGGAGGTGCTTTTTATGAAGGTTTTGATGATAAACGGCAGTCCACGTCCCAACGGAAATACTGCCCTTGCCCTCAACGAAATGGTTGGGGTTTTTGAGAAAAACGGCATCGAGTGTCAGGTCGTAAACGTTGGACAGATGGCTATCCGCGGTTGCGTCGGTTGCCTTAGTTGCGCAAAGACGGGCAAATGCGCCTTTGACGATATCGTAAACGAGCTTGCGGTCGAATTTGAAAAATGCGACGGACTCGTTGTCGGCAGTCCCGTTTACTACGCATCGGCCAACGGCACCCTCGTTTCCCTTTTGGACCGCCTTTTCTACAGCACCCATTTTTCAAAGACGATGAAGGTGGGCGCCGCCGTTGCGGTTGCCCGTCGCGGAGGTATCTCCTCCACCTTTGACGAGCTTAACAAGTACTTCACTATCAGCGGTATGCCGGTCGCTTCCAGCCAGTATTGGAACGGAGTTCACGGACGTGCCCCCGGTGAAGCCGCTCAGGACGAGGAGGGTCTGCAGACTATGCGAACCCTCGCGCAGAATATGAGTTTCCTTATCAAGTCGATCGCCCTCGGAAAAGAAAAGTTCGGTCTGCCTGAAAAAGAGGCAGGCATCAGAACAAGCTTTATCCGATAAAAAAGGAGTGTTAATATGAATTCAATTTTTGAACGCAGGAGCACACGCTATTTTACCGACCGTCCCATCAGCGATGAGGACGTGCGCACCATTCTCAAGGCAGGTATGAGCGGTCCCACCGCCGTCAACTCGCGCGACTGGGCCTTCATCGTGGTCACCGACCGCGAGATGCTCGACCGTATGGCCGACATAAACGGCAAGGCCGCCGACCCGCTTAAACGTGCAAAGCTCGGCATCCTCGTTTGCGGCGACCTTAGCAGATCCTTCTCAAAGGCACCGAACTACTGGATAATCGACGGCGCCATCGCAGGTCAGAATATGCTGCTTGCCGCACAGGAGCTGGGTATCGGCTCGGTCTGGCTCGGCACCTGGCCGCAGGAGGACAGAATGAAGGCTCAGGCGGAGCTTTTCAACCTGCCGGAGAACATCATCCCCCACTCCATTCTCGCCTTCGGTTACCCCCTCGACGTCGTCGACGAAAAGCGCCGCGAAAAGCCCGAATGGGAAGCTGACCGCGTACATTTTGAACGCTGGTAATTACAAAACCGCATAGTAAAAGACCTCTCCGGTTGTTACCGAAGAGGTCTTAATTATTTTAGTTCGCTACTTGAAGATCTTGTCCTCAACTTTCTTAAAATTTGAAAATCGAAATGTCAGTTTGATTTGTTACTTGAAAACCTTATCCTCTACTTTCGTAAAATTTCAAAGATTAACGGTTAACTGTACATTGGACTATCCTCACTTCATTTTAATATACAGAATGATCTACCTGTACATTGGAGTTCGGTCCTTTCAAATTCATTTATCATCTGCGGTGAACTGCACCGTTTCCGATTCTTTCCGATCTTCCATCTATATGAAAATTGATTGCCTGATGTTCGTTTTGAGCCTGCCTTCAGGGTCGGTCGCTATATTCTACCTCGCTTATGCGGTTAATGTGATACCCTCATTGGTTAGACCGCCTGAAAATCCACTCATAACCGAACATATCTCTTCTGTCTGGCCCACCGGTATCACATCCTTTCTGTACTATTCACGCGTAGTTTTCTCGGTCGGTTTGCCGACCCGTTTGGATCGAGCTTCGATCCTTTTATTTAGGTCTATTTCTCTTTCCACTTTTATTATACACAATTGCTAAAAAAAGTCAACACTTTTATTGAAATTTATTTAATATTTCTAAAAGTTTTTGAGGAATGGCAGAAAAACACCGCTTTTCTCCTGCGAAAAAGGCGGTGTTTTGGTCGAAAAATGATGAAATTTGCCTTATTTTATCGAGCCGAGCTTGTTCATTACAAGGCCGGTGATGAGCTTCGGATAGAAGTAGGTGGACTTTTGCGGCATCTTCTCCCCCGCCGATGCAACAGCGCGTATCTCCTCGACCTTGGTGGGATTCATCAGGAAGCAGGCATTGGCCTCGCCGTTGTCGACCAGCTCGACCGCCTGTGCAGCGTCGCGCGTATATGTAAGATTGATCTGCGCCGCCATATTGGCCTTGTCAATGCCAAGCACCCTTTCAAGCACGAGGGTGTGCAATACGGTGACATCCAGACCCTTGAGTGCATCGCTGCAATCGGGGCAAAGCTCATTGAGTGCGGAGAAATCGCGCAGGGTCATCAGCCATCTTCTGCCCTTTGCGTACATAACGAAAGACTTGTTGCCCGCATTATAGTGCTCCTTGAGCAGAGCAGATGCATCGCAGTCGGAATCGAGCTCGGTGACCTCGAAGGCATCCTTGCAGGCAGCGGCAACCGTTTCGGGCTCAAATCCGTCAAGGTCACGCACGACGCGGTGGGTCGGGAAGACGACCAGACCGGGATCGTTCATCGCGACCAGCGCCATCATACAGTAATCGGAGGCATCCCCCACCTGAGCGCGACCCTCGTCGCGCAGATAGTCGCGGAAGCGCAGAGCGGTCTCATAGCGGTGATGGCCGTCGGCGATATAGAGCTTGCGCTCGTCAAAGCAGTCGCAGAGAGCCTTGCACTCGGCCTCATCCTGCACGACCCAAAGGCTGTGGGTCACGCCGTCATCATCGGTAAAGCAGATATCGGGCTTGCCCTCGGTCAGACGGGTCAGATGGGACGCGACCTCGCCCTTTTCGTCGGGGAAAAGGGAGTAGATCTGGCTGAAATTGCACATTGTGGCATTCATAAGATTGAAGCGGTCCTCTTTTGCCTTAGACAGCGTCTCCTCGTGGGGCAGAACGATACCCTTGGAGAACTCCTCAAGGTGCACCTGTGCGATAATTCCGGTGAAGAAATATTCCTGTCCGTCCACCTCAAAGCTTTCGCGGTAGAGATAGAGGGCAGGCTTTTCGTCAAGAGCAAGCACACCCTTCTCCTCGAAATCGATGAGGGTACGCGCCGCCTGTGCATAGGGGTCACCGCTCTCGCGCGGAAGCTCCAAGCGAATGATGTTATGCTCGTTTTCGGCAAGATATCCTAAACGCTGCTCCTCCGACACGATATCATAGGGCGGGCAGCAAATTTCCTTGACCGCGCCTGCCTTATCGGTAAAACGCAGGGCCTTGAAGGGTCTGATCTGAGCCATAAAAGGTTCCTCCTAATAGTATTAAAATCTCAATTATTTTACTCCTTACCGCCCGTTTCGTCAAGGAAAAACTTCGCTCTGCCAGCAAATATTACAAAACGGCTTCTCCAACTTTGTGCAACCTTTATATCCACCTCAGAAAAAGGTGCCATTTCCCAAAAGAATTTACGCGAAAACCCTTTATTATTTTACATTTATAGTGTATAATTCTTCCGTATGTTAAAGGACTGTTTACATTTTAGTAAACTTTGTTTGCTATTATATACATACGACTAATCTATACGGAGGTAAAACAGTATGATAGAGGTAAAAAACCTCACCAAATGTTACAGTGCCAACCAAAAGGCTGTCGACAACATCAGCTTTACTGTAAACGACGGTGAGATCCTCGGATTCCTCGGTCCCAACGGCGCCGGCAAGTCGACCACGATGAACATCATCACCGGCTACCTCTCTTCCACCGAAGGAAGCGTTAAGGTCGGGGGCTACGACATTCTCGAAAACCCCAACGAAGCCAAAAAGCATATCGGATACCTGCCCGAGCATCCGCCGCTTTATATGGATATGACGGTCAAGGAGTACCTCAACTTCGTCTACGACATCAAGAAGGTGCATCTGCCCCGTGAGGCTCATATCCGTGAGATATGCAACCTTGTGCGTATCAATGACGTTTTCAACCGCGTTATAAAGCATCTTTCCAAGGGTTATCAGCAGCGCGTCGGTATCGCTCAGGCGCTTATCGGCAACCCCGAACTGCTCATTCTCGACGAGCCCACGGTCGGACTTGACCCCAAGCAGATCATCGAGATTCGCAAGCTCATCACCCATCTCGGCAGAAACCATACCGTTATCCTCAGCTCCCACATCCTGTCGGACGTGCAGGCGGTATGCGAGCGAGTGATCGTCATCAACAAGGGCAAGCTCATCGCTGACGGCGCACCCGACGAGCTCTCCAAAATTCTTGCAGGAAGCAACACCCTGCTGGTTCGCATCAACGGACCCGAGCGTGAGGTGCATAAGCTCATCCGCACCATCCCCGGTGTCAAGAACATCACCTCAATGGGCAAGCGCGAGCGCAGTGCTCACGAATTCAACATCGAGGTGGCCGAGTCGGTCGACATCCGTCCCGAGCTTTTCAAGCGTATGGCCGAGCGCAACTGGACCATCCTTATGATGCAGCCCAACGAGCTGACGCTTGAGCAGGTCTTCATCCGCCTTGTCGACGGCGCATCGGAGAACGAGTTTGCAGGCCTTATGAACAAAAAAGCAGAGGCAGAGGCCAAGCCCGAGGTCGCCAAGTCCGCGCCTGCCGTTGCCTTTGAGGACGACATTGACGAGAAGATGGGTGTTGTCGAGGCTCCCCTCAACGCGCCCAAAGAACACGAAAACGAGGAGGTTGAATAAATATGAGTGCCATTTTCAAGCGTGAAATGCGTTCCTATTTCACCTCGCCCATCGGCTACATCGTAGTCATACTCTACACCCTGCTCTACGGCTTCTTCTTTACAAGACTGTATCAGAACGGTATGCCCGATATGAGCATTCTGTTCGGCTACTCCTTTACCCTTACCCTCTTTCTGATGCCCGTGCTTACGATGCGCCTGTTCAGCGAAGAACGCCGTCAGAAGACCGATCAGGCCCTCTTTACCGCGCCTGTCAACCTCTCTGCCATCGTTTTGGGTAAGTTCTTCGCCGCCCTTTGCGTTTTCCTGCTCGCGCAGGTCACTACTCTGGTGTTCGAGTTGATATTCGCCTTCAACGTTTCGGTCGACGGTATCGGCTACTTCTGCTGCCTGCTGGGCAGCACCCTCGCCGCCGCCGCACTCATCGCCGTCGGCATCTTCATCTCCTCGCTGACCGAAAGCCAGATAGTTGCGGCCATCGGCGGTATCGGAGTTTCCATCCTGCTCGCCATTATGGACACCCTCGCTTCCACCATCAGCATCAAATGGCTGGCCACCGCGATAGGCTGGATCTCTTTCAGCGGAAGATTCAACACCTTCTGCACAGGCATTCTCGACTATGCCAACATCGCATTTTTCCTTAGTTTCGTCGCTATATTCCTTTTCCTGACCGTTCGTGTTCAGGAAAAGAGACGCTGGTCTTAAGAAGGGAGGCTGAAATATATGTCTAAGAAAAACAAGGATACCAAGGCTCCCCTGACCGAGCAGCAGTCGAATGCACGCGTTGCCCGCATCCGCAAGCTTAAGCGCGGCGCATACGCCACCGTCATCACCTGCGTTTTCGTTGCCATCGTTATCGTTTTCAACATCGTTGCGACCGTTCTTGCCGAGCGTTTCCCTCTCAGCCTCGACCTGACCGCAAGCGGCGACTTCACCATCAGTGAGGAAAACGCCGACTACGTCAAGGGCATCTCGCGCGAGGACCTCGAGATCGAGATCGTGGTCTGCGCCGATGAGAAGGCATACGAAGCAGGCAGTATGTATATCGATTACTACGACGTTTCGGGCGGACAGTTCTTCCGGCAGAACATCTATCTGCTCAAGGAGTATACCCGCTTGAACAAGGCCATCTCCCTGACCTTTATCGACCCTGCCGACCCCACCTTCTCAACCTATAAAGCCGCAAATCCTGACGAGGAATTCGTCGATGGCGATATTCTCATTCAGGTCTCCTTTACGATGGACGGCGAGACGGTTGAACGCAGCCGTCACCTTACTGCCGAGGATGTCTTCGAGGTCGGTTATGACGAAAACGACCAGATAAGCCAGTACTATTATCAGTACGGCACCTTTTCGCTTGCCGCCAACAACATCGAAACAGCGGTCACCTCTGCTCTGGCTTCCCTGACCTCCGACAAGGTCTACAAGGTTGCTCTGCTGACCCATAACGGCGGCAATCCCATCAGCAGCCTCGAGACCCTTATGAAGCAGAATAACTATGAGTTCACCGAGGTCAAAAACCTTAACGAAGAGACCATTCCCGAGGATGCCGATATCGCCATCATTTCCTGCCCGATGTACGACTACACCGAGGCGGAGCTCGACATCATCGACGAGTATCTTGACAACGACGGCAAGTACGGCAAGGCCATCTTCTACATCGCTGATGCAAGGCAGCCCGACCTGCCCAACCTCAACGAGTTCCTCAGCGAGTGGGGCTTCTCGGTCATGAGCGGCAACTATGTCTATGAGACCGACGCCGCCAACCGCTCCAACTACTTTATGAAGCCGACCGAGAAGACCAACGATTACACCGGAAAGCTTTCCGAAAACGACAACGTCTTCTACTCTATGTACGACGTTGCCATTCAGCTCAAGGACCCCAACGGCACCCGTGAGAATGAGTCCCTCGTTGAGTTTTCCGAGACGGCAGTCGCCCTGCCGACCGATGCCGAGAGCGTTGATGAAGCGGTCGCGGAAGGTCCCTTCGTCAACCTCGGACTCTGCACCATTACCCCTGCTGTCATCGACGATCCTACCAACGTCAACCACTCCTACGTGGTGGTGTGCAGCTCGCTCCAATTCCTCGATCTCGGAACCCTTTCCGCAAAGGTGGGCAATCTCTACGCTATTATGAACACCTTTGATTCCATTGTCGGAAAGACCTCGACCGGAGTTTCCTTTGACTCGCGTTCCTTCACCTCCAATATGTTCGAGACACTGCCGACCGATGCATCGGTCACCGCTATGACGGTCATTTTTGTAGGCATACTCCCGATCGCCCTGCTCGTTTGCGGCATCGTGATCGGTATCCGTAGGAGGCGCTCATGAGCAACTTTTCGGAAGAAAATCGCGACATTCAGCAAGAGCCGATGACCGAGGAGACGACCGATACCTCTCCCAAGAAAAAGGTTGAATATGACGAGAGCCTTTTCGAAGGCTCCACCGTCTTCTCCGCTCCTGTCGAAGATAAGAAAAAGAAAAGGGCACCCCGCTTCAAGCCGACGGCACGCGGCATCCTATTCTCCGCCATCGCCGTTGTAATTGCAGCGGCGGTCGCGCTGACCGTTTTCCTGCTGCCCGAGGGCAACAAGGGCGGTGCCTCGTCTCAGGCCGCCACCCCCTCCTATAAGGTGGTCGCTCTGACTCAGCACAAGGTGGCCGATATGGTCCTCTACAACGCCAACGGCTCTATCCGCATCTATCCCGACCTTACCAAAGAGACGGAAGAGAAAAACTCGGATGATACCAGCCGCGAGTGGTTGGTCGAAGGATACGAGAAGTATAATCTCTCGGGTGCCGAACTGCTGGTCAACGGAGCCATTGAGATCTCCTCGCCCAAGAAGCTTGTCGCCGCTGAAGGTGCTCTTCTGGCCGACGATTATGCCGACAAGCTTGCCGACCTTCCCTATGGTACCGAGGCCAAGGAGGGCGAAGAGACAAACGTTTACGGCTTTGACCGTCCCTTTGCCGCCTTCACTATCAACGGCAACGATGAAAAAGACTCTTGCACCGTTCTGCTCGGTTGCTATTCACCCGACGGCGCAGGACGCTATGTTTCGGTTACGGGCGACAAGAACGTTTACATCGTCAACGACAGCAACTTTAACAACGGTAAGTACGAATTTACCGCCTCCATTGCCGACCTGATCGATCCGACCCTGACCGATGCCATCGAGCAAAACAGCGGCACCGCCGAATACTTCGTTGACGGCACCCTCAACTACATCGACACCATCGTCCTGTCAGGCTCCTGCCGCAGCAGAATGGTTATCGAGACCGCTCCTGAGGAGCTGAGTGCTATTATGTTCGTCGTTACCGAGCCTTCCTTCCGCGCGGGCAACGAGGAGAACATCTTCAACTACATCTCGATTGCCGAGGGAAACGCCTATGCCGAGGGGGCATACGTCCTCGGATACAGCAAGAACGATCTTGCAGAGTACGGGCTCAACAATCCCTACTCGGTCATTGAGATAAATATCGGCACCTATCACGCCAAGCTGACCTTCGGCGCCGAACGCGACGGATACTATCCTTGTGTTGTTGAAGGCCGCGACATTATTTACAAGGTGGCCGCTGTGGGCAACGAATGGGTCGCCTACGTCAACAAAGACGTCTATTTCGACTCCCTCTTCCTTGAGTATATCGCCAACATCTCCGAGCTGACGGTTGAAACGCAGGAGAAGTCGGTGACCTTCTACCTTGAGCGCGAAAAGGCTGACGACGGCCTCGATTTCGATGTCAAGGTCAAGGATTACGAGGATCTCAAGATCGATACCGACGAGCTTTGCTACTACTACGGCCGCATCCTGAACCTCGCCGCTGAGGAATATACCACCAGCAAGAGCCCCACCGACGAGCCCTTCATTTCCTTCAAGATAAAGTATATCAAGGAAAACCGCTCCGACGACGAGATAGCCCTTTACCGCTATTCGACCCGCCGCTACCTCTACACCCTCAACGGAGAGGGCGACGCGCTGGTTGCCGCGGCGCAGGTGCAGGATCTGTATGATTGCCTTGACACCCTGCTCGCAGGCGAGACCATCGGCAGATCGAACTACTATTAAGCTGTAAGCATAGAAAACCCAGCCTGTTGAAAAACAGGCTGGGGTTTTGTTTGTGAAGAAGCAATTCTTAATCCTTTACGATTCTGCGCTTGCAAAAGCTAAATCGTTTTCGCCTTAAAGCTACCGTCAGGCAATTTAGCTCGATGTTAGTCGAATTTAGCTGAAAATGAAATCGGTCTAAAAATATGATTTTCTTTATTTTTTCTTTTTTGAAATAACACGAACAATAATGCCCAAAAGAATTTGAACAGCACTAATACCCAATGGCATAAAAACCATATACTTCCCTAATAAATGTGTATCAGGGTCTGGTGAAATAATGGCAAAGATACCCAAGAATATTATAAACAAAAGCAACGCGGAAAATATCCAAACAAAAACCTTTAAGACTATTCGAAATGTACGTGTAAGATATCGTTCAGGGATTATCCATTCCATTAAATAAAACCAACCTTCAATGATACCATCAACCAACAATTCTAAAGGAAACAACAAGCATCCCATATGTGACTCACCGCCTTGGGTGTATTATACCATGCGTTTGCACGAAGTGCAACATCATTGGGCGTTGCCCACATCGTTTGTGCGAAGCACAACACTGTTTGCCGTAAGGCAACCTCGTTTTGTGTCCGCTAAGCGGACAATGATGTTGACCTGACGGTCAAATGATGTTTGCGGTTTCACCGCAAAACGATGTTGTGTCCTTGCGGACACAAACACAAAAAGAAAGACACGATTTTCATCGTGTCTTTCTTTTTGGAGCTGGTTGACGGACTTGAACCCCCGACCTGCTGATTACAAATCAGCTGCTCTACCAACTGAGCTAAACCAGCGAACTTGACTTGGTTATATTAACACAACCGCCCCGTTTTGTCAACACTATTTTCCCTGCCCGACTCCCACTTTGAGACGGCTGCTTATATCAGATCTATTATGCCAAATTCAATCTGCCAACAACTTCTTCGACGGTGTAGTTAGCATCCAACTTAAGATCACACTCTAAATTGTCATACATTCCGTGTTTGGATTCTAACATTTTTTCCAAAGGCAACGGCAGATTGCCCCTCATTCTTTCTTTGAACCTTTCCTTAATAACATTCAACTGAGCGGTCAAAACAATCCTAAACGCCCCCTCAGGCAATAGATCTATGTGTTCTTTTTCGGTAATAAGGTAGATCGTGTTTTCTCCGGTTACCGATGCCTTTAATATTTCTTTGAATGTTTCCATCGCCATAGACGGATTCTTTTCCAATCTTAAATAATCCTTACCGGTATAGATTTTAGCGTTAAGGGTTTCGTTCAATTTACCTGCCAGTGTGGATTTTCCTACACAGTTTTCTCCGATGATTGCTATTAACATTTGCTTCTCCCTTTATATCGAAATTCGTTGTTAAAATTATACCTCGACAACGGAGATAAATCAAGTGGGCCTTGGTTGCAATCAACCCTCAGCTATGGTATAATACCACCACGAAAGCGAGGGGTATTATGCACAGAATTCTATTCGTATGCCATGGCAACATCTGCCGCAGTCCGATGGCGGAGTTTATCTTTCGGGATATGGTCAAAAAGGCGGGTATCGAGGAGCAATTCATCATAGCCTCTGCCGCTACGAGCAGTGAAGAGATATGGGGCGGCATAGGCAATCCCGTTTATCCGCCTGCAAAGGCTGAATTAGCGCGGCACGGGCTATCCTGCGAGGGAAAACGCGCCATCAAGCTTCAAAAAGACGACTACGCCAAATACGACCTCATCATTGGTATGGACTCGAACAATATGCGCAATATGGCGCGCATTTTCGGCGGCGACCCTGACGGCAAGTGCCGCAAGCTGATGGACTTGACCTCGCGTGGCGGTGACGTTGCTGACCCGTGGTACAGCGGCCATTTCGACGTCACCTACCGCGACATTTACGAGGGCTGCGAAGCCCTGCTGAAGCTGCTTATTTGATACAGAAAAACCGGCCGAGGCATCAACCTCGGTCGGTTTGCTTTTTTGATATTAGTCGATGATCTCACCCATCATGCCGGGGGTGCAACCTGCGGCGTTGGACTCGTCGGTGTCGATGTGCATAGCGAGCGCATAGCTGTCGTTTACGCGGACAACGACGTCACCGAAAACGAGGGAGCGGCCGTCGGAGTCAATCTTGACATCGACGATCTGGCAATCCTTGAGTCCGTACTCAGCGGCATCCTTGGTGGTCATATGGATGTGGCGCTTGGCGGCGATGACACCCTGCTCAAGCTCGACCTCTCCGCAGGGGCCGACCAGCTTGCAAGCACCGCTGCCTGCGACGTCGCCCGACTCACGAACGGGAGCATTGACGCCGATAGAACGGGCATCGGTCAGGGAAAGCTCGACCTGAGTTTCCTTACGCACGGGGCCGAGGATGGAGACGTTGGCCAGCTCCTTCTTGGGTCCGACGACCGTCACGCGCTCGGCGGCGGCATACTGTCCGGGCTGAGAAAGCATCTTCTTAACGGTCAGCTCATAGCCCTTACCAAAGAGAATTTCCAAATGCTCCTGCGACACGTGAATGTGGCGCGCAGAGGTTTCTACCAAAACTGTTTTAGCCATAACAATTACTTCCTTTCTTATCTGTACCCTTATTGTACTCCATTCTCCCCCTCTTTTCAAGTACAATTTGCAAAGGAAGTGTTGAATTGAATGGCAATTCGTACTAAAACCGGCAAATTGACCTGCTCATTTCAAAAATGAAAAATGCTGTAACATTCTGTTTACAAAAATCCCTTTCCTTTTATGTTTTTTTGTGATACAATAGTAGTTGATATAAACCATAAAGAAAGGCAAGAGGTTTAGAATATGAATCTTGTTAAATTGCTTGCTAAAAATTACAGTAAAAAGGAGCTCAAGCGCATTCAGCCCATTCTGGACAGCGTTTTGTTCTTCGAGGATAAGATGGCTCTGCTTTCCGACGATGAGCTGAGGGACAAGACCGAGGAATTTAAGGAGCGTTACGCCAGCGGTGAGTCGCTTGACAGCCTTCTGCCAGAGGCCTTCGCCGTATGTCGCGAGGCGGCTTGGCGAGTTCTGGGTATGAAGCACTTCCCCGTTCAGATAATCGGCGGCATCATCCTGCATCAAGGCCGCATAAGCGAGATGCGCACCGGCGAGGGCAAGACCTTGGTTGCAACCCTGCCCGCCTACCTCAACGCGCTGACAGGCAATGGTGTCCACATCGTCACCGTCAACGACTACCTTGCACGTCGCGACAGCGAATGGATGGGCAAGGTATACCGTTTCCTCGGAATGACGGTCGGACTCATCGTCCACGATATGCCCAACGACCTGCGCCGCGAGGCCTACAACGCCGACATCACCTACGGCACCAACAACGAGCTGGGCTTCGATTACCTGCGCGACAATATGGTCATTTACAAGGAACTTAAGGTTCAGCGCGGTCACAACTTTGCCATCGTCGACGAGGTCGACTCGATACTTATCGACGAGGCGCGCACCCCCCTCATCATCTCGGGTCAGGGCGAGTCCTCGAGCGACCTTTACACCAAGGCGGACAAGCTTGCCCGCTCGATGAAGAAGTGCATCGTGCGCGAGATCGACTCCAAGCAGCACCGAGACGAAGAATACGACGGCGACTACATCGTTGACGAGAAGGCGCGCACCGCCGTTCTCACCAAGTCGGGCGTCAAAAAGACCGAGCAGTATTTCGGCATTGACAACCTCAACGACGTCGACAACGTCACCGTTTCCCACCACGTCAATCAGGCCATCAAGGCTCACGGCGTTATGCAGCGCGACATCGACTACGTCGTCAAGGACGGCGAGGTCATCATCGTCGACGAGTTCACAGGCCGACTGATGTTCGGACGCCGCTTCAACGAGGGTCTGCATCAGGCCATTGAGGCGAAGGAAGGGGTCAAGATCGCACACGAGTCGCGCACTCTCGCCACCATCACCTTCCAGAACTATTTCCGACTCTACACGAAGCTCTCGGGTATGACGGGTACCGCTATGACCGAGGAGACCGAGTTCCGCGAGATATATATGCTCGACGTTATTGAGGTGCCGACCAACAAGCCGCTCATCCGTGAGGACCTTGTTGACGTCGTATACAAGACCGAGAAGGCCAAGCTCAATGCTGTTATCGACCAGATAATTGAATGTCACGAGCGCAATCAGCCTGTCCTTGTCGGTACCATTTCGATGGGAAAGTCCGAGCTTCTCAGTTCGATGCTTAAAAAGCGCGGCATCAAGGACGAGGTTCTCAACCCAAAGCATCACGAGAAAGAAGCCGAGATCGTCGCTCAGGCAGGTAAAAAGGGTGCCGTCACCATCGCCACCAATATGGCCGGACGCGGTACCGATATTATGCTCGGCGGTAACGCTGAGTATCTTGC
>JAZQID010000032.1:0-6023 GCA_045540915.1 Acutalibacteraceae bacterium
CGACGATACCTATCAGGTACAGGTCGTTTCTTGGTACGACAACGAGAACTCCTACACCAGCCAGATGGTCAGAACCATCAAGTACTTCGCTGAGATGTAATTTAAGTTTTCAAATAAAAAATATGGCGGACACGAATGTGTCCGCCATATTTTTTACCTTTTTTACTCCTGCGAGAAGGAGTCCTTGCCAACACCGCAAAGGGGACATACCCAATCCTCAGGGAGATCCTCCCACTTGGTGCCGGGAGCGATGTTGTTATCGGGATCGCCCAACTCCTCGTCATAGACGTATCCGCAGATATCGCACACGTATTTCATTTCCAACCCTCCTTTATTTGTATTATTTTATTCAAAGTTTTTCCTAAATCAGAGCGTTTATGCAGGAAACAACTATGCCTAACACTGCAGAGGTCAATATGATGCCAATTGCCGAAAGCTTCTTTTTGAATATCTTACCGTATCCAAAGTATATGCCGCATATCAGCGCAAAAATGATGACCGAGATCCATTTAATATCAAACTGCGTAACCGAAATATATCCGATCGTCTTTGCAAGAAGAATGGTACCTGTTGAAAGAATAAGCGCAATAACGACCGGTTTTACGCCCTTCAAAAATGCTTTGACATACTTGTTTTCGGCGAAGTTTTTGAGTATCGATGCAATAAGGAGTATGATGATAAATGAAGGCATCACAACGCCGAGGGTGGCGGCAATACTGCCAAGCAGGCCTGCTTGAGTTGAGCCGATATAGGTGGCCATATTTATGGCGATAGGGCCCGGCGTAGACTCGCAGATGCCGAGGAAATCAATAAACTGCGACTGGGTTATCCAATCGTATTTGTACACGACCTGCTCGATAAGCGGAATCATACTCAGGCCGCCTCCAAAGGTGAAGAGACCAATTTTGAAAAATTCGAGGAAGAGGATGAGATAGATCATTTCACATCCTCCTTTTTACGAAGGGCGTAGGCATAAATACCGATTATGCCGCCGATAAGGATAATGATAACCGAGCTGAAGCTGACCGAAAGAAGTTCCAAAATCAGCATAGCGGCAAAGACCGCGCCGAACATTATCATTGGCAGGGGCTTCTTCTCTAACTTCGCAAACATAGTCATACCCGCTTTGAGAATAAGGAAGGCAACTCCGCACTTTATGCCTACAAAAGCGTAGGCAACATATTTGTTGGCCATAAAGGCATCGAGGAAAAGGGATATCGTGTAGATTATGATAAGGGACGGGAGCACAACGCCAAGCGTAGCCATCGCGCTGCCCAACACGCCCTTTTTCTTATATCCCACGTAGGTTGCCAAATTTATCGCAATCGGACCCGGAGTTGACTCTGCGATGGTGATGACCTGCAAAAGCTCATCCTCGTTGAGCCAACCCAATTTTTCAACAACGATCTCGCGGATGTTGGCGATCATAGCATATCCGCCGCCGAAGGTGAAAAGCCCGATCTTGAAGAAGGTTATGAACAAAGACCAAAGCATAGTAATACCTCGATTATTTCTTGCAAATTTCTTCTGCCAACGCCTTGATCTGAGCGATGGTGTTTTCGTTTACGGCAGAGTTTATTGTAACCGTAGTGTCAGTGAAGGTGATGTCTTTGCTGTTTTCAAAGTGCTTCTTAATAACCTTTGCGGCCGTCGGTGCCCAACTGCCGTTTTCGATGATTCCGACAAGGCGGTTTTTATATCCGCGCTCGGTCAACTCGTGCAAGAATTCACGCATAAAGGGGAAGATGTCAGCGTTGTAGGTGGTGGTGGCAAGTACCACCTTGCCGTAACGGAATGCGTCCTCGACTGCTTCAGCCATATCACACCTTGCAAGGTCGTTAACGGCGACCTTCGCACAGCCGGCCGCTTCAAGCTCAGTTCTGAGCAGCTCAACTGCCTTCCTGGTGTTGCCGTAAACCGAGGTGTAGCAAATAACTACGCCGTCGCTTTCAACGCCGTAAGAGGACCAAGTGTTGTACAAGTCAAGATAGTAGGGCAGGTTGTCACTAAGCACAGGCCCGTGCAGGGGGCAGATGATATCAACCGAAATGCCACTCAGCTTTTTGAGCACAGCCTGCACCTGAACTCCGTACTTGCCGACGATGCCGAAGTAGTAACGGCGCGCCTCGCAGGCCCAGTCCTCGTCAGCATCGAGTGCACCGAACTTGCCGAATGCGTCGGCAGAGAAGAGGACCTTGTCGGTGCTGTCGTAGGTCATCATAACCTCGGGCCAATGGACCATCGGTGCGGTGCAGAAGGTAAGGTTATGATTGCCGAGGGAAAGGGTGTCGCCCTGCTTGACAACTATTCTGCGGTCGGAATAATCGGTGCCGAAGAATTTGTTCATCATCAAAAAGGCCTTATCGGTAGCAACGATAGTCGCGTTGGGGTACTCATTAGCAAAGGTGTTGACGTTGGCCGAATGGTCGGGCTCCATATGCTGAACGATAAGGTAATCGGGCGCCCTGTCACCGAGCAAATTTCTGATATTGCAAAGCCACTCATTAGCAAATCGGGCGTCGACCGAATCGACTACGGCGATCTTTTCATCCTCAATAACATACGAATTATATGCCATTCCGTTGGGAACGATGTACTGACCTTCAAAAAGGTCGATGTCGCGGTCGTTTACGCCGACATATTTGATATCATTGGTAATCATTTTTCATACTCCTTTTTATCCGAATAGAACATCAAAAACTAACATAAGGCAAAATCCTGCAAGCAGAGAATAGGTCGCGCCTCGTTCACATCCGTGAGCGTGGGTCTCGGGTATCATCTCGTCGCTGATGACATATAGCATCGTGCCGCCTGCAAAGGCAAGAGCAAAGGGAAGTATAGCACCCGATATGGTAACGGCAAAATAGCCGAGCAGGGTGCCGACCACCTCAACAACTCCCGTGATCATCGCGATCAGGAAGGCTCTGCAGTGACTTATACCTGCGTTGAGCATCGGTGCGATTATGACCATACCCTCGGGGATGTTTTGCAGCGCGATACCGCCTGCGATGGTCAGCGCCTCAGCGGTGTTGCCTGTGCCGAAGCCGACACCTGCGGCAAGTCCCTCAGGCAGATTATGTATCGCGATCGCAACGACGAAAAGCAGCACCTTATTCAACTGCTGTTGCCTTTCAGGATGTGCCTCTTGGTCTACGCCGGTCATTCTATGTAGGTGGGGAACCACCTTGTCAATAAGGTTGACACAGAATGCACCGCAGAAGACACCGGCAACGGTAATGAGCAGTGCGTATTTACCGCCGTATTCAAGAGACGGCAACACAAGTCCCACAACGGCTGCAGCAAGCATAACGCCAGCCGCGAAGGATAGGATTATATCGCTGAAGCGGTGTCCCGTTTTCTTAAAAACAAAGCCAAACAGCGCACCGATAACCGATGCACCGCCTACACCTAAGGCTGTGAGCAGAACTATCTCCATAATTCTCACCTCTTCTTAAAATTATAACAGATTTTATAGTCCAAATGCAACCATAAATGATACATTTATCGGTTGAATATTTTTACAAATGACGGCAGGTTTGTTGACTAATTGGGTCGCAAGAGGTATTATAGAATTAGAAAGTTTAAGGAGAAAGTATATGGAAATTCGTCCGATAGCATATATAAGCACCGACTTCAAGGAGAAGTTCGGTATTCCGCGTCAAAGCGGCCGCGCGCCTGCACTTGAGGGGAAGATCGTGTTTGTGCCTGAGTTTCGCGATCCCGAGGCCTTGCGCGGCATCGAGGATTTCTCTCATCTGTGGTTGCTGTTCGATTTCTCCGAGGCGCATCGCGAAAACTGGTCGCCGACAGTCCGTCCACCGAGACTTGGCGGTAACAAGCGGGTCGGCGTCTTTGCCAGCCGTTCACCCTTCAGGCCAAACTCCATTGGTCTGTCCTGCGTTAAGTTTGAAAGGGTGGAAAAGACTAAAACCGACGGCACTGTGCTTATCGTTTCGGGTGTCGACCTCTTGGACGGTACTCCTATCTATGATATCAAGCCCTACTTGCCATATGCCGATGCCCATCCCGATGCAAACGGCGGATACGGCGAGGAAAACCGCGACCATCGCTTGCAGGTGGATTTCCCGCAGGAACTGCTCCAAATTTTGCCTTTCGATAAGCGTCAAGCGGCCATCGATTGCCTTGCCGACGACCCGCGCCCGTCTTATCAAACCGAGCCAAACGATTACCATATGCTATTTGCCGATTTTGATATTCACTTTACGGTCAGCGGTGACCTTTTAACCGTTACGGCAGTCGACCGTTGTGAGCAATATTGAAAGCGCAGATACTTGCCGTATCTGCGCTTTGTCTATTCTCAGATGTCCTGAACCTTTATAAGATTTGTGTTGCCCGACTTGCCGTTTGTAATGCCTCCTGTGATGAGTACGCTGTCGCCTGTCTTGAGGTTGAGGTGCTTTTTGGCTGCAGCAGTCGCGTGGTAAAAGAGGACGTCGGTCGAGTCAAAATGCTCGCTCAGCACCGGCGTGACACCCCAAGAGAGAGCAAGCTTGTACCAAGCCTTAACGCTGGTGGTCATACCGACGATGTCGATGGGGCAACGGAAACGCGACACCATTCTCGCCGTCATACCCGAACGGGAGCAGACGATGATGCCTTTGGCGTTGATGTCGATGGCCATACCGCAGGCGGCGTGGGAGATAGCGTCAACTCGGTTGCGGATCTTGAACTCGGAGTTTGCCAGCCTCTTGATATAGTTGATGTTTTTCTCGGTCTCCTCAACGATCTCAGCCATAGTCTGTACTGTTTGAACAGGGTATTTACCCGTTGCACTTTCGCCTGAAAGCATAACCGCGCTCGAGCCGTCGTATACCGCGTTTGCAACGTCCGAGATCTCGGCACGGGTTGGACGGGGATTGTGAATCATTGATTCGAGCATCTCGGTAGCGGTGATGACCCGCTTGCCGAGCAGGCGGCATTTGGTTATAAGCAGTTTTTGTACCGCAGGAAGCTCGATAAAGGGTATCTCAACTCCAAGGTCGCCTCGAGCGATCATAATTCCGTCACATTCGGCCGCTATATCTTCGATATTGTCAACACCCGAACGGTTCTCGATCTTAGCGATAAAATCGATATCACTGCCGCCGTTTTCCTTAACGAAGGTCTTGATATCCACCATATCCTGCTTGCAGGAAACAAAGGAGCAGGAGATAAAGTCGACGTCGTTTTCGATGCCGAAAATCAAGTCTTTTTTATCCTGTTCGCTCAGGTAGTCTTGGTGCAACACCTTGTCGGGAAAACTCATACTCTTGCGATTGGAAAGCTCGCCGCCCGCAATAACCTCGCAAACGGCATTGTTGCCGTTGAGCTGACGGACTTCAAAAACGATTATGCCGTTGTTGACGAGTATCTTGTCGCCGACCGACAACTCATCTATGAGGCCCTTGTAGCTGACCGAAACGCGACTGCTGTCACCGATAATATCATCGGTCGTGAAGGTAAAAGTGTCACCGTCGTTTACAGTAACCTTTCCGTTTTGGAAGGTTCCGATGCGGTATTCGGGTCCCTTTGTATCAAGCATTATTGCAATAGGAAGCTGAAGTCGTTCTCTGACCCTTTTGATAAGGTCGATCTTCTGCTTATGGTCCTCGTGAGTTCCGTGGGAGAAGTTGAGACGGGCAACGTTCATGCCCGCCTTGCACATAGCGATAAGGGTCTCCTCGTTGTCACAGGCAGGACCGATTGTGCATATAATTTTGGTTTTTCTCATTGTTTTTCCTCCAGACAGGATATTATATCTATTATATCAAATTATCATCTGCATTTCAATCTAAAATAACCAATAAAAAATCAGGATACACATTTTTCGCGTGTATCCTGATAAATTTTGTTATCTGTTGATGAGCTTTTCAAGATATCCCACAAGGGATGAAGCACGAGTAGCCGATATATTGTTGAGGAAGATAACGTCGCTGACCGAGTTGTTCTTTACAAGTTCAACAAGACTGCCTGAATAATAGCGGTAGTCGACCACGTAAACGGTCTGATAGTGGGGGATGAGC
>JAZQID010000033.1:0-13001 GCA_045540915.1 Acutalibacteraceae bacterium
CACCGACAAGGCCCATCGTAGTTCCGCGCTTGAGGTTGAAGGTTACTCCGTCGACCGCCTTGACGTAACCGACGGTGTGGGAGAACATTCCGCCTTTGATGGGGAAATACTTCTTGAGCTCGTTGACCTGCAAAATGTACTGCGGATCATATTTGACGGGGGTGAAGTTGTTTTCGATAACTAAGTTTTCCTTGCTCATTGAGCTTCACCCTCCTTCTTGTCATAAAAGCGGTAGCAAGAGACCTTGTGGGTATCGGATAGGCTGATCTCGCAGGGATATGCACCCTCGCAACCTTCGACACACATCTCACAGCGGTCCTTGAAGTAGCAATAGTTAGGCATATTGACGGGGTTAGGCACCTTGCCGGGAATGGAATAAAGCTTGTCGACCTCTTTGCCGACGACCGGCTTGGATGCCATCAGTCCGATGGTGTAGGGATGGGCAGGATTTTCAAAGATCTCCTGCGCGGTTCCCTTTTCGATAACTCTGCCTGCGTACATAACCACGACGTAGTCGGCCATTTCGGCAATAACTCCGAGGTCGTGGGTGATGAGCATAATGGACGAGTTGATGCGGTCCTTAAGGCTCTGCAACAGATCGAGTATCTGCGCCTGAATGGTAACGTCGAGAGCGGTAGTAGGCTCGTCGGCGATGATAAGCTTGGGGTTGCAGGCAAGCGCCATAGCGATCATAACACGCTGACGCATTCCGCCCGAAAGCTCGTGCGGATACATACGGTAGACGCCCTCGCTGTTAGCGATTCCAACCATCTCAAGAAGCTCGATGGTGCGCTCCTTTATCTCCTGCTTGCTCATATTCTTGCCGTCGTGAAGCTCGATGACCTCATCGACCTGAGCGCCGATACGGAAGACGGGGTTAAGGCTGGTCATCGGCTCCTGAAAGATCATAGAAATGAAGTTGCCGCGCAGATGCTGCATCGCTTCGATAGGAGTCTTGGTGATATCGTAGGCCTTGTCGCCGAGGTTAAGGCGAATTTCTCCGCCGACAACCTGTCCCTGAGGACGCTGTAAAAGCTGCATTATAGAAAGGCTGGTGACCGATTTTCCGCAACCCGACTCGCCGACAACGCCGACCGTCTTTCCTGCGGGGACCTCGAAGGAGATGCCGTCGACCGCCTTGACGGTGCCGACGTCGGTGAAGAAGTAGGTCTGCAGATTGTCTATCTCAAGTGCGTTGGCGGTATCCTTCATCTGAGTCAGATACTCGCTTTCGGGCACGTTCTTACGCTTATACTGTTTTTCAAGCGCGTTAGTGATCTTGCGATTTTCGCGCGAGATCCTGCGGGATTCCTTTGCAGAAAGGTATCCTTCGGGCTTTTTCTTTTCGGATCTCTTTGTTTGCATAAATACTTCCTCCTTTCCTTTAGCGTTTCATCTTCGGGTCAAATGCATCGCGCAGGCCGTCACCGACAATGTTGAATGCCAGAACGGTGGCAAGCAAAAGCACTCCTGCGGGGATCCATATAAACCAATAGTTACTCAATACGAAAGTATCGTTTACGTCGTTGATGATGTTACCCCAAGAGGCAAACGGGAATCGAACACCAAGTCCGAGATAGGACAAGGTCGCCTCGGTAATGATGGTGCTGCCGAGTCCCATCGTGCAGGTAACGATAAGCTGAGGTATGACGTTGGGTATCAGGTGGCGGAAGATGCGGCGGGATACACGCACACCGCAGGCCTCGGTCGCGGTCATAAACTCCTGCTCGCGCAAAGAGAGTATCTGTCCGCGGACAAGACGGGCAATTCCGGGCCATCCGAGGAAGCCCAATATCAGCATCAGGTACAGCATTCGTATCTGCGATTCAAGGTTTGCGGCATCCATCGCGGCACCGAGTATGATGATGATCGGCATCGAGGGGATGCAGTAGAATACATCGACTATACGCATAATGAGGTTGTCGACCCATCCTCCGAAGTAGCCTGAAATGCCGCCGAGGATAACGCCGAGCACCGTTTCAATGATAACGACGATGAAGCCGATTATCAGGGAAACACGTCCGCCGTACATCAAACGGGTCAGCATATCCATACCGTTTCGGTCGGTGCCGAGCCAATGCTCCTTGCTGGGTGCGGAGTAGGTGTCGAAGACGGTGGTCTCGATCTCCTGCTTGACCGCCCAAGACTTGTTAGCGGCGTCATACTTAAGGGTGTACTCAGCAGTCTCGCCCTTTTCGTCGGTGTAGGTGAACTCCTCCGACTTATTTTCAACGGCGGCAACAAGCTGATTCTTGAAGTCGCGGGTCAGGAAAACGTCGGGCATAACAGCGCGAACGATATATGCGCTGACGTAGGCAATCTCGGTTCCGTTTTCAAAAACGACTCCGTCGGCATCCATAGTGTACTCCTTGCCCTCGGAAGTGAAGCTCTCTGCGCCTGAAACGCGGGCCTTGAGTGCATCATAGGTGAAAGCAAAGGAGAATGCGTCGTTGCTGGTAGACGAGCTGACAAGCTCCTTATTTGCGATGCCTATCAAATCCTCGCCGACATAGACCGAATAGAGATTGTCGGCGTCTTTAACCAGCTTGTAGGTTACATCGCGGTAGGTAAACTCCGCGTTATTCTTCTGAATAGCGAGCAGGGTCTGGGCCTGAACGACACCGGTGAAACGCTCCGCATCATTGACGGTGTAGCGGAACTCGGTGTTGTGAACTACGCCTGCGTAGTCCTTTCTCTGCATATCAATGCGATAGAACTTCTCATCCTGTCCGTAGGGGGATACGAGTCCTCCGACAAAGGAGAAAAGGAACATTACCAAAAGCACGACAAGACCGGTAACTGCAAGGCGGTTACGGAAGAAGCGCTTGGTGACCAGAGCGGTCGGAGAAAGCACCTTTACACGTCGGTCGTCGTTAAGAGAATACTTTTCAGGGCCGTTGTTTTTGGAAGGCTCGTTGCCCTTCATCTTCTCCATCTTCTTGTCGACGTTGTGCCTTACCGAAGCCTCGGGCACATTGTTAACGCGCAGGGGCGGCTGATTCTGAATATCCTTGTTATTCATTTTTCTCCCCCTCCCTTACGCGATGCGGACACGCGGGTCAACGGTGGCATAGAGTATGTCGGAAATCAGGTTTCCTGCCAAGGTCAACACGGCGATAAATACTAAATAAAACATTGAGAACGGAATATCTCCGCCGACCATCGAATGATAGGAGGCGTAGCCGATACCGGGGATGGCAAAGAGGGTCTCGGTAATCAGTGCGCCCGAGAAAAGTCCCGGCAGAGAGCCGCCGACGATGGTAACGATGGGGATAAGTGTGTTGCGGAAGGCGTGATGATAGATGACCTTCTTCTCCGAAAGGCCCTTGGCACGCGCGGTACGGATATAGTCGGCGTTAAGCACCTCGAGCATATTGGTACGGGTGTAGCGCATCAGCGAGCCCATTCCGATAACGACGAGGGTGACTATCGGCATCACAAGATGCTCGGCTTTGTCGAGGAACTGACCCATCGGGGTGAGCATATCGTAATCTCTGCCGACAAGGCCGTAAAGGTCGAACCATCCGAGCTTGACCGAGAAAAGCAACTTAAGCAGTGATGCGAAGAAGAAGGTGGGCAACGAAATACCCGCCAAGGCGACCACCGAAACGGTGTAATCGGTCTTGCTGTACTGCTTTGTTGCGGCGATTACGCCAAGCGGGATGGCGATTATAAGCTGGAAGAAGAAGGATATTGCTCCCATTATGAAGGAGAGCCAAACGGTATCGTTGAACTTCTCGGTAACGGGGACAGTCCACTTCCAAGAGTCGCCGAAGTCGCCCCTGAACATACTGCCGAGCCATCCGAAGAAGCCTCCGATGATACCCTTGTCCATATTATACATTCCCTTTAACTGCTCCATCCATTCCTCGAATGATTTAGAGCCGGGCTGCATTGATTTCTGACGCGCGATCGCTTCGATATATGAAGTAGGCAGACAACGCATCAATGCGTACAGAATGAATGCCACAAAAAACAAGATCACGACCGATATCAAAATTCTTTTGATTATGTACTTGTGCACGGTTTTCCCTCCGTTCAAATTTGACCTGCTTAACAGCAGGAGAATCTGCGTTTTGCCTGTTTCTGCAGATTCACAAAATGTCTTTTCACCGAAAATGGCATCTTGTGAAGGCACAGAAACCGCATAGATCGGTGCAAAATTCGGACCGCAATAAAACAGTCCAAGGTTGCCTTGCGCACACAAGGCACGCAAGGCAACCCCTTTACAGAGTCATATGAATTTTACAGTTTGACTATTATTTCAGTTCGATGTTCTGAACTTCAGCCATCCATCCGTAGAAGGTGGTGATGTCAGGAGTTACGGTATCCATATCGATACGCTCGGTGCTGAAGATAATAGCATTCTGACGCTGGTAAACAGGAACCTCAACCGCCCAGTCAACAACGATGTCGAGGCAGGTCTTGTACATCTGCTTACGGTAGGACTGATCCATAGACTTACGGGCATCGAGGATAAGCTGATTGAGCTCATCGTCAGCGATGTCGTACATGTAGTTGGAACCGCCGGCAGCCATAGAGCCGTTGCCGGAGAAGTAGATCTGATACATATCCGGATCGACGGTTGCGCCCCAAGCGGCACACCACATATCAACGCTGTCAGCCTCAATACCGGTCCACAGGTCAGCGGAGTTGGTCAGGTCCTTAACGACCAAGGTGATACCGATCTCTTTAAGAGCTTCCTCAGCGAGAGTGAGCATCATAAAGGAGGGGTGGTCACCGGCGCCGTCAGCGGGGATCCAAACCTCATACTCCATCTTAGCGCCCTTAGGAGCGGCAGTTACCTTACCGTCGGCAACAGTGTAGCCTGCAGCCTCGAAGAAGGTAAGAGCAGCAGCCTTAGCGGCAGCGTACTTATCCTCTGTCTCCATATCAGAGGTGTAGATATCCTTACCGGTTGCATCGACAGAGAAGGCTACCTTATAGTCGGCATCGGTCTTCTGCGGTGCTGCCCAGGAAGTATTGGAGATGGGGTAGTTGATGACGGCTGCAGCCTCGCCGTAGTAGGAGTCAACGGCAACGTCACGATATACTGCGAAGATGGTGGCGAAAGCCTTACGCAGATTCTTGGAAGCGTCGGAATCGATATCGCCGCCGACGTTGACGCGCTTAGCGCTCATGCCGAGGTAACCGTATCCGAGGTTGTCAACGGTGTTGACGGTGATCTTCTTGCCGTTGAGGTCGCCGCCGTTGGCCTTCTTGATGGCCTTAACGGTGTCGATAGAGAAGGAAGGATCGGTCAGGTCGATGGTACCGGTGGTAACACCGTTAAGCTTATCAGCTTCCTGAGTCTCCATAAAGTTGATGTACTTGGTCTTCGGAGCGCCGAGGAAATAGCTCTCGTTGGCCTCGAAGGAAACAACGCCGTTCTCGAACTTCTTGAACTTGTAAGGACCTGCGCCCAGAGGCTTAGTGGTCTTAGCACGGACAGAAGCAAGGTCGCCCTTCTCGAAGCCGAACTTGTTGTTCTCGTAGTCAAACTTAGAGGTATCGCCGTAGTAGTGGAGCGGGCAGATTGCAACGCCGAGCTGATAGATAGCGGTAGCGTCAACCTCGGTCAGAACAACGCGCAGGCTGTTCTTGCCGGTCTTCTGGATACCGGTGATGGACTCAGCGGAATCGCCGAATTTTACAGCAGTAGTCGGGTACTTCTCGTAAACTTCCTTGTCGATCAGATCGGAAAGCGCAGAACCGGCAGACTCCGCCTCGATAGCAGAGAAATTCCAATCGTACGCATTACCGACGGCCATTACGAAATCCTTAAGGGTAGCATCGGCCTTAAGAGTAAAGCCCCAGTTAGCTGCTATAGCAGCAACAGAGTCGGTTTCTTTGTTGTAGCCGTTATCAACGCAGTAATCTATGATTTCCTGAACGAAATCGGTCATACCACCGTTAACAGCAGTCCAGAAAGCAGTCTGCTGTTCTTCGGTAACAATACTGAAGTCGGTATTGTTTTCGCCGATCTGAACAAGATACTTAGACAGTGTGGTCATACCTGCGCGGTATTCCTTCATACCCTCGATCGGAACTGCGAACAGGGTGGAGCTTCCGTCATAGGTCGGGTCACACAGAACATACATAGAGAAAATGACGTCATCAACGGTCAGCGCCTTACCGTCGGAGAACTTGATATCCTCACGAAGAGTAAAGTCATAGAAGACTGTACCGTCATCGTTGGCGGTGATCTTCAGATCAGCCGGTCCCTTGTAGGTATAGTCGGTACCGTTGTAGGCGATAGTCTCGCCCTTAATACCATTCATGATGATAGCACCTGTACGGTCACTGGTAAGCAGACTGATAGCAGTCATGCTTGCTACGTCCTGATCGTAAGCAGTCTCCGCAAAGAAGGGGGAGAACTTGCTGCTGAAGGGGCTGTAGCCAACGACAAGGGGAGTATCCTTGTTATCCTTGTCGCCATCGTTGGGTTTGCAACCAGCAAACATGCCGAGGCACATAATGATTGCAAGCGCAAGAGCAAGAACCTTTTTCATTTACATCTCTCCTCATAGATAGATTTTTATAAAGACGGGTGATACCCGAATTTACCGTTTTGTCAAGGGTTATTGTTACAATGCATGTAATGCATTGTAACAAAGGGGGCGCCCCCTTTTCGAGCCGAGTTATTCTGTCGGCTCCTTTTTCAAATTATCACAGCGGTAGGTGAAGCACTTCCAGATGCGGCGCATCCACATTGCAAGTGCCGCCACGGCGAGCTTGGACAGAAGGTGAATCACCGAAAGCAGTACCTGACCCTCAAATCCGTTGAGAAGTATAAACACCACCGAGCAGACCAGTCCGACCAAGGCGGATATGGCGACCAACAGGCTCCTTGTCGGAAGTTTGGGCACTGTATCGCGATATATGTATTCCCTGAGGGGTTCTCCCCCGAAGGTGAGTCGGCAGGCTCCCCACACCACGCTGAAAAGGGATGCGACCTCCGCCACGTAGGGCAGTATCACATAAAAGGTGTTGGACATACCTGCGGCTGTGTTACAGCCTGATGCAACCGTTACCGCTGAGCAAGCTGCAACCGCCGACCACGCAAGGATCAGCATCGACCGCCTGCTGCGGTCAGGATCATCCCATTTGTAATGGTTGCCGAAGTACTCATACTTACCTGCCGCGTTGAGCTTAAAGTCGTTAAGATAGCTTCGGCGGTGTTCCCTTTTCTTCTTTGCCATAAAAATAAAACTCTCTTACCCTACGCCAAAACCAGCTTGTCTGATAAGACAGGCTGTGATTTTTGCTGTTATTACTACTTTTATATCACAAATAACTACAATTTGCAATAGTTTGATTACCAACTTCTAAGATTTTTGATACGATTTTAACAAAAAATCCCTATCAAGTGGACTTTTTTTCGGTTTTAGGGTACAGGCTTCACATTCAAAACCTTTAACACAAACAAAGAAGCAGCCCCTCGGGCCGTTTTGCCCGAGGGACTGCTTTTCTTATTTCAAAAATACGTCGCACATATGCTGATAATCTTCAAAGCCGTAGCAGAGGTTATCTTTGGAATGGCTGTCGCTCGAAAGCACCATCCTGCCGCCATTTTCCCTTATTGTATCGATCCAAGCCTGCGAGGGATAGGGGTGGGACGTATAGCCGCGCGACATTCCGCCCGTGTTGACCTCAAAGGGTACCGAGTGGGTCAGCAGGGTGTTTAACGCCGACTCTGCCGCATTGCGATATCGCTCCGACTGCTCGTCAAAAAGCTTTGCATCGCGATTGAACTTGGTAATAAGGTCGAAGTGGCCGATGATGTCGGCGCCGGTCCTTTCGACCACCTGCGATACCGTCTTGAAATACTCCTCGACGACGCAGTAGATATCGCCGCCAAAATGCTTTTCGGCCGCCTTGACGAGTATCTCGGGGCTTTCGTCGATGGGGACGTAATCCTCCCCCACCCTTATGTAATGCACCGAGCCGATGACATAGTCGTAGTCATCGGTCGGCTCATCGGAATAAAAGTCCTGCTCAATTCCGCAAAGCACCTTGATTTTATCCTTATACCTCTCCTTGAGGTCGGCAATGGTGCGGCGGTACTCCCCTGCTCTTTCGCAGGGCATACAGTAGCTTTCATCAAAGGCAGTGTATGAATGGTCGGAAAAGCCGATGGCGGTCATACCCTTTTCAATAGCGGCCAGCACCATTTCCTCAGGGGTATTCTTACCGTCGCTGAAAAGGGTGTGCAGGTGAAAATCCGAGCGGATCATTTGGTCATCTTCTCCTGCTTGACCTTGTGGTCGATTACGTGGCGGGAGGCAAGTTCCTTGTGGATGTCCTCAAGGCTGATGCCTGCTTCGATCATAAGCACCATTACGTGATAGGCAAGGTCGGCTATCTCATATACAGTCTCGGCTTTGTCCTCCGACTTGGCGGCGATAATGACCTCGGTGCTCTCCTCGCCCACCTTCTTGAGTATCTTATCAAGGCCCTTTTCAAAAAGATAGGTGGTATAGGAGCCTTCCTTCTTTTCGGTCTTTCTGCCCCTGATAAGCTCCATCAGGCCCTCGTAAGAAAACTCGTGCCTGTCTTCACTTTGGAAAAGAGGATTTTCAAAGCAGGAGAAGGTGCCCTTATGGCAGGCAGGGCCGTCCGGCTCGACCACGACGACAAGCGCGTCGTTATCGCAATCGGCGGTTATGGACACGATGTGCTGATAGTTTCCGCTCGTGTCGCCCTTGAGCCACAGCTCCTGACGGGAGCGGCTCCAAAAGCAAGTCAGTTCCTTCTCAAGCGAGATCTGCAGGCTTTCCCTGTTCATATATGCGAGGGTAAGCACCCTCTTTGTGACCGAGTCCACCACTATGGCAGGGATCAGTCCATTTTCGTCAAATTTAAGCTGGTCAATGTTTATCATATCGTTATCTCCTTACCGAAAGGTTGGCCTCGGCCATTGCGTTTTTGAGGTCGGAAATCTTTACTTCTCCGAAATGGAAGATGGATGCGGCGAGTCCTGCGTCAACCCTGGGAAGCCGCTCAAAGAGGGTGATGAAATCCTCTATCTTGCCCGCGCCGCCCGATGCGATGACGGGAACCGACACGGCGTTGCAGACTGCTTCGAGCATTTCAAGGTCAAAGCCGTTTTTGACTCCGTCGGTATCGATGGAGTTGACGACCACCTCGCCTGCTCCGTTGGAAACGCATCGCTTTATCCATTCGATCGCCTCGATGCCGGTGTTTTCTCTGCCTCCCTTGGCAAAGACGCGGAAGACGCCGTCGACACGCTTGATATCGACCGACAAAACGACACACTGGTCGCCGTACTGCTTGGCGGCCTGCCCGATAAGGTCGGGGTTGCGGATGGCACCCGAGTTGACGCTGACCTTGTCAGCGCCGCATTTGAGCACCCTATCAAAGTCCTCGACGGTGTTTATTCCACCGCCTACCGTCAGGGGTATGAACACCTTGCTGGCCGTTTCGCGCAGGATGTCGGTGAAAAGCTTTCGGCCGTCGCTTGAGGCGGTGATGTCGTAGAAAACAAGCTCGTCGGCACCGCAGGACGAATAGTATTCGGCGAGGGCTACGGGCGAGGACACGTCTCTGAGCCCTTCAAAGTTGACACCCTTTACCACCCTGCCGTCCCTTACGTCAAGGCAGGGAATTATTCTCTTTGTTATCATTTTGCCACCTCTATCGCTTGGCTCAGGTCGATGGCACCGATGTAGTAGGCCTTGCCGATGATGGCGCCGTAGAGATTCTCTTTGCGAAGGCGCTTTATATCCTCGATGCCCGACACACCGCCCGATGCGATGATATCCATATCGAAGCGGCGCATCAGCTCGCTGTAAAGCTCGTGGTTGGTGCCCTTCATCGCGCCGTCCTTTGAAATGTCGGTGCAAATCAGGGTCTTGACACCGATATCCTGCATACGCTTGCAAAAATCGAAGGCGGTCAGGTCGGATTTCTCGGTCCAGCCCTTGATGGCCACCATTCCGTCCTTTATGTCAATGCCCACCGCAATCCTTTCACCATAGGCGTTGACCGCCTTTTCAACAAAGCCTGCCTCGGTTACGGCGGCGGTGCCGAGAATCACTCGGTCGATGCCGTTTGAGAGGTAGCGGTCAACAGTCTCCATACTGCGTATGCCGCCACCTACCTCACAGAAAAGCCCCGAGGTCTGCTTTATCCTGAGGACAGTTTCAAAGTTGGGCGTAGTGCCGTCCTTTGCGCCTTCAAGGTCAACGATGTGCATATGGGTCGCACCCTTTGACGCGAAGTTCTCGGCGATTTCGGGAGGATTTTCACTATAGACGGTCATCTGCTTATAGTCCCCTTTGAAGAGGCGCACCGCCTTGCCTTCAAACAGGTCGATAGCAGGATATATCAGCATATCTCTTCCTCCTTCAGTTGCGCAAATGCCTTGAGTATCTTCAGGCCGACCTCACCGCTCTTTTCAGGGTGGAACTGACAGCCGAAGACGTTTTTGTTCTGCACGGCGGCGGTAAGCGGCGCACCGTACTCCGAGGTGGCTATGACCGAGTCATCACATTCGGCGGCATAGTAGGAATGGACGAAATACACGCAGTCGCCCTCGTTAATAAGGCTGAATATCGGAGAGGGTCTGGTAATGTTCAAAGCGTTCCAGCCGATGTGCGGAATCTTGTACCCGTCGGGTATTACGTTGGCGATAGGACGCACCGCTCCCGATATAAGTCCCAGTCCGTCATGCTCGCCGTACTCATAGCTTTTCTCGAACAAAAGCTGCATACCGAGGCAGATGCCTAAAAGAAGCTTGCCCTTTGCGACCTCCTCTTTAATTACGGTATCAAGTCCGCAGTCGCGAAGCTTTTTAGCCGCGTCTTCAAAGGCTCCGACACCGGGGAGCAAAATCTTGTCAGCCCCTCTGATGACCTCTTTGTCGGCGGTGACGGTTACCTCCTGACCGATGGCGTCAAAGGAACTCTTAAGCGAAAACAGGTTGCCGACGCCATAGTCTACGATCGCTATCATTACAGTACTCCTTTTGTCGACGGGATCTCGTTTGCGAAGTCAGGGTCGATCCTGACCGCTTTGCGAAGGGAGCGTGCCGCAGATTTGAAGGCACCCTCAATGATGTGGTGTGAATTGCTTCCCGCAAGCATGCGGATATGCAGGGTGCAGGCGGCGTTTCGCACAAAGCCGAGCCAAAACTCCTCCACCAATTCGGTGTCGAAGTCGCCCACCTTTTCGGTAGGGATAGGCATTACGTAACCGAGAAAGGCGCGGCCCGAAAGGTCGACCGCAGTCAGCAAAAGCGCCTCGTCCATCGGCAGAATGGTATCGCCGTAGCGCTCGATTCCCTTTTTATCTCCGAGCGCCTCGTTGAAGGCGGTGCCGAGTGCAATGCCGATATCCTCAACGGTGTGGTGGTAGTCGACCTGAGTATCCCCCTTGCAATAGACCGAAAGGTCAAAGCGACCGTGCTTGGCAAAGAGGGTCAGCATATGGTCAAGAAAACCGCAGCCCGTATCTATCTCGCTTTTTCCGCTTCCATCAAGGTCGATAAAGAGCTTGATATCGGTTTCGGCGGTGGTGCGCTTGATCTCACTTTTTCTCATTTTACTTCCTCCAATATGCTTTGGATGGCATCGATAAGTGCCTGCATCTGCTCTGCACTTCCAACAGTGATGCGGTTAAAATTGCGCAGGCGGTCGGTGTCAAAATGGCGCACCAGAATGCCCTTTTCGCGCAGTTTCAGGTAAAGGCTCTTGCCGTCGATGACAGGCGATTCGGCGAAAACGAAGTTGGTCATCGAGTCAAGCACGTTAAATCCGAGGTTTCTCAGCCGTTCGGTCGTCCAAGCGCGGTTGTCGGCGATAGCCTTGCAGTTATTGACGAAGTAGGCATCGTCAAGCAAGGCACCGATGCCCGCCGCCATAGTCATACGGTTGACGTTGTAGGGGTTGGTGGAATACCTTACGGTGTGCAGGTCCTTTATAAGCTTTGCGCAACCGATGCCGAAGCCGAGACGAGCGCCTGCCATTGAGCGCGATTTTGAAAAGGTCTGGGTGACCAGCAGATTATCGTATCGGTCAATAAGGCTGACGGCACTTTCGGCACCGAAATCGACGTAGGCCTCGTCGATGACAACGACGTTGTCGGGGTTGGAGCTGACGATGCGCTCAATGTCCGAAAGGGGCAAGGCAAGTCCCGTCGGCGCGTTGGGGTTGGCGATAAAGACGTTCTTGTTTATACCGACGTAGTCCTCGACGTTGATAGAAAAGTCATCTTTAAGCGGTATGGTCTCATAGGGCACGCCGTTGAGTTGAGCAAAGACCGAATAAAAGCCGTAGGTTATGTCGGCAAAGACAGCGGGGTGCTCGTCGTCACAAAAAGCCTGAAAGGCAAAGTTGAGCACCTCGTCACTGCCGTTTGTGAAGATAAGATTCTCCTTCGCTACACCGAAACAGCCGCTCGCTACCTCAAGCAGATCGCGGCACTCGGGGTCGGAATAGAGGTGCAGATCGGCCGACGCCTGACGTGCCAGCTTTACCGCAAGGGGTGAAGGCGGAAAGGGTGATTCGTTGGTATTAAGTTTGATAAAGGGTGTGCCCTTGGGCTGTTCGCCCGGAGTGTAGGGCACAAGAGATGCGTGCTTTTTACTTAAAAAGCGGCTCATTTTTCATTCTCCTCTGTGCGTATTACGGCACTTTTGGCGTGGGCGGTAAGTCCCTCTGCCTGAGCAAAATAGGCAACGTCCTGCGCGACCCTTTCAAGCGCCTCGCGAGTGTAATAGGTGTACTGGGTCTTCTTGACGAAGTCGTCGACCGAGAGCGGACTCGAAAACTTGGCGGTTCCGCCTGTGGGCAGGGTGTGGTTGGGTCCTGCAAGGTAGTCGCCGAGGGCCTCGGGGCAATAGCGACCCATAAAGATGGAGCCTGCGTGGCGAATTTTATCAAGGTAGTCGAAGGGCTGCTCGACGCATAGCTCGAGATGCTCAGGAAGTCGGAGGCCAAGCGGTCTTAGGAAGACAAAATATCTCTCCACCTCCTTGG